>CAUPEV010000030.1:0-35888 GCA_963510335.1 uncultured Roseateles sp.
GGCGCAGGCCTCGGGAGCGGCACCCATGCGCTTGCTGGCCTCACCCTGGAGCCCGCCGGCCTGGATGAAAAGCAACGGGCAAATGAACCAAGGCGGCGAGCTGCTGCCCCAGTTCGCCGCCGTCTGGGCACGCTGTTATGTGCGCTTCATTCAAGCCTATGCTGCTGAAGGCGTGCCGATCTGGGGCGTCACGGTGCAGAACGAGCCGGCCGCCACCCAGCGCTGGGACTCCTGCATCTACAGCGCCGAGCAAGAGCGCGACTTTGTCCGTGACCATCTCGGTCCCGCCTTGGCCGAAGCAGGCCTGGGCCATATCAAGATCATCGTCTGGGATCACAACCGCGACCTGATGGTGGAGCGTGCGGCGCTCGTCTACAGCGATGCCGCGGCCGCCAAATATGTCTGGGGTTGCGGCTTCCACTGGTATGGCGAAGACCATTTCGACCATGTGCAACTGCTGCATGACGCCTGGCCCGACAAAGCGCTGCTGTTCACCGAAGGCTGCCAGGAAGGTGGGCCGCACCTCGGCTCTGCCGCCCTGGGTGAGCGTTATGCCCGCAACATCATCAACGATCTGAATCGCTGGACGGTCGGCTGGATCGACTGGAATCTGCTGCTCGACGAGACCGGCGGCCCGAATCATGTCGGCAATTTATGCAGCGCGCCGATCATGGCAGACCGCCAAACCGGGGCGCTGATGCGACAAAGCTCATATTTCTATCTCGGGCATTTTTCGCGCTTCATCACGCCGGGCGCACAGCGCCTGCTGTGCGCGGCCAGCAAGCAGGACCTGGAAGTGACGGCCTTCATCAATCCGGATGGCAGCAAGGTGCTGGTGGTACTCAACCGCAGCGCGGCAGCGATCCCCTACACGCTCAAATTCGACGCTATGCAGTGCAGGGCCGAAGCACCGGCACGTTCGATTTGCAGCTTTGTGCAGGAACGCTGATCATCCCGGACCAGCAGCGCTGGCTCGATACGCGCCATTGCCATCAGGAACGGAAAACGCGTCGCAAAAAGTTGTTAGCTCAATGATCTTCATGGCCTGATCGGGGCCGCCTCGGCTTGACCCATAGGGCTTGAGCGCCGCAGCAAGGCGATGCCGGCCGGCATCGCCAACCAGAAGCCCGATGCCGGCATCAGGATCACGCCCATAACGCTCATTGCCAGCAGACCCACACCTTGGCGGCGCAGGGCAGCGTTTTGCCCGCTGCGCTCCAGGGACGTGATCGCCAGCGCCTGCAAGGCCAGCGGGGCCGCGAACAACAGGAACCAGACGGCAGCGGCCGTCATCGGGTCTTGCCCCACCGTGTTGAAGACGCCGCGCCGCACGATGCCGAGCAAGGGCTGCTGAAGAACCATCATGGCGAAAAAGGTGTGCAGCGCAGCCACAGCCATCAGCCAATGGCCGATCCAGATGCGTTGCGGTCTTGTGGCGACGGGCTGCTTTGAGCTCATAGGCTTCTCCGGGAGGCTAAGGGTTTGAATTGCGGTCTTGCAATTGGGACAAGGATAGGGATGGGGCAGCCTTCAGGCTATCCACGGATTGCCGGTACGCACCCTGGCGCCAAGCGTCCTGAGCATCAGCACAAGCCCCAGGTAGGCGCGGTCGAAATAGGGCAGCTCGGGCGCGAGCGTCTGCAGATAGCGGACCGCCTGGCGCTGCTGAGCAGGCTCGCTGCGGGGCATGTCCGGGTGCTGACCGAAGTCATAGACCGCCGCTGCAAAAGGCGCCGTCTGCCAGGCCTGCACCGCAGCCAGCGCCGGCATCAATGCGTCGCCAAACTCGGCTGCGCTCAAGGTCGGCGCGATCAGGCCCAAGTCCAGATAGGCCTGCTGCACTCGCTTGAGGTCGCAGGGCCGGCGCAGCAGCGCCGACCATGCATGGCTGAGCCCATCGCAGAACGAGGCGCTGATGTGCTTGGTGCAACCAAAGTCCAGCAGGCCCAAGCGGCCCTCGCTCATGAACAGATAGTTGCCGGGGTGTGGGTCGGCCTGCAGCCGTCGCAGCTCGAACAGACTGAACATAAAGGTGTCGAACAGCAGTTGCCCGAAGTGATCACGCTCGGCCTGGCTGGGTGCGGTCGCTAGCCATTCATTCAGATGCATGCCAGGCAAGCGCTGCATGGTCAGCACGCGCCTGCTGCTGAGCTGCGCAAAAGTGCGCGGCAGCACCAGGTCTGGCCGCGACGCGAAGGCTTGGCCGAACCAGCGCAGCTGCTCGGCCTCATGCAGGTAGTCCAGTTCCTCAGCGAGCTTGGCTTCGATATCGCTCAGCACGCGCTGGATGACGGTCTCATTCGGCAGCGCATCCGAGCCTCGCCCCAGCGTCTGCAAAAGCGTGCGCAGCATCGCCATATCGCTGCCTATCGAGGCAGCCATGCCGGGGTATTGCAGCTTCACGGCGACCGACTCGCCTTCGTCCTCACCGTTTGCCAAGGTCGCGCCATGCACCTGACCCAGGCTGGCCGCAGCAATCGCGCTCGCCTCAAAATGTGCAAACAACTCGTCGGGCCCCCGGCCGAACTCCTGGCGCAGCAGCTTGATCACCAAGGCCCGGTTCAGCGGCGTGACCTGGTAATGCGCTTTGGCCAACTCTTGGCGCATGCCCTCGGGCAGAAGACCCAGCTCCAAACTGAGCAACTGCGAGGCTTTCAGCGCCGTGCCCTTGAGCTGATTCAAGGCTGAAAAAAGAATGCGGCCAAGCTTGGCTTCATGGGCGAGACGCGCCTGCTCGGCCTGCGCTTGCGAGCGCCCCAGCGCTTGCGCACGGTGGCTTATATGGGCGGCACCGGCACGCGCGACCGCCATCCCGGCGATCGCACCGCGCGCCAAGCGGCCGGTGCGAGGCGCTTCAGCGGACATCGCCGAGTTGCTGCTTCAGCATCAAGGGCACGATCAGGCCGTGCACCGGGCCGACCACGCTCATATAGACGCGGCCGAGCCGGTTATGGATATGCACGACGGTGCTCATCTGCAACTCAGCTGCACCCAGCCGGAACAGCGACACCTGCACATGCAGATGCTTGTCGCGGTCCTCCAGAATCACCTCGCGCTCATCCGCATACTGAAGCGTGAAAATGCCGACCCGCTCACCCGGCCGGTAGCTTGAGGCCGGTTTGCGCGCGTGCTCAGGGCTCAGGGCGCCCAGGTTCTTCAGGCCGACCCAACGCACCGCCTGGTTGCGCAGAGTCATCAAGCAATTCATCCAGTTTGGCGTGCGCGCGGCCAAAGCCAAGAATTGCTCAAGCGCAGTGGCCTCGGGCTGAGTACTGGCAAAGCGGTAGCTGTCGGCAAAGTCGGCACCGGCCAGCGCCTGGATGATGTGGCTGCCCTCGGGAAGCGCAGTTTTCAAGACCATCGCGGGGGCTTGAGGCTTCATTTGGCGCCCCCGCTCAGTCCCATGCGTGCGAGCTTGAGCAGGTCCAGCAAACCATTGCCATCGCGCAAGAGCCGGCTCAACTGGCTGCGCAGCATGAAGCCACCCAGGTCCAAGGCCTTGTTGACGATGCCGCTGTGCAGGGCCAGCACCAACAGACCCAAACTGAGATCGACCATCTGTGTCGTGTTGGCGAACTCGTCGGAATCGTCGCGCAGCCAGTAAGCGGTGACGGCATAAACGCCGTCGGCCAGCAGCGCCGCCAAGCTGACTTTGAAGCCGCATGCTGCAATTTCGCCCTTGCTTTCGGCCTGCTCCAGCATCTCGGTGAAGGCTTGTTTGAGCAAGGCCTTGCCCGGCAACTCGTCACCCATCATCAACAAGGGTGCGCCCGCCACCAGCTTGTGGGCCAGGGCCACGAACTCACGGTCAGGCAAAAATTGCTCCAGCAAAGCATCGATCAGCAGTTGCATGCGCTCCTGCAAGCTGAAGCCGGGCAGCCCCTTGGTCTTGGAAACCTGCGCCAAAGCGTCGGCCGCGGCCTGCTCGAAGTAGGCCAGCAGCAACTTCTCCTTGCTGGGGAAGTATTTATAGATCGTTGCGTCACCCAAGTCGGCGGCGCGCGCGATCTGCTTCATCGTCGTGCCCTCGAAGCCCTGGGCCGTCATCAGATCCACCGCTGTTTGAATAAGCAAGCGGCGGTTCTTTTCGGTTTGTGACTTCGAAATTCGCATTTTATGTACCAGCTACTCTTTGATTGATTATTTATCAATTTTAATGTGTAGTCAAAACTTTTAAGGTTGAGCGCGTGCAGGCTGGCTGCGAACTTGGCGGCCCGCTTAAAGTGGGCTGCCTAGTCCATGCCACGGCAGCTTTTGACGCATGGCATCAGGGCAAATGCCGAGGCCAAAGCCCGCAAATGCCTCCCAAAAGCGCGTCCGGCACCTTGCGGCTTCACTACACTGCTGCCGAGCCCCCGTGAAAATGTCGCGCCAACTATGTTTTCCTTGACAAAGCCCAGGGCCAAAAGCCCGTGTCGGGAGTCAAGTCAGCCGCCGTGAAGTCGATAGCAAACCCAATGAGCAGAGTCACATCCGCAAGCGACAAGGCGGCACGGTCACCCGTGGGCCTGCGCTTGGCCGGCGCCCTGCTGACGCTGGCGCTCGCAGGGACCGGCTTGAGCGCTTGCAAACCCGCAGACAAGGTCGAAGCAGCGGCCTCAAGCAGCGCCCCGACGGCCAACAATCCGGCCATGATGCAAGAGCTCGAGCGCATCGAGCGGGCCGGGCCCTTGAAGCCGGTCGAAAGCGAGCGAGAGCTACAGGCTTTGCAGAGCCAGCTCAAGCCGGGCAGTGCCGAGCTGCTTGAGTTGCTGATGCTGCGCGGCCAATTGGCCGTGAATCGTCGCGACGCGGCCGCCGTCGCGGCAATTGAGAAGTCACTCGCTGACTGGCCGAATCAGCGCAATCTGGCCGAGGCGACTTTGGCCCAGTATTGGCTCAGGGCGCGCAGTCTCGATCAAAAGGGGCAGTTGGAGCTGGCCAAAAAAGAGTTGAGCTCGTTGGCGTCCTACTCTGCAGGCCAGACCTCGGCGCTGCGGCGGGCCTACTATTTGCTGGGCATCATGCAAGCCGACACCGGCAATGTTGATGCGGCCCTGGTCAACCTTCATCAGGCCTTGAAGCTGGCCGAAAGCACTGGCGCGCCCTGGCGCAGAGTGGAGCCTCTCGTCGGCTTGGCCAATGCCTATGTCGGGGCGCAACAACTTGAACGCGCCGAACAGACCATTGCCGAGGCCCTGGCCGAGGCTGAACGCGACCCCAACCCCTATGCGCTGATGACGGTGCAGACTTTGCGCGGCATCGTCTTTGCAGAGTTGGGCAAGCCCGGCTTGGCGCAGCAAGCCAAGCAAGAGGCGATCGATCACGCGCGGCGCTCCGGCGTGACCGATTTCCTTTCACTGGCCTTGGCCAACTATGCAGACCATCACCTCAAGCAAGGCAATTACAAAGAGGCTTTGCGCCTCTCTGAAGAAGCCTTGCC
Source organism: uncultured Roseateles sp. (assembly GCA_963510335.1). GTDB lineage: Bacteria > Pseudomonadota > Gammaproteobacteria > Burkholderiales > Burkholderiaceae_C > Paucibacter_A. The sequence continues at coordinate 5,423 of CAUPEV010000030.1, forward strand.
GCTGGCGGTGAAGGGCCAAGACCTGTCCGCACAGGCCGTGGCCCAGGCCAATATGGGTTTGGCCAAGATTGCACTCAAGCGCATTGAGGAGGGCAAGCGTGACGTCTTGGCAGGCATCGCGATCGACGAAAAGCGCGGGGCCAATAGCGGCGCCGCTTTGGGCTGGCAGGAGTTGGGCATTTACCTCGAGAAGGCCGGTGATCTGCCTGGCGCAGCCCTGGCCTACCATCAGTACCGCAAGCTGATTGATCAGTCGCTGCGCGCCGATACCCGCAAAACTGTGCTGGAAGCGCAGGCCCGCTATGACGACGAACGCCGCGCCAAAGAGGTCGAGTTGCTCAACCGCGACATGAACTTGAAAGCCGAGCAGATTCGCGAGCGCGACCTGCGGCTCAAGCTCTGGGCTGCGCTCGGCGGCTGCGTGCTGCTGTCGGGCGTGCTGCTGATCTTGGCCTATCAACGCATTCGCAAAACCAACCAGGCCTTGGCCACCAGCAATGCCGAGCTGCGCGTGCAAGGTGAGCGCGACCCTTTGACCGGCTTGTCGAACCGACGCCATTTTCAGGCCGCCATCAAACGCCTGGCCGACCAAGGCAAGCTCAATGGCACGGTGTTTTTGATCGATATCGACCACTTCAAACGCATCAATGACAGCCACGGCCACGCGGCCGGCGACAGCGTGCTGATTGAAATCGCCAAGCGCCTGCGCAGCGTGCTGCGCGATGAAGATCTGGTGGTGCGCTGGGGGGGTGAAGAATTCTTGATCGTGGTGGACACGCGCGACGCCGCCTACGCCGGCGCCTTGGCGCAACGCCTGCTTGACAGCATAGGCGGCCAAGCCGTCAGCCATGGCTCACAAAGCATTGCCATCACCGCCTCGATAGGCTTCGCCAGCTTCCCCGTCGCGCCGCAAGACCTGGCGCTGAGCTGGGAGCGCGCCATCGACTTGGTCGACACCGTGATGTATATGGCCAAGGCCCATGGCCGCAACAAGGCCTACGGGATTCACTCGATTGCCGCGGCTGACGAAGCCGGCCTCTTGCACTTGGCGGCGCGCATGGAGGCGGCTTGGCATGAGGGCAGCATCAAACTGCTGGGCTTGCATGGCCCGGAAATCGGGGCGTCTGCGTCATGAGCACCGCGCCCACCAAGCCAAACAACCCGGCCCCCAACAGCAGCAAACGCTGGCTCTGCACAGGCCTTTTGATGCTGATTTGCGCCGCCAGTCGGGCTGCGGAGGCTGGTGGCAGCGCGCTGTTTGACCCCGTTTTGGACCTGCAACTCTCCCGACTGCAACGGATCGCCTATGACAAGCCCGCCTTGGCCTTGCAAATATTGCAGAAGTTTCGACTTGATCCCGCCCATGCGGGCAAAAGCCAACAACTGCTGCTGGCCGAAGGTCGCATGCAAGTGGCGGCCGGCAATGATGCAGCCGTCGAGGCCATCGCCACCAATTTGAGTCAGTACCCACAGAGCCAAGGGCAGGTCAACCTTTTGCGCGCGCTGCATGCCGACCAAGGCGGGCGCAGCCTACAGGCGGCCGAGCACGCCGAAAAAGCGCTGGCGGCTTTGGAGCCGCAATGCAATCACGAGCAAGTGCGCAAGGCCATGCCTGCGGACTGCGACTTTCGCAGCGCCTGGGCAGCCTTGCGCGTGCTGACGCGCAAGCAGCAGAACGAAGGTGTCTTGAGCATGGCCGAGGCATCCGCCCGCCATGGCTTGGCGCTGGCCGAGGCAGGCCAAGACAACTATTTGCGCACACTCAGCATGGGCAGTTTGGCAGTGCTCGGGCACTTGTCAGGGCATAGCGAAGAAATGCATCACTGGATGGCGCAGGGCCTGAAGAGCGCCGAAGGTGATGTGCTGGCAATGGCGCATATGAAGGGCTATGAGGCGGCGCTGGCCTCGCGGACCGCCAGGCCTGCCGATCAACTGCGCGCCTTGGAGGAAGGCTTGGCCCTCGCCGCCCAAGCCGATGCGCCGCATTTGATGGCCCAGATGCAGGTCGGCCTGTCCGACATCTATGTGCGGCTGCAACAGCCTAAACAAGCCATCGCAGCGGCCGAAAAAGCTTTGCCGCAGTTGCAAGCCCTGGGTGACCAAAGGCTGGAACGCTCTACCCGCCACAATCTGGCCTTGGCCTTGATTCAGGCCCGGCAATTTGAGCGCGCTCGCCGCGAGCTGACGCTCTTGGCAGAGATGCGGCAGGACTGGAGCGATCACGCCGTATTGATCGAGGAGCTGCGCGAAGAGGGCGAAGCTTGGGGCGCAGCCGGCCAGGCCAAAGAGGCCTTGGCCAATTTCCACGCCGAGCGCAGCCTGAACAAGGAACTGGTGGCCCTGAACCGCGAGACCTCGCTGCGCCAGCTGAAAATCAAATACGACAGCGACCGCAAGCAAGCCGATCTGGATCTGCTGATCCGAGACAAAAACCTGGTGGACAAGCAGCTCGCCAACCGCCAACTCGCACAGTATGTTGGGCTGGCCATGGCGGCCTTGCTGGCGCTGTCGATAGGCTTGGTGGCTGTGATGGTCAAACGCGTGCGCCAGGCCAATAAAAGCCTGAAGGCGAACGAAGCTTTGCTGCGCGCACAGAGCGAGCGCGATCCGCTGACCGATCTTGCCAACCGCCGCCATTTCCTCGGCGTGATGGCCCAGCAGGCCCCGGCCCAATTCAATGGCGCGCTCTTGATGATAGACATCGACCACTTCAAGCATGTCAATGATCAGCATGGTCATGGCGTCGGCGATGTGGTGATTTGCGAGGTGGCGCGCCGGCTCAGCCATGCGGTGCGCGCCGAAGATCTGGTGGTGCGCTGGGGCGGCGAGGAGTTCTTGGTCTTCGCCCCGAATGTCAGCCTTGACCATTTGGCGCATCTTGCCGAGCGCATCTTGCAAGCGATTGGCGCCGTGCCCGTCAACACCGAAAGCGGCCCCTTGAGGGTCACCGTGTCCATAGGCTTCGCACATTTCCCCTTGCCACCGTCCAAGCTCGCGCTGCAATGGGAGCAGGCGGTCAACTGGGCCGATATGGCGCTCTACACCGCCAAGTCGCGCGGCCGCAACCGGGCGATGGGCATTGCGACCGTGGACGCGCGCGACAGCGACGCTTTGATGCAGATCGAGGCCGATTTCGACGCTGCTTGCTCATCCGAGCGGGTCAGCCTGTTGCAGGTCTTGGGCCCGGCGGCCTTGCAAAGCCTCTGAGTCAGCCGCTATGAAATTTTCTCTGCCCTATGGCCGCGAGCTTGCGCAGGCCGACATCTTGGCCGCCTTGGTGGTCGCGATCCTGCTGATTCCGCAATGCCTGGCCTATGCGATGTTGGCCGGCTTGCCGCCACAGATTGGCCTTTACGCCAGCTTGCTGCCGCTCTTGGCCTATGCCGCTTTGGGGTCCAGCCCGGTGCTGGGCGTCGGCCCGGTGGCGGTGTTGGCATTGATGATTGCGCAAGCGCTAGGCAGTTTGCCGGCCGGCGTCAGCGCCAGCGACGGCGCGCTGGTGCTGGCGGCCGAAGTCGGCCTGATCCTGGCGCTGGCCGCTTTGCTGCGCCTGGATGCGCTGGCCTCGCTGCTGTCGGTACCGGTGCTGCATGGATTCGAGACCGGCGCGACGCTGGCCATCGCTTTAAGCCAGTTGCCGGTCTTGCTGGGCAGCACGGCCAAGGGCTTCGATCTGCCGGCCGTGATCAACAGTCTTTGGCAAGGCGCGCGCCCCTGGCATGGCGCGACCGCCTTGTTTGGCTGCCTGAGTGTGGCGCTCTTGCTGGCCGGGCGACGCTACTTGAGCCCGGTGCTGGCCCGCTTGGCCCCATTGCTGCTGCTCTTGACGGCCATGGCACTGGCCTATTGGAGCCAGGTTCAAGCCCATGGCGTGGCCTTGCTCGGCGCGCTGCCGGCGCTGGCCTTGCCGCTAGGCGCCCCGCCGCTGGACGCCGGGCTCTGGGCCTTGTTGCTGCCGCACGCCTTGCTCTTGGCCTTGATGGCCTATGTCTCGAGCCTGGTGGTGGCCGAGTCACTGGGGCGTCGGCGCGTCAAGCTGGGCGATGCTCGCGTCAGTCCGGCGGCCGAGTTGCGCGGCCTGGCCGGTGCCAACCTGGTGGCGGCCTTCAGCGGTGGCATGCCGGTGGCCGGCAGTTTTTCGCGCAGCGTGCTCACGCACGAAGCCGGCGGGCGCACCCGCATGACAGGCGTCTATATCGCCGGCCTGATGGCCTTGGCGCTGCTGCTGCTGGCCGAGCCATTGGCCTGGCTGCCCAAATCGGTGCTGGCCGCCACCATCATGGTGGCGGTCTTGTCCGGGCTGAAATGGCAACCCTTTGTGGAAGCTTGGGCCTATGCGCGCAGCGAGGCCGTGCTGATGATCGCCGTGACGCTGATCGTGTTGTGCTGGAGCGTCGCCGCCGGCCTCGGGCTGGGCGTGCTGGGCTCCATCGCCCTCCTGCTCAAGCGCAGTGCGCGGCCCCATGTGGCGCTGCTGGGCCGGGTGCCGGGCACCGAGCATTACCGCAATGTCGAGCGTTATGCGGTCGAATGCCTGTCCGATGTGATGGGCTTGCGCATCGACGAGAGCCTTTTGTTCACCAATGCGCGCAGCCTGGCCGACGTGGTGCAAGGGCATTTGAACAAGTTTCCCGATGTGCGCCGCGTGGTGATCATGATGTCGCCGGTCAACAGCATCGACTTCAGCGGCTTGGAGGCCTTGCGGGAGCTGCATAGCAGCCTGAAGCGCCAGGGTCTGCGGCTGGACCTGTCCGAGGTCAAGGGCCCGGTGCTGGATCTGCTCAAGGCCAGCAACTGGACGCGCTGGTTCGATGGTCAACTCTTCTTGAGCCACCACCAGGGCATGAGCGTGGAAGACTGGGTCAGCCCCTGAGTATTTTTTCTTCGGCCAAAGCCAACGCTTCGGGCACGCCCGACAGCACAAGGGTATCGCCGGCGTCGAGCAGCAATTTGTCATCGGCGTCCACAACCGCCCCGTTGGCGCGCCGCACCGATACCACCGACACCCCGGTCGCGTGCAGGGCCAGCAGACCCAGGGCCTGGTGCACATAGGCGCTCTGCGTGGGCAGCGTGACGGTGCGCAAGCGGGCGTGATGGCGCTCCTCGCCGGTGTCATCATCGGCGCCGTGGAAGAAGCCGCGCAGCAGACCATAGCGCGCATCGCGCGCGTCGCGGGTCAGGCGGATCACGCGCCGCATCGGCACGCCGACCAGCGCCAGCGCATGGCTGGCCAGCATCAATGAACCCTCGATCGCCTCCGGCACCACCTCGGTGGCTCCGGCGGCGCGCAGGCGCTCCAGGTCGGTGTCGTCAATCGTGCGCACGATCACCGGCACCTGCGGCGCATGTTCTTGCACCAGGCGCAAGATCTTCAGCGCGGAAGGCGTACCGGGGAAGCTAATCACGACCGCGCTGGCCCGTGCCAAGCCGGCCGCCATCAGGCTTTGCAGGCGCGCAGCGTCCCCAAACACAACGCTCTGGCCGGCGGCAGCCGCTTGGCGCACGCGGTCGGGATCCAGATCCAGCGCCATATAGGGGATATGTTCGCCCTCCAGCAAGCGCGCCAGGTTCTGGCCACTGCGGCCGTAGCCGCAAATGATCACATGGCTCTCGGCCTTGAAGGCCTTCTTGGCAATGGTGGTCAGTTGCAGCGACTGCATCATCCAATCGCTGCTGGACAACTTCATCACGATGCGGTTGCTGTACATGATCAAAAAAGGCGAGGCCAGCATCGAAATCACCATCCCGGCCAGTACTGGACTGATGTACTGCGAGGCCACCAGCTGATACTGCGCACCCAGGGTCAGGATCACAAAGCCGAACTCACCCGCTTGCGCCAAATAAATGCCGGTGCGCAGCGCCACCCCGGTCGGCGCCTTGAACAGCCAAGCCAGGCCGGCAATCAAGCCAAACTTGACCAGAATCGGCAGCACGCTCAACAACAGCACCAGCCACCATTGATCCACCAAGGTGTGCCAGTCCAGCTTCATGCCAATGGTGATAAAAAACAGACCTAAAAGCACATCGTGAAAAGGCCGGATGTCGGTTTCCACCTGGTGCTTGTACTCGGTCTCAGCGATCAGCATGCCGGCCACAAAAGCGCCCAGCGCCAGCGACAAGCCCATATGCTCGGTCAGCCAGGCCAGGCCCAGCGTAACGAGCAGCAGATTGAGCATGAAAAGCTCGTCGCTTTTGTGGCGCGCCACCAGCGTCAACCACCAGCGCATTACTTTCTGGCCGCCGACAAACAAAATCGTCAGCAGCAACACCGCCTTGAAGCCGGCCCAGGCGAGCGACTCCGCCATCTCGGCACCACCGCTATTCAGCGCCGGGATCATTACCAGCAAGGGCACCACAGCCAGATCCTGAAAAAGCAGCACGCCGATCACGCGCCTGCCATGCTCGCTCTCGAGTTCAAGCCGCTCGGCCATCAAGCGGGCCACGATGGCCGTGCTGCTCATCGCCATTGCCGCACCCAGCACCAAGGCGCCCTTCCAGTCCAGACCCCAGCTGCTGCCCATCGCCGAGAAGGCCCAGGTCAGCAAGAACTGCAGGCCCACTGCGCCCAAGATGGTGATGACAACTTGCCACAAGCCGAGGCCAAACACCAGCTTGCGCATGCTGTAAAGCTTGGGCAGATTGAACTCCAGCCCGATCACGAACATCAAAAAGACCACGCCGAACTCGGCCAGGTAGCGGATGCTGGCAGTGTCGCCGGCCAGCGCCAAGGCATTCGGCCCGATCAGCACGCCGACCACCAAATAGCCCAGCATCGGCGGCAGCTTCAGCGAACGGCACAACACCACGCCGAGCACGGCGGCGATGAGGTAAATCAGGGCAAGGTCCAGCGAGGTGATCATGGCCCCCATATTAAGCGGCGAGGCGCTATTACTTAGGCGCCAAACCCAGATCGTCGAGTCGCAGCAACAGCTCGGTACGACGCTCCCGCGCCACCTCACGCCAATCCAGATCGTCTTGCGCGCCGATCAATGCATAGAGCAGATTCATGCTGACACCCGGCCATTGGCGTTTTAACCGGGCGTAGAGTTCGATCGCATCCTGCGCGCGCAGCTCGCTCAGGCTGTGCACGCCCAAGGTCGCCAGTTGGGCACGGCTCTTGGGGCCTAGGCCCCGCATACTTGCTTCGCCGGGCAGCAATTCAAGACATCGCGGTGCACAACTCCACCAATGTGCCGTCCGGGCAGCGCACATAGGCGACCGTCTGACCCCAGGGTTTGGTCAGCGGAGCCTTCAAGGCGCTTGCCCCGGCCTTGACGGCGCGCTCAAATGCAGCCGCCACGTCCTCGGTGACCAGGCCAATTTCCATGCCCAGCGGCAAGGCACTGCTGCCGGCCGCGATGTAGTCGCCGCCGACGCTGTCGCGCGCGGTCGCGTGATCAACAAAAGCCAGCGCGGTGGCGCCGCTCTCCAGCTCACCATAGCAGCCTGATTCATGCAAAAACCGCCTGCTCAGACCAAAAGCCTGTTCAAAAAAAGCCAGCGAAGCGGCCACATCGTCAACGTAAACAATCGTGTAAGCGAATTTCATATGTACCTCCTGTTAGAGCTCAGGCGCCAGTCTGCCACCCGCCTGCTGACAGCGCTATGTCAGCAGCGCAGATATGCTTGCTGCCATGAAGGTAGTTTTGTGATGAAAAGTCTGTTTTCTAGCCGTCGCCGCAGCCTGCTGCAGTTCAGCCTGGGCATGGCCGGCATGGCCGGCATGGCCAGCGCAAGCAGTTTATGGGGGGCAGGGGCCGTGACCGGCGCAGCGCGACTCGACACCATCGCAGCCCTGCCGCTGCAAAGGCGGCTGCTGGCGAATGGGCTTGAGTTCATCAAGCTGCCGGCTGCGGGAGCCACGGTCAGCGTGCAGGTCTGGTACCGAGTCGGCGGCAAAGATGACCCGGTCGGGCGCAGCGGCTTTGCGCATTTGTTTGAACACATGATGTTCAAAAGCACACGCCATATGGCTAACGAACAATTCGATCGCATGACGGAGGACGTAGGCGGCAGCAACAATGCCTTCACCGCCGAGGACGTGACGGCCTATCACTGCGTCGTGCCGGCCAATCACTTGGAGCCCATTCTGTGGGCCGAGGCTGAGCGCATGTCCAATCTGACCGTTGACCAAGCAAGTTTTGACAGCGAGCGAGCGGTCGTCAAGGAGGAATACGCTCAAAACGTGCTGAGCGAGCCCTATGGCCGACTCTTCCATGCGGTGCCGAGCTACGGCTACCAGGAACACCCCTACCGGCGGCCCGTCATCGGCAGTATCGAAGAGTTGGACGCAGCCACCTTGGCCGACTTGGCGGAGTTCCACGCCAACTACTACCGCCCGGATAACGCCGTGTTGATCGTCGCCGGCGCCTTCGATCCGGCGCGGCTGGACGCCGCAGTGGATCGTTACTTCGGCAGCATTGCCGCCCCCAGCCGGCCAATCCCGCGCAAAGCCATCATCGAGCCGCGCCGCATTCGCGATCAGACGCACCGGCTGCTGGCGCCGCCGGCATCACAGCCCGCTGCGCTGCTGATCTGGCAAGGTCCGCGAGCCGACAGCCCCGACGCGGTCGTCTGGCAAATCGCTCAAGCCGTGCTGTCGCAGGGGGATTCGGCACGGCTCAGCGAAGGGCTGATCTACCGCGATCAAATGGCGCAAAGCGTGGGCTTTGAGGCCCAGCTGAATGCAGAGGCTGGCTTGTTGGTCGCGCATGCGGTAGCGGCCGATGGGCACAAGGCCGCGGCACTGGTCGCACCGCTGACCCGCGAAGTGCAAAAGCTCGCCGAAGCACCGATCAGCGAACGGGAGCTGGACAAGGCAAAAACTCAGCTCATCACCGCCGCGCTGATCAAGCGACAAACCGCGCAAGGTCTGGCCGAGATGGTCGGCATGGCCGCCACGCTGCACTTTGACGCCGGCAAGGCCGGGCATGACTTGGCTGCCTTGCAGGCGGTCAGTGCGGCGGATGTGCAGCGGGTGGTGCGGCGCGATGTGCAGCAAGCGGCCCGTGTGGCGCTGCTCTATGGCCCGCAAGCGACAAAGAGGGTGCCCGGCCTGTCGGGCGCTCGAACATGAGGCGCCATGTTTGGGTGACATGGGTGACATGGGTGACATGGCTGCCATGTCTGCTATTGCTGACCTTGCTGCTGATACCCGGCTGGCCGCTGCGCGCGCAAGCGGCGGGTTTCGACAGTCCACCTGCGCCGGCGCCGCCGCTGCCCTTGCAGCTTCCGGTGTTTGCGCAAGCCGAGTTGGCCAACGGTTTGCGTTTGGTGGTGATCGAGCGCCGCGGTCTGCCTTTGGTGACGGCGATGTTGAGCGTGCAGGCCGGCAGCTTGACCGACCCGCCCGGCAAGAGTGGCTTGGCAGAGTTGAGTTTCGGCGTGCTCGGCAAGGGTGCAAGGCGGGGCTCGGTGATGGCCGACGCCACCGCCCTGGCCTACGCAGCCGACGCTCTGGGCAGCGGGTTTGAGATCAGCACCGGCGCTCAGGCCAGCCGCTTGGTCATGACGACGATGAGCGAGCGCTTGAGCGACAGCTTGGGGCTGCTGGCCGACGTCTTGCGCTCACCGACCTTGCCGCCGTCAGAGATCAACAGCAGCCGCCTGCAACTCCAACAGACGATCAGGCTGGAGGCGACCGACCCCGCCGTGCTTGCAACCCAGTTGGCCTGGCGGCTCTACTGGGGTGACAGTCCGCCTGGCCGCCTCAGCACCGAGCAGTCGCTGGCGCGCATTCGGCGTGAGGACGTGGAGGCCTTCTGCCGCGAACAACTGCGGCCCGAACAGACCACCGTGCTGCTGGCAGGCGATATCGATCTGTCTCAGGGCCTGGCCTTGGCCGAGCGCTACTTTGGGTCTTGGCAGCGGGTTCATCACGCTTCCACGCCGGCAAGGCCCGCGTTCGCCAAGGCAGCACAAGCGCTTGGGCCGCCGACCTTGCTGGTCGATCTGCCCGGCAGCGGCCAGAGTGCGGTCCTGCTGCTGGCCCCTTTCCCGGCTCAGCAGCATGGGCAAGCAAGCACAGGACAAGCAAGTATCGGGGCCTTGGCCAGCGCGGTTCTGGGCGCCGGCTACTCTTCGCGCGCCAATCAACAGGTGCGCATCAAGCGAGGCCTGAGCTACGGCGCCTACAGCAGCGCCGAATCTCTGCCGGGGGGCGGCTTGATGCTGCTAGGCACCCAAACCAAACATCACAATGCGGCCGAGGTTGCGGAACTGCTGCGCAGCGAGTTGCTGCGCATGGCCAGCGAGCCGGTGCCGGCGGAAGAATTGCTGGCGCGCAAAAATGGCCTGATTGGCGAATTCGCTCGTCAGATGGAGACCACGCAGTCGCTCGCCAGCCTGGCCGCCGAGCAGCTTGAGCGCGGCGAGCCGCTGGCTCAACTGACCGAGCATGTCACTCAATTGGCCAGCGTCAATGCTGAGCAAGTGCAGGCCTTTGCGCGGCAATATTGGCCCGCCACAGCCGTGCGCATGGTGATCGTGTCTGACCTCAAGCAGGCAGGGCGTGGCTTGCGCCAGCAGCACCCCGAGGCCTGGCTGATTCCTGCCGCCGAGCTGGACCTGGCCACTCAAGACCTGCGCCGCACAAGTATCAAGCTAAAATAGCGTGGTCATTGGGGAGTAGCCGCTGCACATTGTGCCGGCCCGCGTCAACATACTTGATCCTTATGATCATGGCGCCGGCAGTATTGACCTTACCTGGCAAGACCTTTGACCACCCACACCTGCTTTGCGGCCGGCGTGAGGGTGGTCAATCGTTCATCTATGCCGGCCGCTGAGGATTCACATGACCCAATCCACCCATACACTCAGTTCGCTGCCCCTCGTGGGCCTGTCCGCGCGTTCGGGTCGGCCTGGCGCGCGCTGAGATGGAAGCCTTCTTGATCTCCACCGGCGTCGTCGCCTTGGCCGAAATCGGCGACAAAACCCAGCTCTTGGCTTTCTTGTTGGCGGCGCGCTTCCGAAAGCCGCTGCCGATCTGCCTGGGCATTTTGGTCGCCACGGTTGCCAACCATGCCTTTGCCGGCGCTCTTGGCGCTTGGATCACGGCGCAGGTCAGCCCCATGACCATGCGCTGGGTTTTGGGCATCGGCTTTTTGGCCATGGCAGTCTGGACGCTGATTCCGGACAAAATAGACGAAGAAGTCGAGGGCGGAGGCAAGCTCAAGCTGGGCGTCTTTGGCACCACAGTGGTGGCCTTTTTCATGGCCGAGATGGGCGACAAAACACAGATTGCTACCGTCGCCTTGGCTGCACAGTTCAACGCCTTCGTCGCTGTCGTGGCCGGCACAACCTTGGGCATGATGATCGCCAATGTGCCCGCCGTGTTCTTGGGCGACAAGATGGCGGGCCGGATTCCGGTGCGCTTGGTCCATGCGGTGGCGGCACTGATCTTTGCCTTGCTGGGGCTGGCGACATTGGCCGGTCTGGGCCAAGGACTGGGCTTCTGACGCTTGTTGGCAGGTAAGCCTATGCGGCAGCCGCGTTTGCTGGTTCAATCAACGCGCGATGGCGCGCAAGGCTCAAGCTTTGCGCGCTATGGTCGATGACCCGAAAGGGCGCACCGCCTAGACGGCCGGCCCTGAGAGTGATTTTTACGGTTGCCAAAGGGAAACAAAATATGTCAGAGACTTCACGTGTGCTGCTCGTCGACGATGACGAGCTGACCTTGCAAATGCTTGAAGCCACGCTGGAGGACGACTACACAATCAGCAGCGTCACCAGTGGCACCGAGGCCCTCGCCCGCTGTGCGACCGAGACCTTCGATCTGATCGTGCTCGATGTTGATATGCCAGGGCTGAACGGCTATGAAACCTGCCGGCAGTTGAAAGCTGACCCCAGCAGCGCTGAGATTCCGGTGATTTTCCATTCAGCGCGCACCAGCATTGACGAGCGTTTGCAAGGCTATGCGGCGGGCGGCGCCGACTATCTGCCCAAGCCCTTCGATGCGGGCGAGTTGATTGCCAAGATTGGCCTCGTGCTGAGCAACCGCGCCAAGCAAAGAGAACTGAGCGGGCAGTTGGAAGAGACTATGAACGCCGTCTTGTCCACCGCGGACATGATGGGTGAAGCCGGCGTCGTGCTGGAGTTCCAGCGTCAACTCGGTACTTGTGCCAGTTACCCCGATGTAGCGCACGCGATCTTCGAGGCCTTGCAGCGCTATGGCCTGGAAGGTTGTTTGCGCATTCAGGGCCGCAGCGAGCTTTTCGCCAGCAACGGCAAAGGCCCTTGCAGCGCACTTGAGAACTCCATCCTCGACCATTTGGTCAGCCAGACCGAGGGGCAACGAATCCGGCCCTTGGGCGCTCATACCGGCTTTGCCTATGGCTCGGTGGTGCTTTTTGTGCGCAATCTGCGCATGGACCGCGGCGGCAGCGATATGGAGCGCAGCGAGTCGGAGCGCATGGGTCGGGCGATTGACAATGTGGCGATGCTGGTCGAAGGTGCCATCGTGCGGGTGGCTTCGCTCGACACCGAGTTGGCAAGCCGCGATTTGGCCGATGTGCGACATCTGGTCAATATGACGCGCGGCGCCTTGACCGATATTTCGGCCCGCAGCCAGGAGCAACGCATGGAGATTCTGCGCGCGTTCGAGGAGCTGACCGAAGAGGTCGAACTCAGCTTCGTCAAGCTGGGCTTGACCGACGATCAAGAGAACTTCCTCAGCAGCATCATCAAAAAGCAGGCCGCCAAAGTGATGGGGTCGCTGGACAAGAGTCAGGAAGTCGAGCAGTTCCTGGGTCGGGTGATACATAAATTGAGTCAACACGGCTGAGCGACCGATGGCTTCCGGGAGCGGCGATGGATGGCGCAATTGACGAGTTGACCGAGACTGCAAGTGCTGCGCAACCCGTCGCGCAGCGCTACCAAAGCCTTGGTGATTTGAATAGCAAGTTAGTTGCGCAGATCGCCCGCAGTGCTTATGTCTTGCTGTGTCTGATGATGCTGGCCGCCAGCCTGCACCTGCTGGCCAGCGCCCTGCAAACTGATCAACCCTGGCCCGAGCGCCTCACTCATATGCGGGCGGCTGCCATCGTTTGGCTGCTGTCCTTGTTTGCTTTTGGCCTCGCCCGCCTCTACGGCGTGCGCGTGGCGGCGGCATTTTTTTGCTGGAGCGCCATGCTGGTCTTGTTTGGCTCGGCCACTCTGTCGGGTTTCGGCCTGCAAGCGCCAGGCTTGGTCGGCGTGATGGCTTTGCTGGTGGCGATGGGCTTGCTGGTCGGGACCGGGTCAGCCAAGATGGCTACCGGCTTGGCCGTGTTTGGCTTCTTGGCGCTGTGGCTGCTTGAAGCCCAAGGATGGATAGACGGCCTGAATACGGGCTTGGCTTCCGGAGCGGTGACGGGGGCGGGGTTGAGCGGCTCCCTCTACCCCGATATCCCTTCCTCGGCCAGTCATGCTCTCGTCTATTGCGCCACCAGCCTGATTCTGGGCTGGTTGGTCGTTCGCTACGGCACCCTGTTTTGGGACGTGACCTCATCCCTGGAGAGCTCACGCCGACTACTGGCCGACACCGTGCGGGCGCAGCAAGTGGCCGCCCAAGACCTGCGCGATAGCGAGGAGCGTCTGCGCATCTTGCTCGACAACTCGCTGACCTGCATACAGATTCTCGAAGGCGACAGCGGTGCGCTGCGATTTGCCAACGCGCAAACTCTGCGCGCCTATGCCTGCTCGCGGGTATTGGAGCTGGACTTCAATTTGATCTGCCCGGGTGAGCCCTACTCCAAAGACCGGCTGATGCAGCGCGTGCACCGAACAGTGGAGCATGGCGCGCAGTACTTTGAATGGCAATCCAAACGGCTGGACGGTACACCGATCTGGTGGGACATCAAGATGGAGCGCCTCTTGCTGGGTGAAGAGTCCTGTGTGGTGGTGTTTGGCCATGACATTACCGCAAGGGTGCGCGCCGAGACCGAGTTGCGGGTCAGCCGTGGTCGCTTGGAAGATGAGGTGCGCGAGCGCACCGCCGAGCTGGTGGCCGAGAAGCTCTTGATGCAAAACATCATCGAGGCCCTGCCCATTACCCTCAGTATTCGCGATCTGCAGGGCCGCTATACCTTGATCAATCGCAGTTTCGAGCGCGCAACCGGCACGCGCCGGGAGCAAGTGCTGGGCGCGACGGCCAGAGATCTGTTCCCGGCGCTGGTGGCGGCCGAAATCGCCGACATCGACGCCCGCCTGATGGCCGGCGCGCCCAGCCTGACCGTGGAGCGCCAGTATGGCGAAACCCTGGTCGGCGGCAGCGATTACTTGATCACGACCGTGCCGCTCTTGGACGCGCAGGAGCGGCCGATCGCGATGCTCAATCTCGGTACCGAAGTGAGCTCCTTGAAACGCCTGCAGCGCGAGCTCAGCCAGGCCAAGGACGAGGCCGAGCGCTTGGCGCTGGCCAAGAGCGACTTCCTAGCCAATATGAGCCACGAAATCCGCACGCCCTTGAACGCGGTGCTGGGCCTGGCGCAGCTGGGTATTGGCCGCAGCGCTGACCCGGTCGCGGCGCGCAGCGGCTTCGAGCGCATCGTGCGCTCGGGCCGACATCTGCTCGGTGTCATCAATGACATCCTGGACTACTCCAAAGTCGAAAGCGGCAAGCTCGACATCGAAAACCTGCCCTGCAATCTCAGCCATTTGGTCAAGGAAGTGCTGGAACTGGTGTCCGAGCGCGCCGACGCCAAGAATCTGCGGCTGCGCATCGAATACAAAGCCACCCATGATTGGGTCATGCTGGACACCTTGCGAGCCACCCAGATTCTCGTCAACCTGCTGTCCAACGCGATCAAGTTCACCGACAAAGGGCGCGTCGTGCTGAGCGTCGAGCAGCGCGATGGGCGCTTGCTGTTTGCGGTCACGGACACCGGCGTCGGGCTTAGCCCCGAGCAGCAGTCAAGAGTGTTTACCGCCTTCGAGCAGGCCGACTCTTCCACCACCCGCAAGTTCGGTGGGACTGGCCTGGGACTGAGCATCAGCAGCCAATTGGCGGCGGCGATGGGCGGCAACATCAGTGTCAGCAGCGAGTTGGGGCATGGCTCATGCTTCACCTTGGAACTGCCCTTCTTGCAAGCCAGCCCCGAAATCTCGGCAACTCTGCAGGAGGCCGCAGCGCCTCAAGAGCCGCTGCCCGCTAGCTCTGTTGACCCAGCCCCCTTGCGCGGCCTGCGGCTGTTGATCACCGACGATGTGGACATCAACCGCGAGATCCTGCAAGACATGCTTGCCGCAGCGGGCGCCGATGTGGTGGCCGCCGACGGTGGTGCGCAAGCCTTGCAGCGCCTACGCGAAGCGGGGCCCAGCGGCTATGACCTGGTGCTGATGGACGTCCAAATGCCTGATATGGACGGCTACGAGGCAACCCGACTTATTCACCAGTTAGCACCCAAGCTCAAGGTGCTTGCATTGACCGCTCACGCCTTGCCCGAGGAGCGCAGGCGCTGCTTGGCCGCTGGCATGGTTGCCCATGTGACAAAGCCGATCGACCAAGCCGAGCTTTTGCGGGTGCTGCTCGTGCAAACCGAAGGCATGCCTCGCCGTGAGCAGGCCGCAACCGCTCAGCCTGTGGCAGCGGCAGCACCGGCCACGGCGGCCACGGCGGCAACAACCAGCAAATCTGCCACCCAATGGCCGGACTTGCCGGGTACCGATTTCGCTGCCGCGCTGACACGCTGCGCCGGACGACAGGAATTGCTGGCCAAATTGCTGGGTACCTTTGCCAAGCAGTATGCCCAGCACCTGAGCTTGTTTGAAGAAGCGCAGATCACCGGCCTGCCGGCGCTGTGCAGTGCCGCACATAGGCTCAAGGGCCTGGGCGGCAATCTGGGTCTGCTCACGCTGGCAGAGCGGGCCACCGCACTCGAGGCCGCGGCAGGCGAGCATGGCGATGCGACGCAAATCCCGGTCGCGTTGACGGCCTTGAATGCCGAACTCGCACCCACGGTGACTGAGATTGCCGACTGGCATCGACGTTACGGGCTCAAAACCGCCTGATCCCTCGCCCCCTCTGACTGCTAGCCGAAATCGCACCTAGTGCGAAAAGTCACCCTGCGAGCGACGCGAAAAGGCAACTCGAAGGGTTTGTACCGGTGCTCAGGCATGGGCCAGGGCAGAAGAATGCGCTCACCGCACTTTACGGTCCGGATACAAGCGCCGCTTGGCCCGATAGGGCCGGCAGCAATGCACTAACACCATCTATAAACAGGAGTGCTCGATGTTGAAAACAACCCGACTTAGTACCGCCTTGGCATTGATCTATGCCAGCGGATTGGCGATCACCGCCCCCTCGGTGATGGCGCAAGAAAGCTTGGAACGCGTCTCGGTGACCGGCTCTTCGATCAAACGGCTGGATGCAGAGACTGCTTTGCCGGTGACCGTCATCACGCGCGCACAAATCGAAGCCTCTGGCGCGACCAATACCGAAGACCTGCTGCGCCGCGTGTCGGCCAACTCGGCCATGCTCTCTGACACCGGTCAAGGCACAGGTTACGGCACCTCCAACGCCAATTTGCGCGGCCTCGGCCCGAATTCGACATTGGTACTCTTGAACGGCCGGCGTTTGGCCAACCACCCCTTCGGCAATATCGGCGGCGCCGCTTCGGTCGACTTGAACAGCATCCCGTTCGCGGCCATCGAGCGGATTGAAGTTCTGCGTGACGGTGCTTCAGCCGTTTACGGCAGTGACGCGGTCGCCGGCGTGATCAACTTCATCACCCGCAAAGACTATCGCAACGGCGAGGTTTCTGTGCGTTATGGCAATACCGAAGCCGGCATCGGCGGCAGCGAGAAGGGCGCCACCATCGCCGTCGGTTTCGGCGATATTGCGAGCGACGGCTTCAACCTCTTGCTGACCGGCAATGTGCAGAAGAACAGCCGTTTGAAAGCGATTGACCAGGCTTTCTACAACCGTGGCGTGACGCAGATTCCTGGCTCGGATCCACCATCGTCGAGCGCACCTTTCCCAGGCTATATCGAAGGCCTGATCGGACCCGGCGCTTACCCCGAGTACCCCGACTCGCGCTTCACCCAATGCGGTGAGCCGACCTCTTTTGTAGTCGTCCGTGAGCCTTCGCCTAACGGTCTTGAGCGTCGCACCTGCCGCTTCATCTATGCGGCTACGCTGGACAATCTGCCCGACCAGGACAAATACGACGCCTTCGGCCGCCTGACCTACAACCTCAGCAAGGACCATCAACTCTTTGTTGAAGGCTCCTATGCGTCCAACCACGGCATTGGCCGTGTCGCCCCCACGCCAATTCGCGAAGGCTTTGGCCCTTTCAATGCCGAGAAATTTGCCTTTGAGCCGGTCTTGATGCCGGTTGATAGCAAATACTACCCGCGCGACATCCTGACCAAGCTGGGCTATACCGTGCCGGCCACCGGCATGGAAGGCATCGCACTGCGCGCCATTCCCGCCGGCAACCGCATCAGCGACAACACCAATACACAAGCTCGTTTTGTGATTGGATCAAGCGGCGTGCTGGGCGGCTGGGACTACGACACCGGCTTCAACTACGCGCAGGCCAAGGGCTTGCTCGACTACAAGGGCTATATCAACGAAGACCGCTTCTTGAAGGCCCTGGCCACCGGCAACTTGAACCCCTTTGGTCCAGGCGATGCCGCCAGCGACGCGCTCTGGAAAGCATCCGCAATGGACGGCAAGATGCGTGAATCCAAGAGCACCGTCACCGCCTTCGACTTCAAGGTCAGCAAGGAATTGATGGCGATGGCTGGCGGCAATATGGGCCTGGCCACCGGCTTTGATGTGCGCCGCGAAGAGGCAGATGACAAGCCGCTGAACGCCGAGTACGCAGCCGGCAAGCATATTGGCGGCGAAGGCACGGTGCCTCACACCACGGCTTCGCGCGATCTGGCCGCTGTGTTTGCCGAGTTGAACATGCCGTTTGCCAAGGGCTGGGAAGCCGGTCTGGCGGCCCGTTATGACCATTACAGCGACTTCGGATCGACCTTCAACCCACGCGCCTCGCTGCGCTTCCAGCCGACCAAGGCCTTGATGCTGCGTACGGCCTACGGCACAGGCTTCCGCGCGCCAACGCTGTGGGACGTCAACTCGCCACCGTCGTTCTCGAACACGGCCGATTCGGTGACCGACCCGGCCTGCCCGGATCCGGCCGAATTGGGCGGACGTTGCAATACGCAGGTGCCGACCAAGTCTTCCGCTTCCGCTGGCCTGAAGCCCGAAACCAGCAAGCAGTTTTCTGCCGGCCTGGTGTTCGAGCCGGCCAAGGAAGTGTCTTTGACGCTGGATTACTGGAACATCAACAAGAAAGACACGATCGGCGTGATCGCGGCCGACACCTTGTTGAATACGCCCGACCTGCTGAAGAAATTTGGCAGCCGCGTCAAGCGCAATGCAGCCGGCTTCATCTTGTTTGTCGAGACCCCGGTCGACAACTTGGGTGATCTGAAGATGTCGGGCTTCGACATTGATGTGCGCGGCCGTATCGCCTTGAGCGAAGGCAGCGGGCGCATCAACCTGGGGCTTGCCGGCTCCTATGTCGCCAACTACGACGCGCAGAAGTACAACGGCGGCGCAACCGGCAACTTTGCCGGCACCGGCGGTGACAGCACGATTGCTCCTGTGCCACGCTGGCAGCACACGCTGAGCGCCGAATGGCAGTACAACGCGGTGAGCTTCATGGTGGAGAACGTCTACACCCGCGGCTGGACGGAATCGGCCGCTTCGGTCGGCGCCAATGTAGGCGTTGAGGTTGCACACCGGGTCAGCAATAGCGACCGCTTCAATGTGTCGGCGGCTTACAAGGGCATCAAGAACGTGACGGCTCGTCTGGGCATTCGCAATCTCTTTGATGCCGAACCACCGTACACCGCCTCTTCGTCCTATGGTTCGCACGCAGCCGGCTACGCCGCCTCGTTCACCGATCCACGTGGCCGCTTCTGGTACGGCAGCCTGGCCTATCAGTTCAAGTAATCAGTATTTAGCTTGACTGCCAAGCCCCCGGTGGAGTTTTCCACCGGGGGCTTTTTCTTGCTTGCTCAGCTTGCACAAGCCTGCCGCACCGCCCGCTCCCAATTCGCCATCAGCTCCAAGGCCCGCTCACGCGGCATGGTCGGGCGGAATACCCGCTCGGCTTGCCAATGGCCGCTGAGCTCTTCCAGATTGCGGTAGACACCGCAGCTCAGGCCCGCCAGATAGGCGGCACCCAGCGCCGTCGTCTCGATCACGCGTGGTCGCACAACCGGTATGCCGAGCAGATCGGCCTGAAACTGCATCAACAGATTGTTCACGCAGGCGCCGCCGTCGACACGCAACTCGCTCACCGCCGAGCCCCCCGCAGCCACTGCATCGCGGCTCATGGCCTGCAACAAGGCCGCGCTCTGAAAAGCAATGCTCTCCAAAGCAGCGCGCGCGATATGCGCCACGGTCGAGCCACGCGTGAGGCCGACGATGGCGCCGCGTGCTTCGGCGTTCCAATAGGGGGCGCCCAAGCCGGTAAAGGCGGGCACAAACATCACGCCGCCGGCATCCGGCACGCTCTCGGCCAAGCCCTCGACCTCGCCGCTGGTCGTCACAGCTTGCAAGCCGTCACGCAACCACTGCACCACCGCGCCGCCTATGAAGACGCTGCCTTCCAAAGCGAACTCAGGCGCGGCGCTGATCTGCGCCGCGCTGGTCGTGATCAAACCATTGGCCGAGGTTTGGAACTGCCCCCCACTGTGCATCAGCATGAAGCAGCCCGTGCCGTAGGTGTTCTTGGCCATGCCGGCTTTGAAGCAGGCTTGGCCAAACAGCGCGGCTTGTTGATCGCCGGCAATGCCGCCGATCAGGATCTCGCCGCCCAGATGTTCGGCGGCCACCGTGCCATAGGGATGCGAGGACGGATGCACCTCGGGCAGCACCGAGGGCGGGATGTCCAGCGCGGCCAGCAACTCATCATCCCAACGGTTTGTGTGAACATTGAACAGCATGGTGCGCGAGGCATTGCTGACGTCGGTGGCATGCACGGCGCCCTTGGTGAGCTGCCAGACCAGCCAACAGTCTATGGTGCCAAAGGCCAATTCACCCCGCTCTGCCTGCGCTCGCGCGCCCGGCACATGGTCGAGCAACCATTTCAGTTTGCTCGCTGAGAAATAGGCCACAATCACCAAACCGGTCTTGCGCTGCACCACGGGGGTCAAACCTTGCTCGCGCAGCGCAGCGCAGGTCGGCTCGGCGCGGCGGTCTTGCCAGACCAAGGCGTGATGGATGGGCTGGCCGGTCAAGCGGCTCCACAACAGCGTGGTTTCGCGTTGATTGGTGATGCCGACGGCCTTGATGTCGGCGGCCCGCAGGCCCGCCTTGGCCAGCGCCTCGCGCGCCGTGGCGAGTTGGTCCTGCCAGATCTCCAGCGCGTCATGCTCGACCTGACCCGGTTGCGGGTAAATCTGACGCAAAGACCGCTGCGCCATCGAGACGATCTGGCCCTCGCCGTCGAACACGATGGCGCGCGAGCTGGAGGTGCCTTGATCAAGCGCGAGTAAGTAGGTCATGGTCATCCTAGAGTTGGTAGTCGGACGCGCCCGAGGGTGATGCAATACGGTGCGCTGGCGAGGCTGAGACCGGACGCAAATAGTCCTCAGGACTATTTGTGCCTGGCGAAGGCCAGGGCCTCCCGGCCCTGGCGCGACGACGACGCGGGCCGGTGCCCGCGAGGAGCAGCAACAATGTCAGCGTGCCGTAGCGCGGCGCCATTGGGTGCGTCGCGATCTCACCAGAATAGTGAATCGAGTCAAAGCAACTTTCGTCAGTATTCATAGAACTTTCGTGGCAACACCGAGCGGTCGACTGCCAACTCTAGGATGTTGCTTTAGAGTCGGGCGATGGAAGAACATTTTGACGTATTGGTGGTCGGCGGCGGTATCAATGGCGCCGGCATTGCACGTGACCTGGCCGGGCGCGGCTGGAAAGTCATCTTGGCCGAGGCCTCGGACTTCGCCGCCCACACTTCTTCAAGCAGCACCAAGCTGATTCATGGCGGCCTGCGCTACCTGGAGTATTTCGAGTTTTCACTGGTGCGCAAGGCCTTGCAAGAGCGCGAAGTGCTGCTCAAAAGCGCCCCACACATCATCTGGCCGCTGCGCTTCGTGATGCCGCATGACGCTGCGATGCGGCCGGCTTGGTTGGTGCGACTGGGCTTGTTTCTGTATGACCACCTGGCTCGCCGCGAAGTCTTGCCCGGCTCCTGCGGTGTCAATCTGCGCTGTTCCAAATTGGGAGTGCCCTTGAAGGCGCAATACCGCCGCGGCTTTATCTACTCCGACGGCTGGGTCGATGACGCCCGACTGGTCATGCTGAACGCGCTCGATGCGCGCGACAAAGGGGCCGAAATGCTCACGCGCAGCCCGGTCACCTCGGTGCAGCGCGATGCGGAGGGCTGGGCCGCGCAAATCACCACATCCGAGGGTGTGCGCCAGGTGCGAGCCCGTGCCTTGATCAACGCCGCCGGCCCCTGGGCCGAGAGCTTTTTGCGTCAGGTCGCCAAGCCGGCGCAAGGCGAGGCCTTGGCGACCAAACACTTGCGACTGGTCAAGGGCAGCCACATCATCGTCAAGCGCTGCTTCGAGCATGACCACGCCTATATTTTTCAAAACCCAGACAAGCGCATCATCTTTGCCATTCCTTATGAGGGCGAATACACGCTGATTGGCACCACCGATGTCGAACTCCCCCCCGCCGCGCTGGGCGGTTTTGCCAAGGCCGGCATTGACACGGATGAGATCGCGTATTTGTGCGAACAGGCCAGCCGTTACTTCACCAAGCCGGTGCTGCCGGCAGATGTGGTGTGGACTTACGCCGGCGTGCGGCCCTTGTTGGACGATGCCTCGGGCGACCCGTCTGCGGTGACGCGCGACTATTTGCTCGAGACCAATACTGCCGGGGCTCCACTGCTCAGTGTCTGGGGCGGCAAGATCACGACCTTTCGCAAGCTCGCGGAAGATGCCGCCAACTTGGTCGGCCAGATGCTCGGAGACCCGCGGGCGGCCTGGACCGAGCAGGCCTACTTGCCCGGCGGCGACCTGCACGAATGGATTGGCGCGCCGGTTCGACCGGACGCCGACTTTGAGCGCCTGGTGGCTGCTGTGCAACAGCGCTATGACTATCTGAGCCCAAAGCTGACTCGGCGGTTGGCGCGGGCCTATGGCTCACGGGTAGCCCGCGTGCTAGGCACGGCGGCTCGCCTGAGCGACCTGGGCCAAGAAGTGGCACCGGATCTGTATGCGATTGAGCTGCGATACCTGCAACGCGAAGAATGGGCCTGCAGTGCCGAGGACGTGTTGTGGCGGCGCTCCAAGCTCGGCCTGCATTACAGCGAAGTTCAGCGGGCAGCCGTGGCCGCTTGGTTTGCGCAAAACCCGGCCCGCGCTTGTTGAGCGCTTCGGCGACCGCATCAATCGGTTTCGATCTGCCCCGTCAACCTGGCCCGGATCAATGACCAGCTGAGCCCCAGCCCCAACAGGACGCCCAGGGCGCCCAAACTCAGCCAGGCCAGATTGCCGGTGCCGTCGGGGTCAATCCATTTCAGCTCCACCAATTCCCACACCATGGCGGCCAGCAAGGCGCCGCCCAGCAGCGCACCCAGCAGTCCGAGCGAGACATAGGCCGTGCGCAGACAGACAACCCAGCCGATCAGCAGCAACACACCGGCCAGCGCCTTGGGCGCATTGAGCTCAGTCGGCGGCGCCGTCAGCCAGTGATAGAAGGAATGCCCGGATGGGTTGTAGGTGATCAAGACCAAGGCGATGCCCAGAACAATTCGCACGCCAATCCCAATCCAAGAAATGCCACGCTCAGCCATTGTTGCCGCCCTTCAAGAAATTGTTGGCGCGAATGATATCGCCTGAAATCCGCCCGCGCGCCGCGCCAAACGCTACCCGAAGGTGCGAATTCCGGCACTCCGTTCGCGATCTCCCAGATCTGCGTCCACCCAGGCAGACTGCGCCAACTTTAGAGCCCTTGAGGAACCTCATGAACCGCAGCAAGCACAGCCTTAGTCACCCTCAACAAAGCTATCGAAACGGCTTTAGCGCTGCACCGCGACGCCAACAATTGACCCTGGCGCTGCTGGCCATCTGGAGCAGCAGCCTGGCACCCTACGGCTCGGCGCAGGCGAGCGAAGAAGCAGCCAAGAAGGAAGAACCCGAGCAACTGGCGCCGGTCGTCGTGCAGTCCACGCGCGTGCCCGTCAGCAAAACGGTGATGCGCGGCGAAGAGCTGGCGAGGGTGGCCGGCACCAGCGGTGACCCGATGCGGGCACTGCAAAGCTTGCCCGGCGTGGTGGCCACCAGCGATGCCAATGCCGCCCCGGCAATTCGCGGCTCGCGGCCCGGCGACAACGCCTACTACATCGACTTCCTGCCGGTTGGCTATGTCTACCATTTAGGCGGTTACTTGAGCACCGTGCATCCTGAACTGGTCAAGCAGTTTGAGCTCTACACCGGCGCCTTTGGACCCGAGTTCGACGATGTGCACGGTGGCATTGTCGACATCAGCTTGCGCCAGCCGCGCAGCGATCGCCTGGGCGGGCAGATCAGGGTCGGCGCGCTCGGCGCTGACCTGCTGGTGGAAGGGCCTGTGACCGAAAACCAAAGCTTTTACTTCGCGGCCAAGAAGAGCTATATCGACCTGTTGATCCGCGGCAAGCAAACCGACAAAGACAGCGGCGTGATCTACACCATGCCCAAGTTCCATGACTACCAAGGCAAATACAGCTGGCGCTTGAACGAGAGCAACACACTGAGCTTTCACGCGATGGGCGCACAGGACCAGATCAAGTTCACCGTGCCGGCAGATACCGATATGGCCATCCAGGACCCCGTGCTGGCGGGAGATTCGAAATCCAAGGAGTCGAGCAATACACAAGCGGTAGTCTGGGACCATCAGCTGAACTCGCGCGTCAGCAACAAGCTCGCCCTGGGCCATATGGATTCGCGCAGCCAGGGCAAGTTTGGCTCAGCGGCGGATGCGGACGTCAAGGTCGACAACTTCTTCTTGCGCGACCAATTGCGCCTGCGCCTGGGCGAAAATCACGATGTGGCGCTGGGCACTATTCTGTTCTCGCAGAAGTACAAGCTTGATCTCGACCTGCTCGACGCACGCTGCACCGAGTTTGACCCGGCCTGTGACCTGACCAGCGCCGAGCGAAAAAAGTTCAAGGATGAACTGAAGGTCAACTACTCGATCTTCTATGCCAAAGACCGCTGGCAACTGACACCCGAATTGGCCGCCACCGCCGGCTTGCACTTCACCCGCGACGGCTATTTGAATCGCAACTACACCGAACCGCGGCTGGGCCTGGAATGGCGCGCCCTCAAGAACACCACCTTCAATATGGGCTGGGGAAAACATAACCAGTTCCCCGATGGGATTCAAGTTCTGAAGGATCTGGGCAACCCCAAGCTTGGCCATATGCAGGCCACGCATTCGGTGCTGGGTGTCAGCCAGGCTTTGGCCGATGGCTGGTCCGTCAAGACCGAGGTGTACCAGAAGAAGTTTGACAACTTCGTGATCGCCGACCCGACGTTGAACTACATCAATGGCGGCAGCGGTGACGCCAGCGGGGTGGAGCTCTTCATCAAGAAAGATGCGATCGCAAACGCCAAGTTCTCCGGCTGGCTATCGGTCAGCCTGGCCAAGGCGCGACGCCAGAACGACGTGAGCGGGCAGGAGTTCAAATTCGAGTACGACCAGCCGGTGGTGGTCAACCTGGTCGGCAACTACAAGTACTCGGACACCTGGCAATTCGGCGCCAAGTGGAGCTATCACAGCGGCAATTTGTTCACGCCGGTCGTGGGCACAGGCACCCATCCTGATGGCCGCGTCAAGCCCATCTACGGCGCCCTCAACTCGGAGCGCCTGCCCAACTATCACCGGCTGGATCTGCGCGTCGACCAAGTCTACTCACCGCGCCTGAGCTTCTACTACGAGCTGCTCAATGCCTATGCGCAAAAGAATATCTCGGGCTATACCTATACAGCCGACTACAAGAAGCGCAGGTCCAATCTGGAACTCGGCATCACGCCCAATGTCGGGCTTGACTACAAGTTCTAAAGCAAACCGAAAGGCCACCCTTCACGGGGTGGCGTGAAAGCGCAACTTCGCCAGAACCCAGGCGGCGTAGCGCTCCCTACAAAGCTCTTCAATGACCGTGATTGCAGCCCGGGCCATGCACATGACCTGCGTGGCCATGGTCGTGATCGTGATCGTGAGAATGAGCATGGCCATGCTCATGCTGCTGCGCCATCACCTCAGGCAGCTGGCTGAGCAAGGACGGGGGATCGAAGGGCGCCTCCAGTGGCTCCAAGGCAAAGTCTTGCCGCTCCAGCCATTGCGCTAACTCCGGATCTCCAGGCAAACGCAGATGGTCGTCAGCGGCTTCCATATGCACATGCATCTCGCCCAGTTGATGGGCCAGGCGCAGCAGATCGGCCAGGCTTTGCTTGGCCGAAGCACGCACCAGCAGCAAGGCCTCGGGCGCTGCCTCTACGCGCAAGAGCGAGCCATCTTCGGCCACCAGCACATCGCCACCGCGCAGCACGCTGCCGACCGGCAAACGCAAGCCCAGCTCAGAGCCAGCACCGTCGCTCAAGTTCGCTTCGTGATGTTGGCGCGCCGCAAAAGGCAGGGCCAGCACGCCCGCGCGCTTGAGCAGCACCGGGGCCAGGCCCGCACCTTGGGGAAGCAGTTTATTGATGATCAGCATGATGATTTCTTCGTCTAGGGTTGAGGCCTAACTTGGCTCTGGGGCAAGACTGTACGGCATTCGCCGGGCCAGGGTGCGTCGGTCTGAAGGCTGGCGATTAAGGCCTGCAGCGCCTGCCGGTATTGTTGCGGGAACTCGCTGTGAAGCCGGCTGTGCGAGCCGCCCTCGATTTCAATCCAGCAGGTGCTGGCCTTGGGCGCCCCGTCGCGCAAACGCCGCCCCAGCACGACCGGCACCGTCTTGTCGGCCGAACCATGCAGCATCAAGAGCGGCGCATCGACACGGCCGATCTTGGCCAGCGAATCAAACTCCAGACTGGTGATGGCGGCGCCAATCTTGCCCAGGGTGCCCGCCTCGGCCGCCACGTCTGGCAGACGGGTGAAGGTCGACTCCAGCACCAGGGCGCCGTAGTCTGCGCCGTGATGCAGCGAGCTGGCCAGCGTCACCGCCACAGCCCCGCCCATCGAATGGCCAAACAGCACCCGCTTTTTGGCCTCCGGCTGGCGCTTGAGCAACTCGGCCCAAGCTGTGCGCACATCCGCATTGATGCTGGCCTCCGAAGGGATGATGAAGCTGCTATCGCCCCAGCCCCGGTAGTCCACCGCAAGAATGGCGAAGCCCGCGTCACGCAGCGCCTCGATTTTGGGCAGATTGCCGTACAGGCTGCGCAATGTGCCATGCAGGTACAAAAGCGTCGGCGCGGCCGGATCGGCGTGCGGCAACCACCACAAGGCCAGTTGCTGCGGCCTGCCATTGTCACCGGTCACCGGCTGCAACAAGCGCTGGTCGCCGGCGCGCAGGCCGACGCCGTCGTCGGCATAGGCCGCGGGCCGGCCAGGCGTTGGCCGCAGTGCGAGCTCGCGCTCCTTGACGCTCCACCAAGCGCAGCCGCTCAAGCTCGAAATTAGCGCGAGCCCCAGCAGCAACGCGGCTGATGAACGCGCTATGAACCGCGTCTTGATCCACGCGTTGATCCACACCTTGATCCGCGATATGAAATCTGTTTCAGCGAGAATGCGCGCCATGATTTGTCTGCCCAAACTACCCTCCGCCAAGCTCTTTGCTCCCTTGATCATCGCTGCTTGCGCGCTGGCCTCGCCCATTTGCGCCCAAGCCGAGGGCATCTTCGATCTGGCCGGACCCGGCCATTGGCGCCTCGCGGTGTCCCCCTACAGCCTGCATTTCACTTATAACGAAAAGCATCGCTATGTCTGGGCCATCGGCATGGAACGCCAAGCCGATGACGGCTGGTTGTGGGGTGGATCGTATTTCAGCAACTCCTTCGGCCAACCCAGCGGCTATGTCTATGTCGGCAAACGCTATACCGACTTGTTCGCCGCCCAGCCGCAGCTGTTTGCGCAATGGTCGGCCGGTGTGCTGTACGGCTACAAGGGCGAATTTCAAAACAAAGTGCCGTTCAACCATGGCGGATTCTCGCCCGGCGCGCTGTTCTCGCTCGGCTGGGCTTTCAACAAGGAGACCGCCGTGCAGGCCAATCTGCTGGGCAACTCAGGCCTGATGCTGCAGTTCTCCTACGACTTCCATTGAGCTGTATCGACCTGCCACTTTAGCCACGCATTGCGTACTCGCTCAAAGGCAGGCAACAACTGCTCCCAAGCCTGTTGATTGAAGTCGGCAGGCTTGCGCAAAAGCGATGCGCGCGGCTGGGAGAGCGTCTTGGGGCTGCGGCAAGCCAACACAATGGAGTTGCCACTGGACTCCTGGCCCAGGCGCAGCAATTGCTCGCCAAAACTTTGGCGCAAGCGCGCCAGATGGAGCGGATAGTCAAGGTGGCCGCTATGCAGATTGATGACCAGCACGCCCTGTTCAGCCAGCGAGGCCAAACAATCGTCGTAAAAACGCTGTGAGCACAGCGCCGGTGGCGTGCCGCTTTGGTCAAACCCGTCCACCATCAAGACATCGAACTGCCCGGCCGCGGCTTGCACAAAGTCGGCTCCGTCGGCGCAATGGACCCGAAAGCGCGGGCCTTCGGCCGGCACATTGAAACGCTCGCGCAGTGCGATTACATGCGGATTGATCTCGGCCACGTCGATCTGACAGACCGGCAAATGGCGGAAGCAGAACTTCGCCAAGGAACCACCACCCAGGCCAACCATGCCCATTTGGGCTGGCGCCGGCTGGAACAACAAAAAACCCATCATCAAGGCGGTGTAGTCGAGCTCCAGCTCATCGGGCCGACTCGCATCCATGCGGCTCTGGATGGAGGTGAACGAGAAATGCAAGCTGGTGGACTTCGGCGTCTCGAGCACGAAGGGCTGGCAATGGGTGTCATCGGTGTCTGGCATCGCGCCAGCCTAACGCATCGTGGGGCAAAGCCGGCCAAAGTCGAGCGTAGGCGGGCAATGAACGGCGCAACGGCATAGCGGGATAGCAGCACACGGCGGTCGGCCCTCAGCTCAAGCCCACCCGTTGAATCGGCTTGGCCCAGCTGGCGGGCAGGTCTTGCAGCACGCGGGCCGGCTCCAGTGTGCGTATAGGCACGCTCAGGTCGGCGGGAATGCGCTGACGCAGCTGCAGCGCCACATAACGCAGCGCACAGACGCGCAGGAAGGAGGCGAAGTTGCCGACCTCGCCGCGCGCCCGCACCAGCTCGTCGTACAGTTTTTCGATCAGCTGGGTGACGCTCATGCCGTCGCGCTGGCCGATCTCCTCCAGCATCTCCCAGTGCAGATTCTCCAGCCTGATGCTGGTGACCACGCCATGCAGGCGCACCGAGCGCGTGCGCGACTCATAGGATTCGGGATTGGCGCTGATGAAGATCTCGCACATGGCTGCATGCACTCCTGGGCTTGGGCGGGCGCCGCCATACTGCCGCAGAAACGGCCCGTCAGCAAGCATGACAAGAAAACGCCGGGCCGCTCCACGTTTCCTAGCGCCCCCTCGGGAGGGGACACAGGGAGACAGTGGCTTTGGGGCACTCAATGAATGATTTTCGTGCCGAGCACGGCCAAAAACTGCGCCATCCAGGCCGGGTGCGCGGGCCAGGCCGGCGCCGTCACCAGCTGACCGTCGGTGATGGCCTCGGTGACCGCGATAGCGGCGTAGCTGGCGCCGGCCAACTCGACTTCGGCGGCGCAGGCCGGATAGGCCGAGACCTTTTTGCCTCGGATCACGCCGGCAGCGGCCAACAATTGTGCGCCATGGCAGATCGCAGCGATCGGTTTGCCGGCGCGGGCGAAATGCTGGACCAGCGCCAGCACACCCGGCATTGTGCGCAGGTACTCGGGCGCGCGGCCGCCGGGAATCACCAGGCCGTCATAGTCCTCGGGCTTGATGTCGGCAAAGCTGGCGTTGAGGGTGAAGCGGTGGCCGGGCTTTTCGGAATAGGTCTGCGCGCCCTCGAAATCATGGATGGCGGTCAGCACATGGTCGCCGGCAAGCTTGTCCGGGCAGACCGCGTCGACGCTGTGGCCCACCGTCAGCAGGGTCTGAAAGGGCACCATCACCTCATAGTCCTCGACATAGTCGCCCACCAGCATCAGCAGTTTCTTGGCCATCTTGAAGTCTCCGTTGATTTGCGGCAGCGCCGCCACGGCGCGCCTGCAGCCATTGTGTAAATCTTGCTGCTCGGCCGGGTAATAGCCGGATGTTGCGGCGCGCCTGCGCCAAGCCCGTCGATATACTTCCGGCCATGACGCCTGCCCCTACTTTCGACCCCGCCCGCGCCGTCGACATCGCCCGCAAGGCCTTGCTGATCGAGTCCAAAGCCTTGCATGACCTGGCGCCCCGCTTAAGCGATGAGTTTGCGCGCGCGGTGCAGGCCATCTTGAACTGCAGCGGCCGAGTGGCCGTGATGGGCATGGGCAAGAGTGGCCATGTCGGCCGCAAGATCGTCGCCACGCTGGCCTCGACCGGCACGCCGGCGCTGTTCGTGCACCCGGCCGAGGCCAGCCATGGCGACCTCGGCATGGTGGCACCCAGCGACGTGGTGCTGGCCTTGTCGAACTCGGGCGAAAGCGATGAGTTGAATGTGGTCTTGCCGGTGCTCAAGCGACTGGGCGTGACGATTGTGGCGATGACGGGCAAGCCCACATCCAGCCTAGCGCGCCACGCCAATATCGTGCTCGACAGTGCCGTCGCCGAGGAGGCCTGCCCGCTCAATCTGGCCCCCACGGCCAGCACTACCGCGCAAATGGCCCTGGGCGACGCACTGGCCGTGGCGCTGCTCGATGCGCGCGGCTTCAAGGCCGAGGACTTTGCCCGCTCGCACCCCGGCGGCGCGCTCGGGCGCAAACTGCTGACCCATGTGCGCGATCTGATGCGGGTTGGAAAAGATTTGCCGCGCGTGGCACCCGGGACGCAGTTCACCGAATTAATGCGCGAGATGTCTGCCAAGGCCTTGGGCGTGGCGATTCTGGTCGACGACTATGACCGGGTGCAGGGCATCTTCACCGACGGCGACTTGCGCCGCCTGATTGAGAAGGGCCAGGACTTGCGTGGCCTGACCGCCGCCGATGTTTGCTCCAAGAATCCGCGCACGGTCGCAGCCGAAGCCCTGGCCGTGGATGCGGCCGATCTGATGGAAGCAGCCCGCATCACCGTGGTCTTGGTGGTCGACACCGAACGGCGTTTGCAAGGCGCCATCACCATCAATGATTTGATGCGCGCCAAGGTGATTTGATGACGCTGACTGCTGCTTTGAAATTTGCTCCCGAGGTCTTGCTTCTGGCCCAAGGCCGGGGTCTGGGCCTGAAGGCCGCGATCTTCGATGTTGACGGCGTGCTCACCGA
>CAUPEV010000031.1:0-34755 GCA_963510335.1 uncultured Roseateles sp.
CACCCATCTGATCAAGAATAGTGCGGCTGTCGATTTTGGAGCTGACCTGAAAAGACAAACGAGTCGGAATATTGGCCTTGATCAAACCGGTGATGACGTCAACGCTGGGGCGCTGGGTCGCCAAAATCAAGTGAATGCCTGCCGCTCGCGCCTTTTGCGCCAAACGAGCAATCAACTCCTCGATCTTCTTGCCCACCACCATCATCAAGTCGGCCAACTCATCGATCACCACCACGATAAAGGGCAGACGCTCCAGCGGTTCGGGCTGCTCAGGCGTCAGGCTGAAGGGGTTGCCAATGCTCTCTCCGCGCTCATGGGCTTCGTCTATCTTCTTGTTGTAGCCGGCCAGATTTCGCACGCCCATCTTGCTCATCAACTTGTAGCGGCGCTCCATCTCTCCGACACACCAATTGAGCGCATTGGACGCTTGCTTCATGTCCGTCACCACGGGTGCAAGCAGATGCGGAATACCCTCGTAGACGCTCATCTCCAGCATCTTCGGGTCGATCAGAATCAAACGCACATCGCGCGCCTCGGCCTTGTAAAGCAAGGACAAGATCATCGCGTTGATACCGACCGATTTACCCGAGCCGGTCGTACCGGCAACCAGGCAATGCGGCATCTTGGCCAGGTCAGCCACCACGGGCAGGCCGACGATGTCTTTGCCCAAGCCCATGGTCAGCTGAGATGGTGCGTCAGCATAGACTTGTGAGCCCAAAATTTCGGACAGACGGATCGTTTGACGGCGGGCATTGGGCAGCTCCAACGCCATATAGTTCTTGCCCGGAATGACCTCGACGACGCGAATCGACACCAGACTCAAACTGCGCGAAAGGTCTTTGGCCAGGCCGACGATTTGCGAGCCCTTGACTCCGGTGGCCGGCTCGATCTCGTAGCGCGTGATCACCGGGCCGGGCGATGCAGCCACAACTCTGACCTCGACACCAAAATCGCGCAGCTTCTTCTCGATCATGCGCGAAGTCATTTCCAGCGACTCCGGCGTCACCGACTCGACCCTGAGCGACGCCGCATCGAGCAGATCGACCTGTGGCAACTTGGTGTCGCTGGCATCAACAAACAAGGCGGTCTGCCTCTCCTTGGCAACGCGAGTCGACTTGGGCACCTCGAAAACCGGCGCCTCGATCACGATGGGCACATGCTCGGCCACGACTTGGCGCTCAACTTCGACCACATGCTCATAGGCGCGCTCTTGCACGGCTTGTTCGCCCGCGCGCTGATCTTCGGCCTGCTCGCGACGCTGCATATAGTGCTCACGCAACTCCTCCAAGCGCCGCCCGGTCTGCTCGGCCAAACGCAACCAAGAAAACTTCAGCGCGAGTCCGGCTCCAATCAAAAGCAAGCTGATGCTGAGCAAACCCGAGCCCGCAAAGCCGACCGCGCGCATGCTCCAAGGTCCTAGCACATAACCCAGTACGCCACCGGCATGACCGGGTAGGCGAGCCTCCCAGCTGTAAAGACGGGTCCATTCCAATGAACAGCTGGCGCACATCAGCAGCAAAATGCCTAGCAAATACAAAGCCGTGGACTTGCCGTTCTGAGCGGCAGGCTCGGCATCAGCACGCAACAAGCCGGCCAAGCTGCTCAACCAAGCGCGCAGGCCCACAAGCAAGAGCCACCAAGTTGAAAATCCGAAGCTAAAAAGCAGCAAATCGGCGATCCAAGCGCCAAGCGCCCCGACTCGGTTCGCATAGAGATCGTGGCCGCCAGAAATTGAAAACGCAGCGTCGTGGCGGTCATAGGACAGCAAAGCCATCGTCACCAGACACCATAGTAAGCCGCCAAGCAAAAGCCACACGGGCGTGCGCAAAGGATTTTGCTTCACCGGTGCGGCAGAAGCGGCCTTCTTGCTTTGGCGTTTATAGACTTTGTCGCTGGCACCGGCCTCATCGCCGCGCAGCAGGGAACCCAAGGGAAAACTCATGCCGCCATTGTGGCCTAAGTGACAGGCACTCTCGCACATGAGTTTCGCTAAAACTCATGCCGCCATTGTGGCCTAAGTGGCAAGCACTCTCGCGCAGGAGTTTCGCTAAAACTCATGCAACTGTTCCCACTTAAGCGGTCGGTGGTCTTGCGCATGAGATTCGCTAAAACTCATGTCGCCACGGCGAGCCAAGCGCATGGCGGATTTGCACTTGCGCCTGACTACAAACAAGCTGCCATGGCAGCCCTCACGAGCCTAGCCTTTGCGGTGATGGATGTCGTTCTTGCAAGGCCGGCTCCCGCAGGCCTCACCAAATCATGGTCAAGGACTCGGGCAGACTTAGTCAGGAAAGCGCTGCTTGATGACCACAGAACCATTCTCCAAGGTCTCGATCACGCCGCGCTCCTCCAAGTCCTTCATGACTCGGCTGACCATCTCGCGTGAAGCGCCCACGACCTTGGCCATATCCTGCCTTGAGACCTTGCCGCGAATGATCTTCACGCCCTTTTCCTCCTCGGACATATCCAGCAAAGTTCGCGCCACGCGACCATAGACATCCAACAAAGCGAGCGATTCGATCTGCCGATCTGCATTGCGCAGGCGTGCGACCAAGCCGCGCAAAATGGCGTAAGACAAACTACTGCTGTCAGGCAGGCAACGCGCAAACTCATTGCGCCCTAAAACCAACATATCGGTCTGCACCTCGGCACGTACCGAGGCCGAATGCGGCTCATGGTCGATCAGACTCATTTCACCGACATAGTGACCGGGCTGCAAGACTGCCAAAATCACTTCGCGTCCGCGCGTGTCAGCGGTTAGCACGCGCGCACGCCCGTTCAACAAGATAAACAAGGCATTCGACTTGGTGTTTTGCTCGACGATCAACTCGCCACGCTTGAATCGGCGCTTGACAACACTGTCCGCAATGGACTGCGCCTGATCGGTAGTGAGCAAAGAAAACAAGGGCA
The DNA here is from genome assembly GCA_963510335.1 of uncultured Roseateles sp. Classification (GTDB taxonomy): domain Bacteria; phylum Pseudomonadota; class Gammaproteobacteria; order Burkholderiales; family Burkholderiaceae_C; genus Paucibacter_A. The sequence goes on from CAUPEV010000031.1 coordinate 2,911, forward strand.
CCCTACGGATCAGGTCCAGATTTGACAGCATCGCCATAAACAGCCTCCATTGACTAAGGATTGAAACCGGCTGACCCTCTGAATTGCGTGGCCATGCCTAGAATGGGCAAATTGTGCACATTCGCGCAAACATTCAAATCAGGTCAAAGCCGGATAAAACGGCCTAGTCTTCTTGTCTGCACCGATAGCAACCTCATATAACTGTCATGAACCAAGCCACTCAACACCATTCGCTGCTGATTTTGGGCTCAGGCCCGGCCGGCTACACCGCTGCAATTTACGCCGCCCGCGCCAATTTGAAGCCCACCCTTTTGACCGGCATGGCGCAAGGAGGCCAATTGATGACCACGACCGAGGTCGACAACTGGCCTGCCGACGTGATGGGTGTGCAAGGCCCAGAGCTGATGGAGCGATTCCAAAAGCACGCCGAGCGCTTTGAGACTCAATTGGTGTTCGATCACATCAACGAGGTTGATTTTTCGAGCCGCCCCTTCAAGCTCAAGGGTGACAGCGCCAGCTACAGCTGCGACGCCTTGATCATCGCCACCGGCGCTTCGGCCAAGTACCTGGGCCTGCCCTCCGAAGAAGCATTCATGGGCCGCGGCGTCAGCGGCTGCGCGACTTGCGACGGTTTTTTCTATCGCGGTCAAGAAGTGTGCGTGGTCGGTGGCGGCAACACCGCCGTTGAGGAGGCTCTGTATTTGTCGAATATTGCGGCCAAGGTGCATGTCATTCACCGTCGCGACAAATTCAAGGCCGAGCCTATTTTGATCGACAAGCTGATGGCCAAGGCGGCCAACGGAAATGTGGTGCTGCACCTTTGGAACACCCTGGACGAAGTACTGGGCGACCAAAGCGGCGTCACCGGTGTTCGCATCAAAAGCACCCAAGACGGCAGCACGCAAGACTTGACCCTGCACGGCTGCTTTATTGCCATTGGTCACTCGCCCAACACCGACATCTTCAAGAATCAACTGGAGATGAAGGATGGCTACATCCTTACCCGTAGCGGCTCCAACGGTTTCGCCACCATGACCAGCGTGCCCGGCATATTTGCCGCTGGCGATGTGCAGGACCACATCTACCGCCAGGCAATCACGAGCGCTGGCACCGGCTGTATGGCGGCTCTCGACGCACAGCGCTTCCTGGAGCAAGAGCAAGGCCAATGAAGTTGGTTTTCTGCTATACTCTTAGGCTTGCTTGCTGGATGGACCGCGCCCCAAGGCTGATCTAAAGGATCGACTGGACGGGTTTAGCAATGCATAAAGTGGTCATGTGGTCATCCCTCTGAACTGCAATCGCAGGATTCATCAGGGAATTGACCGGTCAACAATTCAAACCGGAGAAGCGTCATGGCACGCGTCTGTCAAGTCACGGGCAAGAAGCCCATGGTTGGGAACAATGTTTCCCATGCCAACAATAAAACCAAACGTCGGTTCTTGCCGAATCTGCAGTACCGCCGCTTCTTCCTGGAAACAGAGAACCGTTGGATTCGTCTGCGCATCAGCAATGCTGCTTTGCGTTTGATCGACAAGGTCGGCATCGACCAAGTCGTCGCCGATCTGCGCGCCAAAGGCGAGCTCTGATCTAGCACTGAGTATCAAGGAGCACAATCATGGCCAAAGGCGCACGCGAAAAAATCAAGTTGGAGTCGACCGCAGGTACAGGTCACTTCTACACGACTGACAAGAACAAGAAGACTACGACCGGCAAGCTCGAATTCATGAAATTCGACCCCAAGGCTCGCAAGCATGTTCTGTACAAAGAAACCAAGCTGAGATAAGTCAGCCCTGACCTCCAAGCCAGAAACCAAGCCCCGCCAGCCTAGCTGCCGGGGCTTTTTTGTGCCTCCAAATTGAAGCGAGCTCCATAAAACAAGAACTCAATTCGATGCACTAGCCCCTGACCACCAAGCACCAGCCACTCGCTGCACGGTGATTGGACAAGACCAGTAGCGATGGGGGGCCGGAGCAAAAAAAAATGGACGCCCACTCGGCGTCCATTTTCTTACCTTTCGAGCTGCCCATCCAGGGCGCGCCACCAAAACTTCGCTTATGCGCGCGCGGCGCGCAAACTCATGGAGAAGCTGCGCAACTCGGCAATGCCGCTTTCTTCGGCCCGGCGGCACCAAGCTTGCAAATCGCTGACCAACTGCTCGGCCGACACATTGGTGCGGGTCCAGAGCTGCCGCAGCTCTTCACGCATCGTCACCAATTTATCGAGTGAGGGGCTGGCTGCACGCAGACTGGCGATCTGATCCAACATAGACACAGGAATGCGCGCCTCGTCCCGGTGCAACCAGCGGCTGGCCGACTGGAACTGGACCCACTGAGCACTGCGCTCCTGCCCTTGCGCCTTCATCTTGGCCAACTCGGCTGCACAAGCTGCCTTCAGACCACGGCCATAGCTCGCCATGACCTCATAGCGATTGGCAATGACTGCTTCCAGGGTATCTTTGTCTGCGGGCTTGATTTCGCCCAGACGCAACTTCGGGGCAGTCTTGCGAACCTTGGCCCAGCCGAGCATCTCGAATGCGCGGATATAGCCCCAGCCAATGTCGAACTCGTACTTCTTGACCGAGAACTTGGCCGAGGTCGGATAGGTGTGGTGATTGTTGTGCAACTCCTCGCCACCAATCAAAATCCCCCAAGGCGAAACATTGGTCGACGCATCGGGCGCCTCAAAATTGCGATAGCCCCACCAGTGGCCAAGGCCATTGATCACACCGGTCGCCCAAACGGGAATCCAAACCATCTGAATCGCCCAGATGGTTGCGCCAATGGCGCCGAACAAGGCCAGATTGATGATCAGCATCAGGCCCACACCTTGCCAGCTATAGCGGGTGTAGAGATTGCGCTCAATCCAGTCATTGGGTGTGCCGGTGCCGTACTTGGCAATCGTCTCTGGATTCAAGGCCTCGGCCCGGTACAACTCGACACCGGTCAACAACAAGGCCTTCAAGCCGCGTGTTTGCGGGCTGTGCGGGTCTTCTTCGGTTTCGCACTTGGCGTGGTGCTTGCGGTGCACGGCGACAAACTCTTTGGTCACCATGCCGGTGGTCAACCACAGGCAAAACCTGAAGAAATGCGCAGGAATAGGCCCCAAATCCAAGGCCCGGTGTGCCTGAGCGCGGTGCAAAAAGATCGTCACACCCAAGATCGTGAAGTGCGTAATCACCAGGGTATAGGCCACCATCTGCCACGCCGAGGCGCCAAGCAGACCATGGGCCAACCACTGCACCAAAGCGTCATGGATTGTCATCAAGAAGTTCATTAGTTCCTAACCCTGCCCCTAGAAGAGCAGCAAAATGGACGTAAGCGCGCCAATTGTAGGCGACCCTCTCTAATTGGCGAGGCATTAAGTCCGACAATGCCCGCCGGCCTTGCCAAATTAACTTTGGCGAAAGCAGATTGCTGCTTTTAGCGAAAACAGATTACTGCTTTTGGCGAAAGCAGATTACTGCTTTTCCCAAACCGCGGCGAAAAAGCCGTCGGTCTGATGCATATGGGGCCAAAGCCGCAAATATCCATTCTCGACCAAGCGATCCGCATGCTCGACATGCGCGCGCTCCAAGGCTTCCTTGGCCGAGAGGGGCTTGAACTGAGGGTGCGCTGCACTGAAAGCCTCGGCGATCACCTCGTTCTCATCATTCAAAAGGCTGCATGTGGCGTAGACCAAGCGGCCACCGGGCTTCAGCAGGCGAGCCGCGCCGGCCAGAATGGCAGTCTGCTTTGCCTGCAATTCTTTGATCGCGAACAGTGACTGACGCCACTTCAAATCTGGATTGCGGCGCAAGGTACCCAGGCCAGAACAAGGCGCGTCGACCAAGACGCGGTCGATCTTGCCGGCCAGACGCTTGATGCGCTCTTCACGCTCATGGGCGATTTGTGCCGGATAGACGTTCGACAGACCACTGCGAGCCAAACGCGGCTTCATCGCCGCGAGCCGATGGCCCGAGGTGTCGAAGGCATACAAGCGCCCGGTATTGCGCATCGCCGCGCCCAGCGCCAGCGTCTTGCCGCCGGCACCGGCGCAAAAGTCCACCACCATTTCGCCGCGCTTGGCGTCGAGCAGCAGGGCCAACAACTGGCTGCCTTCGTCCTGCACCTCGATGCCGCCGCTGTTGAACAGCTCCAGCTTGCTCAGCGCAGGCTTGCCGTGGATGCGCAGGCCAAGCGGTGAAAACGGTGTCGGCTCGGCTTCAATGCCGGCCGCAGCCAGCACCGCCTGCGCTTCTTCGCGCTTGGCCTTCAGGGTATTGACGCGCAGGTCCAGCGGCGCCTGCTCGTTCATGCTGGCGGCCAATTGCCAAAACTGCTCTTCGCCGAGCCGCTCCAGCAGCGGCGCTGCCAGCCATTCAGGCAGGTTGTGGCGCAGCTTGGGCGCCAGGCTGGACTTGTCCAGGGCCTGGACCTGCTCCAGCCATTGCAGCTCGGTTTGATTCAAGGCCCCGCGCAAAAATGCGGCATTGCCTTGCCAAGCCAGCAAGGTCAGCCGGCGTTCGGTCGGACCGCTGCCCGATTGACCCAGATGCTGGAGCAGCGGGCGCTGCCTCAACACCGTGTAGGCGGTCTCTGCCAAGGCATGGCGTTCACGCTGGCCGAGGCCCTTGTGTTTACGGAAAAAGGCAGACACGACGCTATCAGCGGGGGTGTCCAGTTGGAGCACGGCGCGCAAAAGCTCGCAGCTCATATCGATAAGGGCATTAGGATGCATCCGCCGATTATCCCTGCACTGTGACAAGCCGTCACAACCAAGCCCCAGATGACCTCCGATCTCGCCCCCCTGCCCGCCACGCCGCTCGGCCGCTACCGCCATTACAAAGGCGGTGAGTACGAAGTAATAGGCGCTGCCCGGCACAGCGAAACACTGGAGCCACTGGTCGTCTACAGGCCGCTTTACAACGCCAGCGGGCTGTGGGTCAGGCCGCATGCGATGTTTTTTGGCACGCTGCTGGTTGACGGCCAAATGCTTCAGCGCTTCACTGCCATCGCCGAATGAAACTGCTGAGCCAATTGCGATTGCGACCAAGGCTGATGTCGGCCATGGCTTGCGGTTTGCTGGTCGCCCTGCTCTGGCCCGGTACGATGCAGAGCCTGACCCGCAGCCTACTGGGCTGGAATGTCGGCGTTTGGCTCTATCTTGGCCTGAGCATGCACATGATGCTGGCCGCCGATGCCGCGCATCTTGAACACAAAGCGCGCGCGCAGGTGGACGGCATTGCTGCGGTGCTGCTCTTGTCCGTACTCGGAGCGATGGCAAGTCTTGCCGCCATCGCCATGGAACTGGCACAGATTCATCAAGACATGAGCGCCGCCGAAGCGCTGCCGCATTGGTTGCTGGCGATAGCGACGGTGGCGGGCTCCTGGCTGCTGCTGCCGGTGGAGTTTGGCCTCGCCTACGCCAGTCTCTATCACGCCGGATCCGATCGCGCGCATGGCCTGGAGTTTCCCGGTCAGTTCCCCAACCAGGAACAGCACCCGGGCTATGTCGACTTCATGTATTTCGCCTTCACCATCGCCGCAACGTCGGCCACCTCGGATGTGGACGTCAGCGGCCGCCATATGCGCCACTTGGTGCTGATGCACGCCGTGCTGTCCTTTGTGTTCAATGCCGGCGTGATGGCCTTGATGATCAATATCTTGTCGAGCCTGATCAGATGATGGCCTGAGAATCGCCGTCCCGATGCCGCACCACGCCATCGGACAGCAAAAGCCTATCCTCGACAAACCAACGCACCGCCTGCGGATACATACGGTGTTCGAGCTTGAGCACCCGTGCCGACAGACTGGCCTCGTCATCCCCTGCCATCACCGGCACCACCGCCTGCGCAACGATGGCGCCGTGATCAAGTTCGGCGGTGACGAAATGCACAGTCGCTCCGACGAATTTGCAACCCATTTCGAGCGCTCTGGCATGCGTGTGCAGGCCGGTGAAAGCCGGCAACAAGGACGGATGGATATTCAACATGCGCTCGGCGTAATGCGCCGTGAAGCCGGGTGTCAGGATGCGCATAAAGCCGGCCAGCACCAGCAGATCGGGCGCGTAGCCGTCGATCACCCGCTGCAATTCGGCGTCAAAGGCCTCGCGACTGGCAAAGCCCTTGTGGTCAAGCACAGCGGTCGCAATGCCGTGCTGGGCCGCAAAGTCCAAACCCGCTGCGCCGGGCCGGTTGCTGATGACGGCCGCGATACGTGCGGGCCAGCCCTCAGTTGTGCAGGCACGCACAATCGCCTCCATATTGGAGCCGCGCCCGGAGATCAAAATCACAATGCTTTTCATGCGCAATAGTCTAGCTGCCTACAATGCCCAACCTCCTTTAGCGCAGCCAGCGCAACGATATGAGCTCCGCCATCAGTCACGATCTACCCCAAGAAATCCCGCACCGCCAGCGTGTGCTGTCGGGCATGCGCCCAACCGGTGCCTTGCATCTCGGTCACTACCACGGTGCGCTGAAGAACTGGGTTCGACTTCAAGCGAGCTATGACTGCTTTTTCTTCGTCGCTGATTGGCATGCGCTGACCACCCAGTACCAGGACAGCAGCAATCGCAACAGCATTGAGCGCAATGTCTACGATATGGTCGTCGATTGGCTGGCCGCAGGTATTGACCCCGAGCAGGCCACACTCTTCATCCAAAGCCGCATGCCCGAGCATGCCGAGTTGTTCACCTTGCTGGCGATGAGTACGCCGTCGAGCTGGCTGGAGCGCATCCCCAGCTACAAGGATCAGGTCGAAAAAAACCGCGAACTGGCCACTTATGGATTCTTGGGCTACCCGCTGCTGCAAGCGGCCGACATCCTGATCTACAAGGCGGCGTTTGTGCCGGTCGGCGAGGACCAGACCGCGCACGTGGAAGTGACGCGCGAAGTGGCTCGGCGCTTCAACCGCATCTACAGCCCCGAGCGGGCCATCCTGCCCGAGCCACAAGAACTACTCACCGACACCGCGCGTCTGACGGGCCTGGACGGCCAAAAAATGAGCAAAAGCCACGGCAATGCCATCGCCATGCGTGACGCCCCAGAAGTGGTCGAGGAAAAAATCCGCACCATGCCGACCGACCCGCAGCGCGTACGCCGCGCTGACGCGGGAGACCCGGCGCGCTGCCCGGTATGGCCCTTGCACCAACTCTATTCAAGCGCGGAAGTGCTAACTTGGGCGGACCGGGGTTGCCGCTCGGCCGGCATCGGCTGCCTGGACTGCAAGCAGCCCCTGATCGAAGCGATTCAAAAAGAGCAAGCGCCTTGGCGCGAACGGGCCAACGAGTACCTGTCCAACCCCAAGCAGGTGCAGTGGATTGTCGAGGTCGGCACCGAGCGCGCACGCGCCGTGGCGCGCAAGACCCTGCGCGAAGTGCGTTCCGCCATCGGCCTGAGCTACTGATGAGAGCCGCTGTCCTTCAGCGCCGGCGGGCCGATCGTCGGGCCGCCCCAAGCCGTCCTACACCCTTGAGGGATAGGACGGCGTACCCGCCGACCGAGGGGTAGACGTTTTGGCCGGCATTCACATCACCGACATCGAAGCAGCCATCAATTGGTGGCGTGAGCGCAGCCCCTCGCCCGACGGGCTGAATGCTTGTGCCGAGGTGCGCGCACTGGCCGAGGTCTACGGCTTGTTGGTCTACTACCGCGAGAGCGAATGTGCCGAAGACGGCATGCCGGCCGAGGCCAAAGCCGCTTGGCTCGCTTGGTACGAGAGCACGCCAGACGCGCCCTGCATCGCGATCTGCTCCACCAGCCAGGGCGACGCGCTGTGCAAGGGTTGCGGCCGCACTTTTGACGAGGTGCAGCATTGGCCGGCCATGACACCGGCCGAGAAACGCGTGACATGGCGGCGCATCACGATCGAAGCCAGCGCTTGGCGCTTCAATCGCTACGCCGAGCGAGCGCGTGAATTCAAGGGCCTTGACCACCCGCAGAACCCGAACGGCAACGCGTCCAACTAGGTCATCCCATCGGTTGGGAAAGTCAGCACAAAGCTGCTGCCGCCGCCCTCGCGCGGTTCACAGCGAACGCTGCCGCCATGGGCTTGCGCGATTTGTTTGACCAGATTCAGCCCCAGGCCCACGCCACCGGACTGCTCCGCATGACCTGGCAAGCGGAAAAAGGCCTCAAAGATTCGCTCCCGCATCGCTTTTGGCACGCCGGGGCCACGGTCACACACGCGCAACTCGGCCGCGCCACTTGGGCTGCGGCTCAATTGCAGCAAGACCTGCGCTCCGCCATAGCGCCGCGCGTTCTCAAGCAGATTGCGCATGGCGCGGCGCAGCAAACGGTCTTCGCCCAGCACCGTCAACTTGCTCAGCCCAAGGGCCGGCTCAAACTCAGCGCCCACACGGGCCGATTCCTCGGCGGCCAGGCCGACCAAATCCACCGCTTCACGCTCCATCACAGCACTCGAGGTCTCAAGGCGACTGGCGAGCAAGACCTCTTCCACCAAGGCATCCAGCTCGGAAATATTGGTGTGAATCTCATGACTCAAGCGCGCGCGTTGCGCAGCACTGGCATCCGGTTCGCTCAACATGGAAAACGCCATCTTCAAGCGAGCCAAGGGCGAACGCAGTTCATGACTGGCATTGGCCAGCAATGACTTTTGCGAGCGCAGCAAAGTCTCGATCTGCTCCGCGGTGCGATTGAAGCTGGCCGCCAACACGGCCACTTCATCCCGCCCTTCGGCATCCACACGGTGCGCCAAGTTGCCGGCGCCAAACTTCTCAACCCCGGCACGCAAGCTTTCCAAGCGCCGCGTCAAGCGGCGAATCACCGGGTAGGCGCCAAGCGCAACGCCAAGAAACAACAGCAGCAACAAGGCCAACAGCACTTGCCCATTGGGACGCGGGCCGAACAGCGGGAAGAAACCCGGCGGCGGCTCACGCCGTCCGCCTGCGCCCATGCCAGCAAGCCGCCCTTGACCCGAGGAATTCTGCAAGCCAGGCGGCATACGAAAGACGCGCATCAACTCCAAGCTGCGCCCATCCTGGAGCGGCATGCGTATAGTCGGGGTTGAGCTGTCTTCTTCGAGGCGGCGTTCAAACTGCTCTGAAGCACCAATGCGCTCGCCGCGCGCGTCGTTCAGCGCCACCGGCATGCGCAGCCTTTGCCCCCAATCCTGGAGTGCCGATGCTTGTGATTCACGCGGTGCATCGGCCGCCGGCAAAGCCAAAGTCAATAACTCGGCCATCGCCGTCATGCGTTCATGGGCGACCGACTCGAAGCCGCCGCGTTCACTTTCCAGTTGTCGCTGGAAAAGCCAGGTGGACCCGAAAGCGAAGGCCAGCAACAAGACCACCAGGGTCAAATAAATGCGCAGGTAAAGCGACTTCATCTCGTTCTTAGCTTCAAGCTCAATTCGGGTCGGCGTCCTGCTTGCGCGCGAAAACATAACCAGCGCCCCGCACGGTCAGCACACGGCGCGGCGCTTTCGGGTCGTCTTCGATCAAAGCGCGGATGCGCGAGATATGCACATCGATTGACCGGTCAAAAGCGTCAAGTGGATGGCCTTTCAAGGAATCCATGATCAGATCCCGCGAAAGCACGCGGCCAGGGCTTTGCGCCAGCACCACCAACAAATCAAATTGGTGGCCGGTGAAGTCCAGCGGCTGACCATCCAGGCGGGCCATGCGCGAGGCCAGATCGATCTCCAAGCGGCCAAAGCGCAAGACATCGGCGTCACTCGCTTCCGGCTCCAGTCGCCGCAACAAGGCCTTGATGCGCGCTTGCAACTCGCGCGGCTCAAAGGGCTTGGCCAAATAGTCATCGGCCCCGAGTTCCAAGCCCAAGATCCGGTCCATCGGTTCGCCACGCGCAGACAACATCAATACCGGCAAGCGGCGTGTATGGGGGTCGGCGCGCAACTCCCGGCAGAAGTCCAGCCCATCGCCGTCGGGCAGCATCAGGTCCAGCACCGCCAAGTCAAACGGCGCCCCACCCAAGGCTTCGCGAGCCGCCCCCAAAGAGTCGGCCACAAGCACCTCAAAGCCCGCCGCGCCGAGATAGTCACTCAACATGCCGGTCAGCCTGGCATCGTCATCGATCACCAAAAGTCTATGCATCATGATCCTGTGCTGCACTTTTTGCCCCAGCCTGCCACCGTAAAGCGCTGGGTTCTCGCGTCCGTTCAAAGCGCTAAGCATATGCGACATAGTATTGGCGAGTGGCATCAGCGGCCCTTGTCGCTCGAATGATGATGTTCACCATGGGCGGCCTGCATTCTGGACTGCATCTTTTTCATGCGCTGAGCCAGCTTGGCGCGCTGCTCAGGCGTCAGAACGCGGGCAGCGTCCACCATCGCTTGGCTCATTCGCTTGCTGACGAGCTCATGCTGAGCCGACATCTGCTGGCGCAGCGCCTCAATGGCCGCCGCATCAATATTCGGGGCCGTGAACAAGCTCATGCGCTGCTCATGCAGGCTGCGCCCATCGGCGCGCTGAGCGCTCAAATCTTGTTTGGCGGCGTCCATGATTTGTTTGACCTGCGCGCGTTGCGCGTCGCTGGCGTCAACCATGTCCAGCAAATGCTCCATGCGACCCGCCATCATCATCTCAGGCCCGCCATGACGCCCCATCCCGCCATCATGAGCGACCATGGGCCCCATCGCCTGAGCGTTCATGGCGCCGATACCACCCAATGCCAAGACCGAGGCCAACAGGCCGGCCTTGCCCAAACGACTCAACTGCTTTGTGTAGCGAAAGTTCATCTCAATACTCCTGAAGGAAGGTTTGTGAAGCGGTGAAGTCATCTTCATTCATTGACGTAAGCGCTGCATTCCCAGGCGGTAAAGATCTGTGAAGGACATGAAAAAAGGGGCCGCTGGCCCCTTTTGATAGTTTGGCGGCGACAGCCGCCACGCTAGTTCATTACTTGATCGGCTTGAAGCGCATGCGCTTGGGCCGCGCGCCCTCTTCACCCAGACGCTTCTTCTTGTCGGCTTCGTACTCGTGGAAGTTGCCGTCGAAGAAGAACCACTGCGAGTTGCCTTCGCAAGCGAGGATGTGGGTGCAGATGCGGTCCAGGAACCAGCGATCATGCGAAATCACCATGGCCGAGCCGGCAAATTCCAGCAGCGCTTCTTCCAGCGCACGCAGAGTTTCAACGTCCAAGTCGTTCGACGGTTCGTCAAGCATCAAGACGTTGCCGCCCTGTGCCAGCGTCTTGGCCAAATGCAGGCGGCCGCGCTCACCACCGGACAGGCTGCCGACCAGCTTTTGCTTGTCATTGCCCTTGAAGTTGAAGCGACCCAGATAGGCGCGGCTGGGCATCACGAACTTGCCGACCGTGATGTTGTCCAGGCCGCCCGAGACGTCTTGCCAGACGGTCTTCTCGGCGTCCAGGCTTTCGCGGCTCTGGTCGACGAAGGCCATGCGCGCGGTCTTGCCGATCTTGACCGTGCCGCTGTCCGGCGTCTCGGTGCCCTGCAGCATGCGGAACAGCGTCGACTTACCGGCACCGTTCGGGCCGATGATGCCGACGATCGCGCCGGCCGGCACCTTGAAGCTGAGGTTGTCAATCAAGACGCGGTCGCCGAAGCTCTTGCTCACGTTCTCGAATTCGATCACTTCATTGCCTAAGCGCTCGGCCACCGGGATGAAGATTTCGTTCGTCACATTGCGCTGCTGGTACTCGACGTCACTCAATTCCTCGAAGCGGGCCAGACGCGCCTTGCTCTTGGCTTGGCGGCCCTTGGCGTTGGAGCGCACCCATTTCAGCTCTTCCTTCATCGCCTTCATGCGGGCGTCTTCGGACTTCTGTTCGCCTTCCAGGCGCTTTTCCTTCTGGTCCAGCCAGTCGGAATAGTTGCCCTTCCAAGGGATGCCGTGGCCACGGTCCAGCTCCAAAATCCACTCGGCCGCGTTGTCCAGGAAGTAGCGATCGTGGGTGATCGCGACCACGGTGCCGGGGAAGCGCTGCAGGAACTGCTCCAGCCACTCGACCGATTCGGCGTCCAAGTGGTTGGTTGGCTCGTCAAGCAAGAGCATGTCGGGCTTGCTCAGCAGCAGGCGGCACAGCGCCACACGACGCTTCTCGCCGCCGGACAGCACGCCGATTTGGGCATCCCAGGGCGGCAGATTCAGCGCGTCGGCAGCCAACTCCAGTTGCAGATCGGTGTTTTCCGACCCTGCGGCGGCGATGATGGATTCCAGCTCGCCCTGCTCGGCGGCCAGCGCGTCAAAGTCAGCATCTTCATCGGCATAGGCCGCATAGACCTCGTCGAGGCGCTTCTTGGCGGCCAAAACGCCGCCAATGCCTTCTTCAACCGCTTCACGCACGGTCTGCGTTTCGTTCAGGCGCGGCTCCTGCTCCAGGTAGCCAATCTTGATCCCGGGCATCGCGATCGCTTCGCCGTCGTACTCCTTATCCACCCCGGCCATGATCTTCAGGATGGTCGACTTGCCCGAGCCGTTCACACCCAGCACGCCGATCTTGGCGCCAGGGAAGAAGGAGAGCGAGATGTCCTTGAGGATGTGGCGTTTTGGGGGAACCGTCTTGTTGACGCGGTTCATGGAAAAGACGTATTGCGCCATAGCGGGGAGTTCCTGTCCTGGAAGGTTTGTTGATTTGTTCGAGCGGTGGGCAGCTCGCCCGGAGGCGAGCGCAGAACGAGCGATTGTCGCAGCTTCGGCCAAGCGGCTTGCGCAAAGGCCGTCACAAGTTCACGCAAGGCCTTGGCGAGCGAGGCGAAATGAGCGCTGTGACTCGGGTTTCCCCGAGGGCCAGCTATCCTGCAGCCCAACGCCGCGGCTACCAGTCTTCCGCGGCGTTTTCTTTTTTTGTCATCTTGTGCGCCTCCTATCGCAGGCTCGAAGACTGGCGTTGCATACCCTGCAGCGCGGCCCAGCAACCTTTGATGCGCGCTCACCAAAAAATCAATGAGCTTTGAATCTCTGGGCCTTGCCCTGCCTTTGCTGAAGGCCATCGCCGACGCCGGCTATACCACCCCTACTCCCATCCAAGCCCAGGCCATTCCGGCCGTCATGCAGGGCGGCGACCTGCTCGCAGGCGCCCAGACCGGCACCGGCAAGACAGCGGGCTTCACCTTGCCCATGCTGCACCGCCTGAGCATCGGCGAGCCTGTCACCAACAAGCGCGGCAAGCCCGCGATCCGTGCACTCGTCTTGACCCCGACCCGCGAACTTGCGGCCCAGGTCGAGGAAAGCGTCAAGACCTACGGCAAATACCTGCCCCTGAAGAGCATGGTGATGTTCGGCGGTGTCGGCATGCAGCCGCAGATCAACCGTCTGCGTGACGGCGTCGACATCCTGGTCGCCACGCCCGGCCGCCTGCTCGACCACGCACAGCAAGGCACGCTGGACTTGAGCCAGGTGCAGATGCTGGTGCTGGACGAAGCCGACCGCATGCTGGACATGGGTTTTGTGCACGATATCAAGAAGGTCTTGGCCTTGCTGCCGGCCAAGAAGCAAAGCTTGCTGTTTTCCGCTACCTTCAGCGATGACATCAAGAACCTGGCCGACCGCCTGCTGAACGCCCCCGCGCTGATCGAGGTGGCACGTCGCAACCAGACCAATGAATCGATCGCGCAGAAGGTTCACCCCGTCGGCCGCGAGCGCAAGAAGGAATTGCTGGCCCACCTGATCAAGACCGGCAATTGGAACCAGGTACTGGTGTTCACGCGCATGAAGCATGGCGCCAACCGCCTGACCGACTACCTGAACGACCAAGGCATCAGCGCCATGGCCATTCACGGCAACAAGAGCCAGGGTGCCCGCACCAAGGCGCTGGCCGAGTTCAAGACGGGTGACCTGCAAGTACTGGTCGCCACCGACATCGCTGCGCGCGGTATCGACATCGATCAACTGCCCCACGTGGTCAACTTCGAGTTGCCCAATGTGTCGGAAGACTATGTGCACCGCATCGGCCGCACCGGCCGTGCCGGCGCCCTGGGCGAAGCGGTCAGCTTGGTTTGCGTGGACGAAAACGGCTTCTTGCGCGAGATCGAGAAGCTGATCAAGCGCGAGATCCCCAAGGAAATCGTGCCCGGCTTCGCGCCCGATCCAAGTGAACGCGCCGAGCCCATCGTGCTGGGTCGGATGATTCTGAACCCGAATGGCAGCCGCTCGACCAGCGGCGGCGGCGGTGGTCGCGGCGGCCGCCCCGGTGGCGGTGGTGGCGGGCGTTCATCGGCACCGCGTGGCGGAGCCGGCCATGCGCCGCACGGTTCGCGTGATGGCGGTGCGCCGCGTCAAGCCGCGCCGCAGGGTCAACGCCCTGCCGGTGGTGGTGGCGGACGCCCAAGTGGTGCGGGCGGCGGTGGCCGTCCTGCAGGTGGCGGCGGTGGCGCTGGCGGTGGTCGTGGCGGCAACCCCGGCGCACGACTGACCTCGCCAAAGCGTTAACTAAAGTCTTGGCCTTCAACGCGCTGCCCAGGCAGCTCGTTGACTAGCGCCCAAAAGCCCGGAAGCCCAGTTGCCTTGCGACTGGGCTTTTTTCATTTTTAGGCCAAACAATCAAGCGTCATAACCCTCAGTCTTGGCAGTATTGACACCTTGACGCGACAGAGGGACTAAATACACCGCAGACAAGCACATTCGCGTTCCACAATGCCCAGCGTGCTGAACTTGTAGAGACACAAGATGAAACTATCCCCGCGAAGGCTATTGCTATGGCTTGCTGCCGCGGTTGTCGCGGGCGGACTGCTGATCACCTATTTGCTGCTGCGCCAGTTCGAGTTTGAAAAGCTCAGAGATGAATACAACGAGCGCACCTCCGGCGAGTTGATTCGTTATGCCAGGATTCGGCTGATCGGACACGGTTTCTTGGAAGCCGCCATGTTGCCGGCTTTGGATGCCTTGGAATCCAGCCTTGAGCGCCCCATCCCCAAGATCAAGTTACCCAGTTTGAGCAAAGGGCAACAGAGCTTTAGCCTGGCGCCGGTTCGCTATATGGCCCAAGGCCAAGCGCAAGCAGAAGCTGCGATGCCGCGGCCTGACGAGACCCCTTTCGTGCTTAGCGAAGTACGCGTCAGCAGCGCTGCCGAGCTGCTGCGCGCGATTCAAAAAGCCCAGGCTGGGCAAACCATTCTGATCACACCGGGCCGCTATGCGATCAATCGGGCCATGATCACGGGCGCCGCAGGAGACGCGCAATTCCCCATCACCGTACGCGCCAACAATCCTCGCGCGGTGAAGCTTGAGGTCAACAGCCCGGTGGCTTTTCGGGTCAGCCATGCGTTCTGGGTGTTCGAAAATCTGCAAGTGCGCGGGGTGTGCGAGGAGCAAAGCAATTGCGAACACGCGTTTCATATTGTCGGTGCAGCGCGCAATACCGTGCTGCGCAACAACCTGCTGGAAGACTTCAACGCGCATATTCGAGTCAACGGTGAAGACGATACTTGGCCCGACTCCGGTTTGATTCAGTTCAATACCATCAGCAATAGTCGGCCGCGCGCAACGCAGCGCGTGGTGGCCCCCATCGATATCGTGGGCGCCAATCGCTGGCGTATCCTGGACAACCACATCAGCGGCTTTGCCAAATCCTTGGGCAATCAAACCGCCTATGGCGCACTGATGAGAGGCGGTGGGCATGGCGGACGATTCGAGCGCAATGTGCTGCAATGCAAGACCCAATCAGGCCCGGTGGCGGGCATCCAGGTGGGTTTGTCATTTGGCGGCAGCAGTGGCGACAAAAAGTTCTGCCGCGAGCCCTGCGAAGCTGAGCATCAGGCGGGCCTCGCCATCAACAATGTGATCGCACATTGCAATGACTTTGGACTGGACATCAACCAATCGACGTCCATCTTGCTGGCCCATAACAGCTTGATCAATACAGCCGGCATCGATGTGCGAAGCGCGCAATCGTCAGCCACCGTTTATGGCAATTTGCTCGACGGCCGCGTTCGCCAGCGCGACGGTGCGCAAGCCAATATCCGCATGAACGAGGCCTTGGATTTACGCCGATACCTGCAGAATCCCGATGCCCTGAGCTTGGATTGGCTGGACAAGGCGCCCAAAGTGGACACAGTCCCGACCCTGCCCTTGGTTCAAGATGATTTTTGTGGGCAGGCGCGGGGATCAAGCAGCCTGCCTGGCGTACTCACGGGCAAGCGATTCAGCTGTGACGAGCCCGCAGCGCCGGTGACGGCTTCCGCAGGATTGCCATGAGTCAGCACAGCGTGTGGCTTGCTGGTGCAAGCGGCCTGGTTGGCCGCGCCGTGTTGGCACAATTGCTGCAAGAACCAAACCCGATTGACGCCCTGCTGCGCCGAGCGGTTAACGATCTACCTGCCAGCCCCAGACTGCATCTTCGCCAAGTCGATTTTTCCAGGCCAGACCTTGGCAAGCCTGATTTGGCCGCACCGGATGCAGTCTACATTTGCCTGGGCACGACGATCGCAGCAGCCGGCTCTGAAGCAGCTTTTCGTTCTGTGGACCTGGAGGCTGTGTTGACTGTGGCTCGCGCGGCGAAAGCGGCCGGGGCAAGGCGCTGTGCCTTTGTGTCGGCGCTCGGTGCCGACCCGCAATCAAGCGTTTTCTACAGCCGCATCAAAGGCGAAATCGAGCAACTCTTGATCGCACTTGATTTCGAGCATCTGGTGATTGCGCGGCCTTCGCTGCTGGCGGCACAAGCCGGTCAGCGTGAGAAGTTGGGGCAAGCCAAACGTTGGGGCGAAGCCTGGGCGATCGGCTTGACCAAACCGTTTCAAGCGCTGATTCCGGCCAAATGGCGGCCGATTCAGGCCGAAGTCGTGGCACGCGCGCTGATTCTTGCCCTAAATCAAGACGGACCGAAGCTTCAGGTGCTCGAATCAGCCCATCTGCAAACTCTGGGCGCCCTATGAAAATCAGCTTCCTCGGTGCCGCCGACTGCGTCACCGGTTCCCGGCATTTGCTGGACTTGGACGGCCAGCGCCTGCTGCTGGACTGTGGTCTGTTTCAAGGTTTCAAACAACTGCGGGAACGCAACTGGGCCGGGCTTGGTGTGGCCGCAGCAAGCATTGACGGGGTGCTGCTCTCGCACGCGCACCTGGATCACAGCGGCTACATCCCGGCGCTGGGCAGCCAGGGCTTCAAAGGCCAAGTTTTCTCCACCGGTGCAACCCGCGATCTTTGCGAGGTCTTGCTGCTGGACAGCGCCCATCTGCAGGAAGAAGACGCCCGCCGAGCCAACCGGCAAGGCACCTCCAAACATGCCAAGGCGCTGCCGCTCTACACCGTCAACGACACCAAGAAGGCGCTCACCCATTTCGTCGGTTTGCCGCGCGACGGGCGCATCAAGCTGGGCCAGGCCGAGATCCGCTTCACGCCGGTTGGCCATCTGCTCGGGGCCTGCGCCATCAGCGTCAAGTCCAAGGGCAAGACCTTGGTCTATTCCGGCGATGTCGGTCGCCACAACGATCTCTTGATGCCGGCACCGCAGCGCCTCGAAGAGGCCGATATTCTCTTGATCGAATCCACTTATGGCAATCGCCTGCACCCGGCCGAAGATGTCCAGGCCAGGATGGCGCAAATCCTGAGCAAGACCTTCAAACGCGGCGGCTCGGTGCTGCTGCCCAGCTTTGCAGTTGGCCGTGCACAAGCACTGCTGCTGGTTCTGCAGCGCCTGCGCGAAACGGGTGAGCTGGACCAAGATGTGCCCATTTATCTGGATAGCCCGATGGCGCTGCAGGCCACCCAGCTGACGATCAAGCACAAGAAGCTGTTGCGCATTGCTGCATCGGAGGCAGCAGGCCTGTGCGACGGCGTGAAGCTGGTCACCAAGGGCGCCGATTCGCTCAAGCTGGCCGCCACCCTGGCCTCGGCGCGCGGCCGCCCGTCCATCGTCATCTCGGCCAGCGGCATGGCCACCGGCGGCCGTGTATTGAACTACATCGAAACGCTGGCCCCGCAAGCGCGCCACCATATCGCGTTTCCGGGTTTCCAAGTGGGCGGCAGCCGCGGCGCCAAGATGGTCGAAGGCGCGCGCGAGATCAAGCTGCATGGCAAGTATGTGGCGGTCAATGCCGAGATCAGTCATCTGGAAGGTTTTTCGGGCCATGCCGATGCCGACGGCCTGATGGCCTGGTTGCGCGGCTTCAAAAAAGCACCCAGCCAGGTCTTCGTTGTGCATGGCGAGCCCGCAGCGAGCGACGCGCTGCGCAGTCGCATCCAGGATGAGTTGGCTTGGCCCGTGCGGGTACCTCAGCACGGGGAGATCGTGCAGCTGTGAACCTGCTGGAGAACGCCTTCGGCGACCAGGCCACGTTCGCGATGGGATTGTTGGCTGCATTGGGCAGCGGCTTGCTGATCGGGCTTGAGCGCGAGCGCCACAAGGGCCGCGGACACAAAGGTGGGCGCAACCTGGAGCCCGCGGGGCTGCGCACCTTCACCATCGCAGCCCTTGCGGGCGCGCTGGCCCATGGTTTGGCGGTTCCGGGTTTGGTCGCCGTGGGCGCCTTGGCGATCACCGTTCTGGCGGCCATGGCCTACTTCCGCAGCAGTGAGCAAGACCCTGGCCTGACCACCGAGATGGCCATGCTGGCCACTTATTTGATCGGGGTGCTGTGCGTGCAAGCGCCTCTTTTGGGCGCGCCCGCGGCCGTCGCCCTGACCGCTTTGCTGAGTGCGCGCACGGCCTTGCACCGTTTTGCCACGCGCGTTTTGCGCGAGGACGAGTTGCATGACGGTCTGTTGCTGGCCGCGCTGGGCCTGGTGGTGCTGCCCTTGATGCCGACCGAGCCACTGCCTTGGCTGGCTGGTATGAAAGCCTCTTCTTTGATGGGCCTGCTGCTGCTGCTCTTGGGCCTGCAAGCGGTAGGTTATGTCGCGCTGCGTCTGCTTGGGGCGCAGACCGGCTTGGCGCTGTCGGGTCTGTTGTCAGGTCTGGTGTCCAGCACGGCCACCATCGCCACCATGGGGCAGCGTGCCAAGAGCCAGCCGCAGCTGCAGATGGCCTGCGCCTCGGGCGCGGTGATGTCCACCGCCGCCACCTGGCTGCAAGCTTCGCTGATGCTGCTGGCGATGGCGCCGCAAGCGGCAATGCAGTTCTTGCCGCTGGGCGGGCTCGGTATCTTGGTGTCCGGCGGACTAGGCCTGCTGCTGGCAAGGAAGGCACGGAAAAGTGCTATCGCCGCCCCTGCAGCGCCTCAGACCGGCGGGCCCCTGCGCCTGAAAGAAGCCGCGCTGATCGCCTTGCTGCTCAGCGGCGTCGCGGTTTTGGTCAGCTGGGCCGAGAAGCAATTTGGCAGCGCTGGTCTGATGGCTGCCGTCGCCCTGGCTGGCTTGGCCGACGCACACGCGCCAGTGGCGTCTTTGGCCGGCTTGGCTCAAGCAGACAAGATCAACACCAGCCTGATGTGCCAGGGCGTGTTGATCGCCATCACCACAAATAGCGTGACACGCACGGTCACCGCGTGGCTAACCGGCGGGCGGCGCTTCGCCATGATTGTCGGCGGCGTGCTGTGCACCTCACTGGCGCTAGCCGCCGGCTTGCTTTGGGTCATACTGCCGACCCAAACATGAGTACACAGCCGCCTCTTACACCCGCCCAAATTGACTTCAGCGACCCTGCAGCGCCATTGGCGCCGGCCTTCGGCGATGTCTATCACAGCCGCGCCGGCGCTCTTGAGCAGGCCCGCCATGTTTTTCTGGGCGCCAATGATTTGCCTGCGCGCTGGGCCGCCCGCGAAGAATTTGTCATTCTGGAAACCGGTTTCGGCCTGGGCAATAACTTTCTGGCCACTTGGGCAGCCTGGGCCGCTGACCCGGCGCGCAGCCAGCGCTTGATCTTCATCAGCATCGAGAAACACCCGCTGCGTCTGCAGGATCTTCATCAAGCGCATCGGAACTCTGAGTTGCCCGACTTGGCCGCCCAGCTTTGCCAAGCCTGGCCACCGCTGACGCCCAATCTACACAGACTGGTGTTCGCTGCCGGGCGGGTGCAACTCTTGCTCTGCCTGGGCGACGCCCATCACTGGCTGCGCGAACTGGTGGCCGAGGTGGATGCGTTTTATCTCGACGGCTTCAATCCCAAACAGAACCCGGACATGTGGGACCGCCACTTGCTCAAAGCGATCGCCAGGCATGCAGCACCCGGCGCCAGCGCCGCGTCCTGGAGCGTGGCGCCACAGTTGCGTGAAGGTCTGACGGCAGCCGGCTTCACGGTGGAACGCCAGCGCGGCTTTGCCAACAAGGGCGGCATGTGCGTGGCCCGCTTCGCGCCCAGGCATGCAGTCCAAAAGCCCGCCGCTCGCCGAGCCCTGGCT
Organism: uncultured Roseateles sp.; assembly: GCA_963510335.1. Lineage (GTDB taxonomy): Bacteria > Pseudomonadota > Gammaproteobacteria > Burkholderiales > Burkholderiaceae_C > Paucibacter_A. Next base: position 23,103 of record CAUPEV010000031.1, read on the forward strand.
CCTGGTGCTCGCGAGGCCTTGATCATCGGCGCCGGCCTGGCCGGTGCGGCCTGTGCCTGGGCCTTGGCCGAGCGCGGCATTCGCAGCACCGTCATAGATGCGCACGGCGCGCCGGCTTGTGGCGCCTCGGGCAACCCCGGCGGCCTGTTCCACGGCACTTTGAATCCGGACGACGGCCTGCATGCGCGCTTCAACCGCGCTTGTGCCTTGGAGACCGAACGGGTCTTGAAGCATTTGCCCGCGCTGCCCTGGCGCCAGCAAGGTCTGCTGCGAATTGAGACTGCGCGCGAGCTGGCGCAGATGCAAGCGCTGATCGACCGACTTGGCCTGCCGCCCGACTATGTGCAAGCACTTGGCTGCGCCGAAGCCGACGCCCGCAGCGGGCTGAAACTGGGCCGGCCGGCCTGGTTCTACCCGGGTGGTGGCGCGCTGCAGCCAGCCGCCTATGTAGAGGCCTTGCTCAAGGCAAGTGCCGCGCAGCTGCTGTTCGGGCGCAGCGTGTGCCGCTTGAGTCGCCATGAAAAATTTTGGCAGGCTTGGGATGAGGACGGCAGCTTGCTCGGTGAAGCCCCTATCCTGGTTTTGGCCGGCGGTCAGCAAGGTTTGCATCTGCTGCAAAGCTTGAGCCCGGGTCTGCCCCTGATGGTGCAGCGCGGCCAGCTCAGTCATATTGGACGAGCGGCTGGTTCACGACCGACGTTGCCGGTGGCCGGCCTGGGCTACGCGATTGCCGATCAAGCCCAAGGCCTGTGGTGCGGTGCCACCAGCCAAGAAGGCGATCTGCGGGCCGAAATGCTGGCTGACGACCACGCGCACAATCTGGCTCAATTCGCACAGCTGGCGAATCTGAATCCTGTTGAAGCGGCGCAGCTGCTGGCCAGCGGCGGGCGCGTCGGCTGGCGCCTGGCCACGCCGGACCGCCTGCCCCTGGTCGGAGGTTTGCCCAGCCTTGATGCCCAAGCTCAGCCGCTGCTGGAAGATCAACTGCGTTTCATCGCCCGCCAGCCCGGCTTGGGCGTTTGCATGGGCCTGGGTTCGCGCGGCATAGGCTGGGCGGCCTTATGCGCGCAGGTGCTGGCGGCGCAGCTGAGCGGCGCACCCTGCCCGCTCGAAGCCAGCTTGCTGGATGCCATTGACCCAGCGCGCTTTGCACTGCGGGCGCTGCGCGCCCAGCAACGCTGAGCGCCTACTCGAAGCGCAAGGTCTTGACGCCGTCGGCAGTGCCGAGCAAACAGACATTGGCGCGGTTGCGCGCGAACACGCCCACCGTCACCACGCCCGGCCATTGATTCACATCGACCTCAAAGCCGCGTGGGTCGGTGATCTGCAGGCCGGTCACATCCAGGATCTGGCAGCCGTTGTCGGTCACGACGCCCGCGCGCAGCGTCGCAACCCCACCCAGCGCAGCAAAACGGCGCGCGATCTGCGCAGCCGCCATCGGGATCACCTCGACCGGCAAGGGGAACTTGCCCAACACGTCGACCAACTTGGATGCATCGGCAATGCAGACAAAGCGCTCGGCCAGATCGGCGACGATTTTCTCGCGCGTCAGCGCGGCGCCGCCGCCCTTGATCATGTGACCTGCATGGTCGATCTCATCGGCGCCGTCGATATAGACGCCCAGCCCCTGCACCTCGGCTGCGTCCAGCACCGCAATGCCCAGGCTCTTCATACGCTCGGTTGATCGCACAGAACTGGACACCGCGCCGGCGACCTTGATGCCGCTGGCGGCCAGTGCGTCAATGAATTTGTCAACGGTGGAGCCAGTGCCGACACCGACGATGCTGCCGGCCTCGACGTAGTGAAGCGCGGCTTGGCCGACCAGGGTTTTGAGTTCGTCTTGGGTCATGCTGTTCGATCAATATGGGCTGAAATGCAGCCTCGGATTATCGACCATGCCCGTCAGGCGGCGGTTTGTTGATTTACGCGCAACAACTGGTTGCATGTACAGCTGTACGCATATACAGTCAAATCACTCGATGAATTCACCCGGAGTGAAGCAATGACACCGAACCCGAAACACGCAAACCTGTCTAAGAAGCTGCTGCGCTTGGGCCAAGACCCACAGTCCTGGATTTCGATGCTGGCCTTGGTGACCTTGCTTGGCGTCGGGAGCGGCGCGCTCGAGTCGGCCGACCGGCCCAGCGAATCAAAGGCGCACTTCAGTCAAGCGGTGGGCCCAGCGCCAAGCCAGGCCGGCGTACATGCGGAGGAACAATTGGCCAGCCTGGATACAAGCAAACTCTGAGCGCTGGCCGCCGAATGGCATTCCTCACGCCGAGTAGAACTTGCCGTGAAAGCCGTAGGTGACCCAGTAAGGCAAGAAGACCCGGGCCAAGGGTCCAGCGCTGATGGCTTGGGCATCAAAGACCGACGCAAAAGACCGCTTGGCCTTGCAGTCATAACCCAGCCCCAAGAGCCAGCCCTCTCCCTCTTTGCTGCTACCGGGTTTTGGCACCAGCACATGCTCCTCGATGAGGACATCATTGCCAAAGGAAAAACGCTCGCGCCGGCCGGACTCAATGTCCAGATGCATCAAGCCATTGAAGCCCCAGCGCTCGCCAATGTCGATGGCTGTTGGATAGTAGACATGGCGGTAGGCTTTAGCCACCACGCGCGGGTCAACGACCGGAAATTCGACCGATTCATCGCGCGACTGCAGTTCGATCCGGCCCTGGCTGCCGGCGCTGTTGGATCCCAGGCTGATGCGCATGAATCTGGGCGTGGACGGCTGATGCGCCGGTCGCACGCCGACCATGATCTGGCGCAGCTCCTGATTGACCGCCGGCAACGGCCGCGCGTCCACATAGTCGAGTCGAATCTGCGAGCCATCGTCCCAGGCATTGCCGAAATGAAAGACCATCGCCGCCGGCATTTCCAGCACCCAGCGGCGCGTGAAGTCGGCCTTGTCAACGACCAGCACAGTGGTCGCTTCAGACCCGAGCCAGCGCATCGCGTCCAGCATGCTGTCGCCGCTGCGCAGCGCCTGCATGTCCAGACTGATCGGCGCGAGCAAGAAAATCAAAAAACGCTGCGAAACCGCAAAATCATGCACCATGGCGCTATGACCCGGTGCGGGGAAGACCTCGCTGCGCAATGCTTGGCCCTGGGCCGAAATTTGATAGACGACCATCTGGCCGGATTGAGTGCCGAAGTTCCAGACCGTACCGTCTGCCTCGACCTTGGGATGGGCCGAGAAGGGCATGCCGGCCAGCTCGTCCGACCATGTGCGCGCGCCTTTTGTGACCAGGCTCGTCGGATCAAGCTCGTAGGCGCTGCCGCCCTCCCACAGCGCATAGAGCCGGCCGTCAAGCATCTTCATCACGCTGGTGTTGGCGGTGCTGACGTCGTCGGCGGCGCGCACCGGCAAACGTGTCGACTGATCGGCGAAGCTGGTCCCAAACGCCGGCAGCAAAAATCGGCCTGCCTTGCTTTCGGCACGGAATTTTTTGGTCTGCACAAAGCGCGCTTTGTGCTGCACGCCGCTTTCGCCAAAAGTCCATGCCTGCACCAAACCATCACCGTCAAACCAATGCTTGTAGCGCTCTCCGCCGCGCGTCATCACGCCAGGACCGTTGCGGTAATAGACGCCGCGTAGCCCCGCCGGCAAGCGCCCTTCGACGCGCAAGTCTCGCGCATCAAAAACCTCGGCGCCGGTGAAACCTTGCAAGGGTTGCAACTCGGGTGCGGCAGTCGAGAAGCCGGAGGTCGCCACGCCTAGCGCAAGCGCTTCTTGCATCAAGCTGAGATTGCCGATCCCGGCCAGCCCTGCCAGCCCGGACTTGATCAGATTACGTCTTTGCATGATGGCGCGCTCCGGATCAGTTCAGTTGCACGGCCACGCGCGCACCGGCCTTGGCCTCAAACTGGGCTTTCTCGAACTTGGGCGGGCCGAAAGTGCCGGCCGCATTGTTCGAGAAACCGTAGGGCTCTTTGGGCATGCCCATGGCATTGCTGTCCAAGCGGCCATTGCCATTGACATCATGAAAGACGCTCAAGGCCAATATACCCTCGGGCAGGTCGTGCAGTTTGATCAGGACCCGGCCGTCTTTTTGCTGGTTGGCCTCGGCAGACGCGCCGGTAATGCCTTTCTTCAACCAGGTGCCGGCGTCGGTGAACACACCGATCATGACCCGCCCCTCGGTCTGCGTCAGCCCGCTGACCTCGACCTCCATCTCTAGGGCATGCGCAGGTGCGGCCAAGGCACAAGTCAGAGCAACAAGCGTCAAGAGCGAGCGGCCAGGCAGATTGGTTTTCATGCGGAATCCTTGAGAACAGTGAAAGTGACTGAACTCTAAGGATTTGGTCTGTCGCCCAGTAGCGGCTTGCGACGAAGCTTCAGGCGGCGGCGCGAGCCGCGCCTGGAAGGCGTCAACGGTTGCGTTGAATCAGCCGCGCCGTTTGCGCACCGCTGCGGCCAAGTCACGCAAGACAGGCTCGGTCTGGCTCCAGCCCAAGCAAGCATCGGTGATCGAGACCCCAGGCTTCAAGTCGGACTTGTGTTGGCCCGGAGCCAAGTCTTGCCGGCCGGCTTGCAGATGCGATTCGATCATCACACCGGTGATGCGCGCATCGCCAGCGGCGATTTGCGCAGCAACGTCTTGGCCAACATCGATCTGGCGCTCGAACTTCTTGCTCGAATTGGCATGCGAGAAGTCCACCATCACCTGCTCACGCAAGCCCGCCGCGCGCATCGCCTCACATGCCGCCGCCACCGAGGCGGCGTCGTAATTTGGCGCCTTGCCGCCGCGCAGAATGATGTGGCAATCCTGATTGCCGCGCGTCTCGAAAATCGCCGCTGTGCCCATCTTGGTCATGCCGATGAAAGCATGCGGAGCGGTTGCGGCCAACACCACATCCGAGGCGACCTTGATGCCGCCGTCGGTGCCATTCTTGAAGCCGACCGGGCAACTCAGGCCCGAGGCCAGCTGGCGGTGGCTTTGGCTCTCGGTCGTGCGCGCACCGATGGCGCCCCAGGCGATCAAATCGCTGATGTATTGCGGCGACAGCAGGTCCAAAAACTCGGTGCCGGCCGGCAGGCCCAAAGCAGTCACATCCAGCAAAAGCTGGCGCGCTAGCCGCAGCCCTTCGTTCATATGGAAGCTGCCGTCCAGACGCGGGTCATTGATATAGCCCTTCCAGCCCACTGTTGTGCGCGGTTTCTCGAAGTAGACCCGCATCACGATCAGCAAGTCTTGGCGCAATTCATCGGCCAAACCTTTGAGCAAACGCGCGTAATCCATCGCCTGATCATGATCATGAATCGAACATGGCCCCACCACCACCAGCAAGCGGTCATCCCGGCCGTGCAGAATGGCGCCGATGTCTTGGCGAGCCTTCTCCACCAACTCCAGCGACGCGTCGGGCAAGGGCAACTCATCCAGCAACAATGCCGGGGATATCAAGGGGCGCACCGCGCCGATGCGGGTGTCATCAGTGCGGGTGGTGTCGCGGGTTTCGTCGCGCGAACCAGCCTCGCGATCCTGGATCGGGTTGTCTAAAGTTTTCATCGGTGCTTCCTTTGCTTGCATCGATTATCTACGCCGGCCTGCATCCCATCCTGGAGAGAAACAGAATGCGACAATTCCGGCATGCCATTGATTCCTTACGCCCTCACCCGCCCCTTCCTGTTCGGCCTCGACCCCGAGCATGCCCATGAACTCACGCTTGGCGCCATCGCCAAGCTACAGAACACACCGGCGCAATGCCTGTGGTCACAAAAGCGCGTGCACGACCCGCTGCAATTGGCTGGCCTGAAGTTCCCCAACCGCATCGGCCTGGCCGCAGGCCTGGACAAGAATGGCCGCTGCATCGACGGCCTTGGCGCGATGGGGTTTGGTTTCATCGAGGTGGGCACGGTCACGCCCAAAGGCCAGCCAGGCAATGACAAGCCGCGCATGTTTCGCCTGCCCGAAGCGGAGGCCTTGATCAACCGCCTGGGCTTCAACAACGAAGGCTTAGCCAGTTTTCTGGCCAATGTGCAACGTGCCCATAGCTTTCGCGCTGCCGGCGGCCTGGTCGGCTTGAACATCGGCAAGAACGCGGCAACGCCGATCGAGAACGCCGCCGATGATTATTTGATGGGCTTGGAGGGCGTGTTTCCGCATGCCGACTACATCACCGTCAATATTTCCAGCCCTAACACCAAAAACCTGCGGGCTTTGCAAGGCGATGAAGCTCTCGACGCCTTGCTCGGCAGCTTGCAGGAAAAGAAGCTCAGGCTCGAATCGGCCAGCAAGCGACGGGTGCCGATGTTCGTCAAAATCGCCCCTGATTTGGACGAGACACAGGTCGCGGTGATCGCGCAAACGCTACAAAACAACGGCGTCGACGGCGTGATCGCCACCAACACGACAATTTCTCGCGATGCGGTCAAGGGCCTCGCGCATGCCGATGAAGCCGGCGGATTGTCAGGTCGGCCTGTCTTTGAGGCCAGTAACCGAGTGATACGCCTGCTGCGCGCTGCTTTAGGCAATAGCTACCCCATCATCGGGGTGGGAGGGGTAATGAGCGGCGCTGACGCACGCGCCAAATTGCAAGCCGGCGCAGATGTGGTGCAAATTTACACCGGACTGATCTACAAGGGCCCGGCCCTGGTCAGCGAATGCGCGGCCGCTTTGGCGCGCGTCTAGGTCCGCAAAATGAGGCGGGCAAGATGGGCATAGAGATCGAACGCAAATTCCTCGTTCTCGGGGAGGCCTGGATGGAGCAAGGGCCAGGCGAATACATCAGCCAGGGCTACTTGAGCCGCGACCCGGCCCGCACCGTGCGGGTTCGTATCAAGGGCGAGCAGGCTTGGCTGACCATCAAGGGCATAAGCACAGGCGCCAGCCGTGCCGAGTTTGAATATGCCATCCCGCTGGCCGACGCCATAGAACTGCTGACCTTGTGCGAAAGTCCTCGAATTGAGAAGTTCCGCCGCCTCATCCCCTATGCGGGCATGACCTGGGAAGTGGACCAGTTTGTCGGCGATAACGCCGGCTTGGTGGTGGCGGAAGTAGAGCTGGCCTCGCCGGACCAGCAATTTGATATGCCACCTTGGGTAGGCCAAGAAGTCACCGAAGATGCGCGTTACTTCAACTCACAGTTGACGACGCGGCCGTTCAAGAGTTGGTAAAAGCCTTGCGTGTTCTGGGTGGGCCGATTCGGCCGTTCTGAAAAGTCGCTGGCTTGGCCATACAAGCCCCGGAGTCGATCATCGCGTGTACCTCCGGCGCAGCGCAAGTTGCCGGTACACAGCCAGTACTCATGGCTTATGAACGACTCTCCGCAAAGCAAAAAGCCACCGCTAGGGTGGCTTTTCTTCTAAGTGATTGGTTCACGAAGATTATTTTGGGGTGGCTGATGGAGATTGAACAAATCTATCTAGCCCGCGCCAATGCTCACTCTTCCGCAGTCAAAGCCCTATCGTTCCCCTACTTGTTCCCCTGCGCTTATCTATCAAGGTTAGGGCAGAGCGTAGGTGTGGGGAGTTGCTGGCGACTACGGTGCCCTTTGTTGATGATATGGTTAGGGCTTGAAAAACCACTTCACTATCCGGGGGGGAAAATGATCATCCAAGTTGAAGGAACTGAGAACGACATCGTCAAGATTGCTCATACCAGCGTAAGCAAGTATCCCGGAGAAGCCCAGGGCGGCCTCGATGTCACAGCTCAAACTCGGTCAGGCCGTGAAATCAAGCTCAGGATCACCTCAGATGCCGCCCAACAATTGCTTAAGTCATTGTCAGCCGCGGGGTCGATGATCGGAGTAGACGTTGCTGACAAGTAGCCGTCAGCGTTCCCTGCTTTGCCAGTTGCGCGACCGTCGGCGAGGGGGTGCCTTCCACCTGGGCGGTGAACTCGGCTTCGGGGACTGAGGCTACCCGTAACGCCGGCTTGCGCTGGCGTTCGGATAGGTCAACACGGTAGCTGTCTTGAATTCCGCTAGTTCGATTTTGTGCAGACGGTCATCGAGACCCGCCGCCTCAATTTTGAGGAGACGGTAGAGCAGCGGGCCATTCGAAAAGCTCGAGTGCAGCGAAGAATTCAACCGGCTCAATTTTGAGTCGGCTGATGCCCCCCTTGGGTCACGCGCGCCCATATCTCGCGCAAAGCAGCCAACCGGTCGAACCTGTTGCCATCTGGACTCGTCCGAGCCACACATGATTCGGCCTGAATGCGGATCTCCTCCCACTGATCCCGGGGGAACTCAGCAAGTCGGGTAGACAGGTCTTGAATCGAGGCCGCAGGAGCCTGGACCTTCATCGCTGCCTGGGTGCCAGCCGCGGCGGAGAAGCTGGCCTGAATGATCCGCATGCCCAGGTCTTCCTCATTCGGCGCTGCCAGCAATTCATTCAGCATCGTGATTGCTCGCTTGGTTTTCTCGCTCAGTACTTTCCTTTCAACTTTTCACGCGCAAGCTTGCGCAACGCAGCTAGTTCTTCATCCCCAGTGCACTCGGCTTTCAGCACGGCAGAGACGCAACCCAACAGGTAGGCCCGGCCTTTGGCTTTCTCCATGTCGATACGGCCTTCCCGTTCATCAAAATAGACGCTTGTGATCTCCCTGCGCACGCGCTCCAGGGTATCCAAAGGCTTTCTACGGGGGGGCTTTGAACTTTTCCCTTGCGCATCAGGCACTTGGGATGATTCAGGCCTGTCAAAAATTGACATTTGAGGCACCTCCTGCAATAGATTCGAAACTCGGCGCCCGATCCGGTGCCGTCATGTCGCCAGTGAACAAACCTGTGTCTTCGGGCGACCACCACCAAGTCGCCCCCTGGTTCTTCTCCATGCGCGCCCGGGTCTTGGCCAGATAGCCAGGACTGAGGAACTCCTGGGCCTCATTCAGCACGGCCTGATCCAAAGCGAGCTTGAGATACCAGAGATTCACGCCCGGCGTGTGCCCACGCGCCCAGCGGAAGGTCTCGGCGCCAGCATGTGTATCCTTGCCTTGCGCGGCCTCCATCAGGTTCTCAAGGCCAACGTCATAGACCAACTCGAAGGCACTGCCCAGCACCGGCCCGGCTACGCCGCCAACCGCTGCAGACGCACCTGACTGACCGTGCGACCCCATGCCGCTGAGCAGCATGTCTCCAAGAAAGCCCAGGCCGCCGCCTTTGGCGAGTGCAGCGCCCCAAAAGCGCGTCAAGCGGGCCGGGTTGTCGCCCATGCTGCCAGTGACATCGCGCGGGTCTCGCCCATTGACGATGTCAGCCAGCATGAGCGCCAAGCCGCCGAAGAGCGTAGGGGCCAGCACCAAGGCCGATGTGTAGGCCACCTTGCTCGCAGGGCTCATATCGCCGTGCAAAGCCCGGTCCCAATGCCTGGCGATCATGGAGAAGCTGAAACCTTTAAACAGCATCGCGTGCCGCCAAAGTTCGCCGCGACCAGTGCCGCGCTGAAGGCCGCCCGCCTGGAGAGTACGAACGGACAAGTTTGGATCGGGGCTTGCAAACTTGGCCTCGTCGGAAATTGTGCCTAGCAAGCGTGAGATCACGCGATCGCGCAAAGCAGCGTCCAAGCCCTCGGCACGAAGTACAGCTGCCGGCGTCAGCATGTCAGAGTTGCGCCAGCGCTCAGGGGTCACCTGTTGCAGCGCCGCCCATTCATCGGCCAACCACCCGGCATGCTGCAGGCGGGCTTGGTCATGCCTATTCAAGGAGTCCCACGGCGTGCGTGAGAGCTTGGCCATGCCTCCCATCATGCTTAGGCTGAAAGCGCGGCGCCCGGCATCCGTGATTGCATTCAGCAGCGAGGCTTTCATGGTTGCTGATGCGAGCATGCCGGGCCAGTCCTGGCCCAAATGCCCCTCGCCCCAGCGCGCCATGTCACCAATGGTGGAATCAGCCATCAGGCCCGCGAGGTCAGCAAAGCGCCGTGTATCTTTGCCCATGGCCTTCACCATATTGGCCGGCACCTGCCAGAACGGCAGGCGGTGATAGGCAAGCGTCACCATGTGCAGGGGGATGTCTGAAATCGCCCCCAAGGTTGCACCAGCCAGCTTGCCGGCCACTTGAATGCTGCGTATGCCTTGATTGATCCGCGCCATGGACTGGCTGTGCGGACCGTCGAACTTTCCATTCAAGGTGTCCCACATCGCCTGTGTGTCCATCAGCAGCATGACTCGGTCTTGGGAGCCGGCCAACTTGGCCGTGTCGTGCAGCGTGCGAAACGTGGCAGCAGGACTAGGGCCGAAAGTCTCGACCAAACCGATGTTTCGGGCCATCTGCCGAACATGGCCGCTCATGGCGTCATAGGCGGTCCTCTCGCCGAATTTCGAAAGGTAGGCCACATAGCTGTCGCCGTCTTTGAAGTGAAGCACGCGAGCTTGAGAGCCAGCATTTGCCAGCGAGCCTTCTCCGCGAAAGGCCCCCAGCTCAGCGCTGGCCAGGCCGTCCGTTGTGATCTCCCGCCATGTTTGCTCCAAGAGTTTGCCCATCTCGGCGTCGGAGAGCTGGCGGCCGCGCTCATTGGTGTAGCGGCGCCGGTCGACAAGCTGCAACACATCGGTCACCCAAGGCTGAATGCCTGCGCGCACCATGCGAGCGGTGTCATGCGGCTGCGGCAAGTAGCCGTACATCAACTTGCGAATGTCTCCCCCGGCCGCATTGAAGCGCTGCCGCATGGCCTCTATCGTCTTCACCCAGGCCTGCGCTGCACCCTTGGCGCCGGCGTCGCCGCTGTCTTGTCCAAACACTTCGCGCGCAAAAGCCAGCACTTTGTCGGGGCTCTCTAGATTGGAGATCCAGCGAACCGCCCGGCCGGTCAAAGACCCGGTGTCATTGCGGGTGGCGTAATCCATTGTGTCCAGCGCATCGCGCCAATACTGCCTGTGAATGCCCGTGATAAACCGGTCGGCTTGATCAAGCTTTAACTGCAAGGCATCGAATCCCTGTTTGCCGGCGGCCTCGATGTCGGGCAGATGCTTTGCATGGGCGGCCACCTGCAAGGCAGCACGCTCCTCTCGCAGTTGGGCGACATGGGCGAGATCGTCAGCGATGGCGCGACCAGCTTGCCGCAACATCTCTGCTTGGGGCATGGTGCGCCAACGCTCGGGCTCTTTGGCGGCCAGCCGGCGCATTGTGGATTTCACCCGATCTTCGATGCCGCGTTGCTCGGCTTGGGTGATGGTGCGGCCAATGGCACGCTCAACAGAGGAAACACATTCGGGTCTCATTGGGTCCCCACTTTCAGGAAACATTCGATTGCGGCCTGCACGGCCCGGGTTGATTCAGCGGCCTCTCGCCCTGCTCTGGTCGCCTCGCTGCGGACCACATCAGCAGCAGATTGCGCAGCGCTGCCGTCGTCCTCCAAGCGCACCGGCATGTCCGGCCGTTCGCGTGCGATGTCGATGGCACGCTGTATTTCTGGGCGTGGCGCTGCTGCCTCGCCAGCCTGGGGAGCAGCCGGCGTCTGAGGCGCGGCACTGGTCTCGCCTTCCGCGCGCATCGGCAACGGATCGGCGCCCAGCTGCGATGAATCAACAGCTCGCTGCTCTTCGATCAGCCGCGGCGCATCGGCGGCCCGCATCCTGGCTCCAATTTCTTGTGCGACCAAGCGGGCCTTACTGTCATCCAAGTGCAGTTCGCTCAACTGCACCGGGCGGCCCTCGTCCAGCGCCTGCCGGGCTTCTTCCATTCCCCGCGAATGGCCCGCTCTGGCTTGTGGATC
>CAUPEV010000032.1:0-34035 GCA_963510335.1 uncultured Roseateles sp.
CCTTTCTTGGCAACAGCCACAATATCCAGATGAGGCCAGTCCTCAGCGAGTTGTTGCTTGTGGTATTGTGCGATATGAGGCTCGTCTTCGGCGTTGAGGGCGAGTGTCATGATGTCTGCATCTTTCTTCAATTGAGGCAAGGTAGATTCAAGCAAACCAGGGTGCCGGTGACGAGTGGTTTGAGGCTCAGTTCAGCATTTTGCGGGTAGCGGCTGTGTAGACGAGCGCGCACATTCTCCAGCGCCATACCCGCGCCTTTGCGCCCCGGCCGACGCGGCGCATCCAAGCCCAAACCATCGTCTTGAACGCTCAAGGCCAAGCGTCCCCGCTCAACACTCGCACGAACCTGGATATGCCCGCCCTCGACCTTGGGCTCCAGGCCGTGATGAATGGCGTTCTCGATCAAGGGCTGCAAGAGCAAGGGCGGCAGTAGGGCGGCGCGGGCTTGGGCATCTGCCTCTATCGTGAAGCTGAGTCGCTCGCCCATGCGAATCTGCAGCAATTGCAGATAGCTCTGTGCCATCTCCAACTCCGCACCGACCGTGCTGTCTGCTTTGCGCAGCTGACTCAAGCTGGCTCGCAGGTAAGCGGTGAATGACTCCAGCATCTGCTTGGCCCGCGGCGCGTCATGGTCGATCAGGCTTTGCACATTGGCCAGGGTATTGAACAAAAAATGCGGCTCGATCTGCGCTTGTAGCAAGCGCAGTTGCGCCTCGGTCGCGGCCAACTGCAGCGCCTGTTGTTTGCTGCGCATCTTCCACCAAAAAAGATTGGCGCCTGTGATCACGAGCGTCAAAAAGCCGGACATACGCAGGTTCGCGGGATGGCTCAAATAGCTGCCCAAGGCATCGATGTCAAAGACCTGTCCCAAAAAAATCAAACCCAAGAAGCCACCCAGCGCGGTGCCAGCTATGCCTATGCCGGCCGAAAACACCCCGGCTTGCCAAGCGCCTCGCAAGCCATGCAAGCGATCAATCAGCGCGACCGGCAAGAGCAACTCGGCCCCTCGAAACAAGGCATGGATGCTGTAGGAAATGCAAAGGCACAGGATCAGATTTGCACCCAAAGTCGGGCGCAACCAAGGCCAGTCCAGCAATCGACCCAGTATCAATCCTGGCACCACGGTGAACAGCATCGCAAAGCCCAGGCCAATGCAGGTGCTGATCAGGACGCGGGCCCAGGTCGGCTCGGACCGAGTCTTCTTCAACACGGTAAAGGTTCGCCACGCTTGCAGCAGGCCGGTCTTGAACTGATTCTTGAGGCTTTCCATGCCAAGCAGTGTAGGCAGGCCCGCGAAGCAATCAGGCCGGGGCGGCGACGAATCGACAGCCCAAGCGACGAAGCGTCAAATCCCTTGCCTACAATCGCTTCAAGTTTTTTCGACAAATCCTTTCACTCCAGGGAATTTCTACATGCAAGTTCACGCTTCCATCTTCAAGGCCTATGACATCCGCGGTGTGGTCGGCACAACTTTGAACGAAGAGCTGGCCGAGCACCTCGGCCGCGCTTTCGGCACCGAGGCGCGCGCCTTGGGCGAAAAGGCTGTGGCCGTCGGCCGTGACGGCCGCATCTCCGGCCCCGGCCTAGTGGCCGCCTTGATCCGTGGCTTGCAATCGACAGGTCTGGATGTGGTCGACCTCGGCGCCGTCACCACGCCCATGCTGTACTACGTGGCCGCCACCCGCGCCAAGCATGGCTGCCGCAGCGGCATCATGGTGACCGGCAGCCACAACCCCAAGGACTACAACGGCTTCAAGATGGTCTTGAAGGGCGCGGCCGTCTACGGCGAGCAGATCCAAGGCCTGCGCCGCCGCATCGAGGCCGAAGACTACAAGACGGCTGAGCCGGGCAAGGGTCGTACGGCAGCCATGGACATCGTGCCCGAGTACAGCCAGCGCATCGTCAAAGATTGCAAGCTCAAGCGCCCGATGAAGATCGTCGTCGACTCCGGCAACGGCATCCCCGGCGCCACCGCCCCGGCCATCCTGCGCGCCCTGGGCTGCGAGGTGATCGACATCTATTCCAAGGTCGACGGAGACTTCCCCAACCACCATCCCGACCCGTCGCGCCCAGAAAACCTGGAAGATCTCAAGCGCATCGTCCATGCATGCGATGCGGAGTTAGGCTTGGCCTTTGACGGCGACGGCGACCGCTTGGGCGTCGTCACCAAAGACGGCACCATGATCATGCCGGACCGCCAGATCATGCTGTTCGCCGCCGACATCCTCAAGCGCAAGCCCGGCGCCGAGATCATCTTTGACGTCAAGTGCACACAGCGCTTGGCACCTTGGATTCGCGAGCACGGCGGCCGGCCGCTGATGTGGATGACCGGCCACTCGCTGGCCAAGGCCAAACTGAAAGAAACCGGCGCGCCGTTGGCCGGCGAGCTGTCAGGCCACATCTTCTTTGCCGAGCGTTGGTACGGCTTTGACGACGCGATGTACACCGCCGCGCGCCTGCTGGAAATTCTCTCGCGCTCGGCCGACCCCAGCGCCGTGCTGAACGCGCTGCCGACCAGCTTCAACACGCCCGAGATCAATGTGCCTTGCGCCGAGGGCGAGCATCATGAGGTGGTCAAAAAGCTGCTGGAAGTGGCCGAGTTCCCCGGCGCCAAAGAAATCATCACCATTGACGGACTGCGCGTCGAATATGAGGACGGCTTTGGGCTGGTGCGCGCGTCCAACACGACGCCGGTGCTGGTGCTGCGTTTTGAGGGCCACACGCCCGAGGCGCTGGCACGCATCCAGCATGATGTGATGGCGCAGCTCAAGCGCGTCAAGCCCGACGCCACCTTTGCTGCCGGGCATTGATTGACCCCCAGAGAAACTTGGCCTGAGCGAATCAGCCGCTGGGCCTATGCCGGCCTTTTGCGGCTGCTGACGCCCTTCTACCTGCTGCGCTTGTGGCGGCGCGGCAAGGCTGAGCCGCTGTACCGTCAATGGCTTGGTCAGCGCCTGGGCTTCTACAGGCCAATGCCAAAGTCAAACGGATGGGTTTGGGTGCATGCGGTGTCGCTGGGCGAAACCCGTGCCGCCGCCGCCCTGATTGCAGCAATGCGCGAGCAGCGGCCAGCCCTGCGCTTGCTGCTGACCCACAGCACCGCCACAGGACGCGCGGCCGGTGAGTCCTTGCTGCATGCCGGCGATGCACAAGCTTGGCTGCCTTATGACACGCCGGGCGCCGTACGGCGCTTTTTGCAGCATTGGCGGCCGGCCGTTGGCATCTTGATGGAAACGGAGATCTGGCCGACGCTGCAGTTTGAAGCAGCGCGGCGGCAGCTTCCCATGGTCTTGGCCAATGCCCGCCTGTCGGCGCGCAGCCAGCGCCGCGGCGAGCGTTTCAAGGCTCTCTTGCACCCGGCTGCCCGCCGCTTGAGTCTTGCATTAGCGCAAACCGAGGCTGACGCCGAGCGTCTGCGCGCCAGTGCCGTGCCCAAGGTGCTGGTGCAGGGTAATTTGAAGTTCGATATGCAGATCGATGCCGACTTGCTGACCCGGGGGCGGCAGTGGCGTGAGCAGCTGGCCCGGCCGGTGCTGCTGGCTGCTGTGACGCGTGAAGGCGAAGAAGCAATGCTGCTGCAAGCCTGGTGCCATCTGCCGCAGCACGACCTGCCGCTGCTGCTGATCGTGCCACGTCACCCACAGCGCTTCGACGAAGTCGCTGCCTTGGTCGAAAAAGTGGGCTTGAGTCTGGCCCGCCGCAGCAACTGGTTTGAGAACCCGTCACAACAAGACTTGAGGGCTCAAGTCTGGCTGGGTGACTCCATGCGCGAGATGGCGCTGTATTACACGCTTGCCGACGCCGCCTTGCTGGGCGGCAGCTTTGCACCGCTGGGCGGGCAAAACCTGATTGAGGCCGCAGCCTGCGCCTGTCCGGTGGTGATGGGGCCGCATACTTTCAACTTCGCCGATGCGTCCGAGCTGGCCCTGGCCGCCGGCGCGGCCCTCCGGGTGGACGATCTGCAGCAAGGCCTGCAGCAAGCGCTTGAGCTATGCCAGCAGCCGGTACTGCGGCAGACCATGTCGGCGGCAGCGCTGAGCTTTGCCGAGCAGCACCGCGGCGCAGCGGCACGCATGGCGGCGCAGATAGTCGCCCTCTTGCCTGGCAATTTTCCGCACCCGGCCGATACCAATTAGTCCAGCGGGCGTCGCGCCGACGCGCAATGCCCTACAGTTGCCAGCATCGACCCGACCTTCTAGCAGGGAGCGAGATGCAAGCAAGCAGTGAGGACGAAGCGACAAGCCCGTCGCCGGGGCACTTTCGACTGACCCGTTACTTCTCCGGTGTCTCGCTCGGCTTGATGGCGCTGGTCGGTATCGCGCTGACCTATTTTGCGCAAACCCTGACTCTCAACGAGCTCAAGTTCATGGCTGAGCGGCGCAACGAGGCGATGACTGCCGTCTTCCTCAATGTCTTGTGGCCAGACTTCGCGCCGCTGGTGACATCGTCTGCCAGCCGCGACGCCGGCGCGCTGCGGGCTCAAGCCGAGCAGCTTGGTCTGCACAGCAAGATCGCCGCCTTGATGCGCAACTCGGAGGTCATCAAGGTCAAGCTCTACAACATGCAAGGCCTGACGGTCTACTCATCCGACCCTCGGCAAATAGGAGAAGACAAACGCAGCAATCCCGGCTTTCTATTGGCTGTACAAGGCCAGCCGCAGAGCGAGCTGACGCACCGCAACAGCTTTGATGCCTTCGAAGGCCAGCGCACCGAGCTGGATGTGATCAGCAGCTATCTGCCGGTGCGTGGGCAAGGCGCCGGCGCTGAGGCTGGTGAAAGGCAAGTCCTTGGCGTGATCGAGCTCTATCAAGACGTCACGGGCTTTGTGCAGCGCCGAGAGCTGCTGCTGCTGCGCCTCTCTATGACCGGCATGGCCGCAATGCTGGTGCTTTACGGGCTGCAACTCTTGCTTGTGCAGCGCGCGCAGCGCATCCTGCAAGCGCAGGAAGCAGACCTGCAAGCGGCCAACCGCGAGCTTGATCACCGCGTCCATTTGCGCACCGAGGAGCTGAGCCTGGCCAAGGCGCGGCTGGAGCATCTGGCCCACCACGACCCACTGACTGGCCTGCCCAACCGCCTGCTGTTCAAAGACCATTTGCGCCGCAAACTGAGCCAGGCGCAGCGGCAGCAAACACAGCTGGCCCTGCTCTTCATCGACCTCGACCGCTTCAAAGAAATCAATGATTCACTCGGCCATCTGATTGGCGACGAGCTGCTGGTCTGCGTGGCGGGCAGGCTGCTGGCGATATTGCGCGGTGGTGATTTGCTGGCTCGCCTGGGCGGCGACGAATTTGTCTGTGTGCTGAGCTGCGATGACGCAAATCTGGATGCGCCGCAAGTCGCGCAAAAGCTGCTGGATACCGTGGCGCAGGCGATGCAGTTGCAGGGCCACGAGCTGCAGCTCTCGGCCAGCGTCGGCATCAGCATCTTTCCCGGCGACGGACTGAGCGTTGACGAGCTCGCAGGTGCCGCTGACGCAGCCATGTATGAGGCCAAACACGCCGGCCGCAACCGCTTCCACTTCTATCGCCCCGAGATGACGCTGAACGCGCAAGCCCGGGCTCATATGGAGAGGCTGCTGCGGCGCAGCTTGGCAAACGGTGAGATGGAGCTCTACTTTCAGATGAAACTGGCCCCGATCGCTTCACCCGGTGACCTTGGCCCGCCCCAGCTGCGAGCCAGCGGCGCTGAAGCCTTGGCTCGCTGGCATAACGCCGAGTTGGGCCAGGTGTCGCCCGGGCGCTTTATCGCCTTGGCTGAAGAGAGCGGCTTCATCATCGAGCTGGGCGCCTGGGTCTTGCGCCAGGCCTGCCTGCAGATGAGTGCTTGGGCCAAGCAGGGTCTGAAGGTGCCACACATTGCGGTCAATCTGTCGGGGCGCCAGCTGGAGCGCAGCGACATCGTCGAGGTCGTGCGCCAAGCGCTGCAGCAGGCGCAGTTGCCCGCGGCCTCGCGAGAGCTCGAAATTACCGAGTCCGTCATCATGAATGCCGAAAACGCCTTGCCGGCCTTGGAGGCCTTACACCAACTCGGCGTGCAGCTATCGGTGGATGACTTCGGCACCGGCTACTCGTCGCTGGCTTATCTGAAGCTGCTGCCGATTCAGACGCTGAAGATCGACCGCTCCTTCGTGATGGGCATAGGCGAGCAGCTCAGCGATGAGTCCATCATCCAGGCTGTCATCGGCCTTGCCCGCAGTCTGGGCCTGAGCACGGTGGCCGAAGGCGTTGAAACCGAGGCGCAGCTGAACTTCCTGCTCGCCCAAGGCTGCGACCAAGTCCAGGGCTATATGTTCAGCCGCCCACTGCCGGCGCAAACATTTACCGCAGACTGGCTGCAGTTTCAGGAGTCAGGGCTCAGCAGCGCCTGAAGCCCCGCTTCGTCCAGCACCGTCAGGCCGAGCTCGCGCGCCTTGTCGAGCTTGGAGCCGGCCTCTTCGCCGGCCACCACGTAATGGGTCTTTTTGGACACTGAGCCACTGACCTTGCCGCCCGCCGCCTCGATCAAGTCCTTGGCGGCGTCGCGCGAAAGTGTCGGCAAGGTGCCGGTCAACACCAAGGTCTTGCCCAGCAGGGGCTGCGGACCCAGTGCGGCCGCGGCACCGGCGCCCTCGGGCCAGCTCAGGCCAGCCGCGCGCAATTGCTCAATCACCTCGCGGTTGTGTGCCTGCGCAAAAAAGGTGTGGATGCTCTGCGCCACGATGGGGCCTACGTCGCGCACTTGCAGCAACTGATTCACGTCGGCATTCATCAAGGCATCGATGCCGCCGAAGTAACGCGCCAGGTCCTTGGCCGTGGCCTCGCCGACCTGGCGGATACCCAGGCCAAACAGGAAGCGCGCCAGCGTGGTTTGCTTGCTCTTCTCCAATGACTCAAGCAGATTCAAGGCACTGCGGTCGGCCATTCGGGCCAAGGCCGACAGCTTGGCCACGCCCAGCTTGTACAGACCCGGCAAGCTGGTGACGAGACCTTCATCGACCAATTGATCCACCAATTTGTCACCCAGACCCTCGATGTCCAGCGCGCGCCGACCGGCAAAATGCAGCAAAGCCTGCTTGCGCTGGGCCGGGCAAAAAAGGCCACCGCTGCAGCTGTGGTTGAGTCCACCCTTCTCACGCACGACCGCGCTGCCGCAGGCCGGGCATTCGCGGGGCATGTGAAAATTCGGCACATAGGCCGCTCGGGGCTCAGCGATGCGTCCAACCACCTCTGGAATCACATCACCGGCGCGCCGCACGATCACCTGATCGCCGACCCGCACGCCCTTGCGCCGCAGCTCGAAGACGTTATGCAGGGTCGCGTTGGACACCGTCGTGCCGCCCACGAAGACCGGTTCCAGCTTGGCCACCGGTGTCAACTTGCCGGTTCGGCCAACCTGGATCTCGATTGCATTGAGCCGGGTCAGCATTTCCTGTGCCGGGTACTTGTGCGCCACCGCCCAGCGCGGCTCGCGGCTGACAAAGCCCAAGCGCTGCTGCAAGGCCAGGCTATTGACCTTGTAGACGATACCGTCGATATCAAAGGGCAGGCTGTCGCGCTTGGCGCCCATGGCTTGATGAAAGGCCACCAGGCCGGCAGCACCCAGTGCGACGGTACGGTCGGCGCAGACGGGCAAGCCCATCTTGGCCAACGTATCAAGCAGTCCACTGTGCGTGGGCGGTAAGTCCCAGCCCTGCACCTCACCCAGGCCATAGGCATAAAAGCTCAAGGGCCTCTGCGCGGCCAAGGCCGGGTCAAGCTGGCGCACCGCGCCGGCGGCCGTGTTGCGCGGGTTGACGAAGGTCTTTTCGCCCGCTTGGCGCTGGCGCTCAATCCAGGCCTCGAAGTCATCGCGGCGCATATAAACCTCGCCGCGTACCTCGATCACCGGTGCGCTCATGCCGATCAAGCGAAGCGGAATCTGCCCTATGGTTTTGATGTTCTGCGTGACGTCTTCGCCGGTCTCGCCGTCGCCACGCGTGGTGGCCTGCTTCAGCACACCCTGCTCATAGCGCAGATTGATGGCCAGGCCGTCGAACTTCAGCTCGGCCGCATATTCAACCGGCGGCGCATCCTCAGACAACTCCAATTGCTTGCGCACGCGCTGATAAAAACTGAGCGCACCGGTCGCCTCGGTGTCGGTCTCGGTGCGAATACTCAGCATCGCCACAGCATGGCGCACCGGCGTGAACCCCTCCAGCACCTTGCCGAGTACGCGCTGGGTTGGTGAATCTGGCGTTAGCAGCTCGGGATGGGCTGCTTCCAAGGCCTGCAGCTCCTGAAACAACTTGTCGTACTCGGCGTCCGGCAGCTCGGGAGCATCAAGCACATAGTAGAGATGGGCGTGGTGGTTCAGGATGGCGCGCAATTCAGCGGCGCGCTTGAAGGCTTGTTGACTATCGAGTCGTTCGGAACTGGCGAAAATATTGGTCTGGCTCATGCGTTCGTTCAACTTGTGGCCGCCTCGGCGCTTGGCTGGGCGACGCGCGCAATCATCACCTGGTCAACCCGGTGGCTGTCCACGTCGACCACTTCAAAGCGCCAGCCTTCCCAAATCACTTGGTCTGTACGCTTGGGAATGCGGCGCAACATCACCATCAAAAAGCCTGCCAAGGTGTCGTACTGACCGGCGTGCGGCCAGGTCTCTAACTCCAAGGCCCGCTGCACATCGGGAATGGGCGTGATGCCGTCTGCAAGGAAAGAACCATCCTCGCGGCGCACGATTTGCTGCTCCTCGTCATAAGACGCGACCAGATTGCCCATCACCGTGCTCATCACATCATTGAGCGTGATGACGCCCACCACCAGGCTGTACTCATTGACGATGACGGCAAAGTCTTCCAGCTTCTCGCGGAACTGCATCAAGACCTCGGACAGCGTCAAACGATCCGGCACGATCAGGACTTTTTTCAGCAAGCCTGCCGCCTGCGTGGCGCGCAGATTGATGGTCTCGCCGCGCAAGACGCGCTGGAACAGATCGGTCGCATCCACATAGCCGACGATGCTGTCGATCTCTCCGTCGCAAACCAGATAGGTCGAATGCGGTGCCTCGGCAATGCGATTGCGGATCAGCTGATCATCATCATCGAGCGCAAAAAACACCACCCGCTCGCGGCTGGTCATCGCACTTTCGACCCGACGCGTGTCCAGCTCGAACACGTTTTCAATCATCTGCTGCTCGGCGTCAGCCACCACACCGGCCAGATTGCCGGCCTCGGCCAGCGCCAGAATATCCAGATGGGTGATCGAGTTGTCGCGCTGGGCCGGCCGTCCCATCAAGCGGATAAAGCCCTCGGTCATGCTGCTGAAGGCCCAGGCCAGCGGCTTGAGCAGCGTGACCAAGGCTTGCATCGGGCCAATGACGGCCAATGCCATGCGCTCGGGCTCATTCATCGACAAGCGCTTGGGCACCAGATCGGCCAGCACGATGAACAGGCTGATGATGAACAGGAAAGAAAGGCCAAAGCCGACTGAATGGGCCCGTTCGGGCGACATCAGCAAACCCAAGGCGGCCTCGAAATGCGGCGTAATAGCGCCTTCGCCGACAAAGCCGCCCAGGATGGCCACCGTGTTGACACCGATCTGCACCACGGTGAAATAGTGGCCCGGTTGCTCCTGCACCGAGAGCACCCGCTTTGCACGCGCATCGCCTTCGTCGGCAAGTTGCTGCAGCTTGAGCCGGCGCGAAGCAGCCAGCGCCAGTTCCGCAATCGAAAAGAATGCACTGGCCGCGATCAAGGCCGCAATCAGCAACAAGCTGGTGGTCAAGGGAATTCCTCCTTAGCTGAACAGTCGTCTCGCTACCAAGCTGCCAGCCGCCAAGTCACGCGAGGCCAATGCGCGGTAAAGCGTGGTGAGATCCTGGCCGATAGACGCAAAGGCGTGCAAGTTCAAGACCTGACCCCGATCGTCGCAGACATCGGCCTCGATGTCGCGCGCCAGGCCGCGCGCGGCCTCTTGCCAAGAGGCAAATGGCTCCAAAGCCTCCGGCGTTTGCGCTACATCAAGCGCTAGCGACAGCTCGCGCAGCGAAGACAGCTGCGGATTCTCGGCCAAGGCCGCTTGTGACTCGAAGTTCAAGGTCAGTATGGGCGGTGCGCCTTCTTCTTCGGAGGCCAGCACCAAGCGGCCAGGCATCGCGCCTGGCACAAAACCATGGCGCGATGCCACCTGCTGCACATAGCCGAGCGTCCAGGTGGCCGATTTGGCCCGCAAAACCACGGCCAACTGGGCATCGTGGTCGCCGGCAAAGTGATCCAGTTCACGTGCCCGGCCGACCACATCCAACATATCGGGGAATTGCACATAGGCGGAGATGCCGTCGGCAAAGGTCTGCACTTTTTGCACAAACTCCGAGTATTCGATCTCGTTCATCGCACCGCTTCGATTGGCCATCTGCGCGCCGGCCTGGAATTCGCCGTAACGTTGACCCGCCACGGGTAGCTCCCACTCGCCGCTTTCGGTATTCATGCCCTCGATGTGAAAGGGTTTGGTGCCGGCACGGCGGCTGCCCGGCAGGTGGGCAAGCGCCATCTCACCACTCACTGGCGTGTCCAGCGTGATGGTCGCTATCGCGTCGATCAAAGCGTCGATGCGGGCAGACGGCTTGCGCGGCGGGCGCGGCACACGTGCCCCCACAGGCAACGCCACTTCCTGCGAAACGGATGTTTCATTCAGTGCGCCAATGTCCAGACCCGGTTCTTGCCGGTCGCCGTCCATCATCGGCTCCAACTGCGCATCGGCACGGCGCGGGCCTGCCTTGCGGGCAGTCCAGGCACCATGCGCGACAACGCCGGCCAGCACCACACCACCGGCAACGGCGAGCATTTCGGTGAGGGTCATGTCAGTTCTCCTGCCGGGCCGCCCCAAGGGAGAACGCGCCCCTCGGGGGCCGTGAACGAAGTGAACAGGGGGCTCATGTTTGCGCTCCTGCCGGGCCGCCCCAAGGGAGAACGCGCCCCTCGGGGGCCGTGAACAAAGTGAACAGGGGGCTCATGTCAGCTCTGCCAAGGCCAAGGCCTTGTCCATATCGACCGCCACAATGCGCGAAACGCCCTGCTCTTGCATGGTCACACCAATCAATTGTTCTGCCATTTCCATTGCGATCTTGTTGTGTGAGATGAAGAGGAACTGGGTTCCGCTGCTCATCTCGGCCACCAGTTTGGCATAACGCTCGGTGTTGGCGTCATCCAGCGGTGCGTCCACCTCGTCCAATAAACAGAACGGGGCGGGGTTGAGCTGAAAGATGGCGAACACCAGGGCAATCGCCGTCAGCGCCTTTTCGCCGCCCGAGAGCAGGTGAATCGTGCTGTTCTTCTTGCCCGGCGGCTGTGCCATAACCTGCACGCCGGCGTCGAGAATTTCGTCACCGGTCATCATCAGCTTGGCCTGGCCGCCGCCGAACAGAATCGGGAACATGCGGCCGAAATGCATATTCACCTGCTCGAAGGTCGCCGCCAGCAGGTCGCGCGTTTCCAGGTCAATCTTGTGAATCGCGTCTTCCAGCGTGCCCATCGCCGACTGCAAATCCGCGCATTGCGAGTCGAGGAATGTCTTGCGCTCGCGCGCCGAGGTCAGCTCGTCGAGCGCGGCCAGATTGACCGCGCCGAGTGCGGCGATCTCGCGGTTGATGCGGTCGATCTCGCCTTGCAGGCCGTAGAGCTTGACTTGGGCCACTTCAATACTGAGCGCCAGCGCCTCCATGTTGACGGCCGCCGCGATCAACTGCTCCAGATACTGCGCACCACCGAGCTGCGCGGCCTGCTCTTCCAGTTGCAGCTTGGTCAGGCGCTCGCGCAAGGGGTCCAGGCTGCGCTCGAAAGCCAGGCGCTGCTCATCCATCTGGCGCAGGCGCAGACTCAAATCGTCATAGCCGCTGCGCACCGCCGCCAAAGCCTGCTCCCGCTCCATCTTCAAAGCCAAGGCATCTTGCAAGCCGGCTTGTGCCGCCGCGTCATTGAGCGTGTCCATCTCACGCTGCAGACTCTCCATCGACTGCTGATTGGTCTGCAGCTGTTGCGCGGCGGTCTCGATCGCGCGTTGCAACTCGCCCCGTCGCGAGGCCAGCGCACGGGCGCTGTA
The DNA here is from genome assembly GCA_963510335.1 of uncultured Roseateles sp. Lineage (GTDB taxonomy): Bacteria > Pseudomonadota > Gammaproteobacteria > Burkholderiales > Burkholderiaceae_C > Paucibacter_A. Next base: position 12,060 of record CAUPEV010000032.1, read on the forward strand.
TTGCGCTTCTTGGGCGCGCCGCTCCAGGCCGCGCAACTGCTCCCGCGCTTCTGCCAAGCGGCGCTCGGCCAGCAGCGTGGCATCGTCCAACTCGACGTGGCGCTCCTGCGTCGTCGCCAATTGCATATCGAGCTCTTCGAAGCGGGCTTCGCCGGTCATGCGCCGCTCTTGCAGCTCTTCGGCTTGCGCGTCGATCTCGAACAACTCGTCTTCCAGCTGCTGGCGGCGGCTGCTGGCGGCCTCGGCCTGTCCCGTCAGTCGAAGTAACTCGACATGCAGCTGGTGCGCGCGGTTTTGCGTCTCAACCGCTTCGCGGCGCAGGCCCAAGAGACGCTGCGAAGCATCGGTATAGCCGGCTTCGGCGCGCACCAGGGCCGACTTTGACTCTTCGGCGATCAAGGCCTGAGCACGCAACTCCAGCACCAAATGCTCAATCTCCTGCGCCCGCGCCAGCATGCCGGCCTGCTCAGAGTCGGGCGCATAAAAACTCACCGCGAATTGGCTGACCGCATGACCCTGGGCCGTCATGATCAGCTCGCCATGGGTCAGCTGCGGCCGCATGGCCAAGGCTTCGTCCAGCGAAGCAGCGGTGTAGACGCCCTCCAGCCAATCGTTCAGCAAAGCGCTCAGGCCCGGGCTATCCAGGCGCAGCAAATCACTCAAGCGCGCAAGCGTGTGATGGCTGTTGGCAATAGTGATGGCCGGCGGGGAATAGAAGGCCAAGCGCGCGGGCGGCGCGTCTTGCTCGAAAGCGCGCACCGTCTCCAGGCGGCCAACTTCCAGCGACGTCATGCGCTCGCGCAGCGAAGCCTCGAGCGCATTCTCCCAGCCCGGTTTGATGTGCAAGCGGGTCCACAAGCCGGCCAGTCCATCCAAGCCATGCTTGGCCAGCCAAGGTTTCAACTTGCCTTCTGTTTGCACCTTCTCTTGCAGCGCCCGCAAAGCGTCCAAGCGTGCTGACAAAGCCCCCTGCTTGGCCAATTGCTGATTGGCGTCGGTCTGCGCGGCTCGACGGGCTTCTTCGAACTGAGGCACTAGTTCGCCCAGCTCATGCAGGCGGGCATCGGCCAGATCGCGCGCCTCGTCAGCCGCTTCGCTGTTGCGTTTGAGTTCGGCCAGCTTGTCTTGCTCGGGCGCTGCCAGGCCATGCTTCTCCGTGGCCAAGCGCTCACGCCGGGTGCGCAGCTGGCGTGATTGCTCTTCGACACTGCGACTCTCGGCCGCCAGAACCTGGATCTGCTGCTGGACCTGCACCACCAAGGCACGCTGCTCGTTCGCACGAGCCTGCGCGGCTCGCACGGCGTCTTCGGCATTGGGCAGATTGCCACCCTGCTCCTCGGCCTGCGCGGCCAGGATTTCGCTTTGTTCCTCGGCGGCCGCGATCTGCTCGGCTATCGTCTCCAGCTCTTCCTTGGATTGCAGCGCGCGTTCTTCCCATTGCTGGCTCTGCGCCTGCAGCTCGATCAAACGCGCCTCGACACGCTGGCGCCCCTCGACCACATAGCGAATGCGCTCCTCCAGCTGCGCCTCGGCATAGCGGCCTTGGCTCGCATGCAACTCATCACCAGCCGCATAGTGAGCCTGCCGAACCGTTTCCAGCTCAGCCTCGACATGGCGCAACTCGGCCATGCGCGCCTCCAAGGCATTGGTGGCCTCCAGATGTTCGGACTTGACGCGATCCTGCTCCGCAGCGGCGTCGCGCTGCTTCAAGAACCAGAGCTGATGCAGCTTCAGGGTGCCGGCATCTTGCAGGCCGCGATAACTGGCCGCGACCTCGGCCTGCTTCTCCAGTTTCTCGAGGTTGTTGTTCAACTCGCGCAAGATGTCATCGACGCGGGTCAGGTTCTCACGCGTGTCGCGCAGCCGGTTTTCGGTCTCGCGGCGGCGCTCCTTGTACTTGGAGACACCGGCGGCTTCCTCCAAAAACATCCGCATCTCTTCGGGTTTGCTCTCGATCAGGCGGCTGATCGTGCCCTGTCCGATGATGGCGTAGGCGCGCGGCCCCAAGCCCGTGCCCAGGAACACATCCTGCACATCGCGGCGGCGCACCGGTTGGTTGTTGATGCAGTAGCTGGGGCTGCCGTCGCGCGTCAGCACACGTTTGACGGCAATCTCGGCGAACTGGTTCCACTGACCGCCGGCCCGCGCGTCTTCATTAGCGAACACCAGTTCCACACTGGCGCGGCTGGCCGGCTTGCGGTTGCCCGAGCCGTTGAAGATCACGTCTTGCATCGACTCGCCGCGCAGCTCGGACGCCTTGCTTTCGCCCAGCACCCAGCGCACGGCATCCATGATGTTGGACTTACCGCAGCCGTTGGGCCCGACCACGCCCACCAACTGCCCAGGCAGCTGGAACACCGTCGGATCGGCAAAGGACTTGAAGCCCGCAAGCTTGATCGAATTCAGACGCATGGACGCGAAAACACCACAACAAGCCTCAAAAGTACGCCTCTCAAGCCAGGGCGAACTTCGAAAACCGCTGCTAAGCCGTTGATTTATTTACACAAAAGCGCCGCAAATGGGCGCTTTATCGGGCCTGGATGATACCATCGCGGCCTCCCCCTTTTACTCACCGACACAGCTTGGCCTGCGGCCTTGCTGTGGCGCATTGATTCCATGGCCAAGATCACCCCTCCGACCAAGTCCGCTACCAAGACTGCAACAAAGAGCGCCGTCAAATCTGCAGCTAAAACCGCCGCAAAGTCCAGCGCCAAAACCAGCAGCAAGGGCCGCCAAACTCTGGAGCTGGAGGCCAAGACCCGCAAGGTGTTGAAGCTGGAAATGCCCAAGGCCGCAAAGCCGGTCAATAAGACGCCGGCCGTCAGCATGGCCATGGCGCCCAAGCAGCGCGAGATGCCGCCAAACCCTCCTTCGCGCCCAAGCAAGGAGCTGCACGTCTTCCCCAACCCGGCGCCTGAGCGTGACTATGTGATCCAGTTCCAGGTGCCCGAGTTCACCTGCCACTGCCCGCTGACCGGCCAGCCCGATTTCGCTCACTTCACCATCGACATGATTGCCGACCAGCAATGCGTTGAATTGAAGAGCCTGAAGATGTACTTCTGGAGCTATCGCCACGAAGGCGCCTTCCACGAAAAGGTCACCAACACGATCCTGAACGACATCGTCAAGGTCACCGATCCGCGCTTTATCCGCATCACCGCCAAATGGTATGTGCGCGGCGGCATTTACACCAATGTGGTGGTCGAGCATCGCCAAAAGGGCTGGCAGCCGCTGCCACGTGTTGATCTGCCCTCGCATGGCTTTCAGTCCGGCTTGCTGGCCTGAGCAGCGAGGCTGAGCGCTTGTCCTTCGCCACCAGCAACTGCCATCAAGACATCGCCGTGACGGTGCGGCGTAGCCGCATCGATGGCTATGGTGTGTTTGCCGGTGAGGTCGTCAAGCTCGGCGCCAAGCTGGGCGGCTTGACCGGCGAAGCGATCAGCGTGGCTGAGGCCAGGCGCCGTGCCCAGGGGCGGCAGCGCATCATGCTGGTCGAGCTATCGGCCAGCCGCGCGATCGACGCCACCCGCTCGGCCGACGCGATGCGCTTCACCAACCACTCCTGCTCGCCCAATGCCCGCATACAGGTGCAAGATGGCGCGGTCGAATTCTTTGCCATGCGCGACCTGGCCATCGGTGACGAGATCACGGTGGCCTATGGCGCCACCCACCATGAAGGCCGCCTCGCTTGCCGTTGCGGGCAACCTGGTTGCACGGGCTGGCTTTGATTTTTAGCCCTGCGATGGGCGCTCGAGAGTTCAAAACGATGATCACCGTGACCCCTCCTCACAACCCGCTGCTGGACAAGCTCCACCCCTACCCCTTCGAGCGTTTGCGCGCCTTGAATGCTGGCATCACGCCCAATTCAGCCTATAGACCCATCAGCCTGGGCATTGGCGAGCCCAAGCATCCGGCGCCTAAGCTGATCGAAGATGCTTTGATGGCGAACTTGAAGGGTTTGTCGGGCTACCCGGCCACCGCCGGCGAACCGCTGCTGCGTGAGGCGATCTGCGCATGGCTGCAGCGCCGCTATGGCTTGAACTTGGATGCAGCGACGCAGGTGCTGCCGGTCAACGGCTCGCGCGAGGCCTTGTTCGCGCTGGCACAGACGGTGATTGACCCGAGCCGCCCCGGCGCCACCGTGGTCTGCCCGAATCCCTTTTATCAAATCTACGAAGGCGCGGCGCTGCTGGCCGGTGCTCAGACGGCTTTTGCCAATAGCGACCCGGCGCGAAATTTCGCCGCCAACTGGGCCGAGATCGACGCGGCCACTTGGGCGAAGACGCAGCTGCTCTACGTCTGCTCGCCCGGCAACCCGACGGGTGCTGTGATGCCGCTGAGCGAGTGGCAGGCGCAGTTCGAGCTGTCCGACCGGCATGGCTTCGTGATCGCCTCGGACGAGTGTTACTCGGAGATCTATTTTGGCGAAGAAGGTCCGCAATCCGCGCCGCTGGGCGGGCTGGAGGCGGCGGCCAAGCTCGGCCGCAGCGACTTCCGCAATCTGATCGCCTTCACCAGCTTGTCCAAGCGCTCCAATGTGCCGGGCCTGCGCTCGGGCTTTGTGGCCGGCGACGCAAGCATCATCAAGCTCTTTTTGCTTTATCGCACTTACCACGGCAGCGCGATGAGCCCCATCGTTCAGGCAGCCAGCGTGGCGGCCTGGAATGACGAAGCCCATGTAGTCGCCAACCGAGCGCAATACCGCGCCAAGTTCGCTCAGGTCACGCCGCTGTTGGCGGCGCATATGCGGGTCGCTCTGCCGGACGCGGGCTTTTACCTTTGGGCCGAAGTTCCGGCCCATATTCACGCCGGTGACGACGTCGCTTTCGCCCAAGGTCTGCTGGCTCAATACAATGTCGCGGTGCTGCCGGGCAGCTTGCTAGCGCGCGAGGCGCATGGCATCAACCCGGGAGCCGGTCGAATCCGCTTGGCCCTGGTGGCCGAGCAGAGCGAATGCATGGAGGCGGCCGAGCGCATCGCGGCCTTCGTGCAGTCCTTCAAAGATCCGCTTTGACCGCGCCCTGTATTTCTCTTCACCTCTACTCCCTGACTCTCTTTGAGCTGATTCATGACAACACAATTGCAATCCACCATCGATCTGGCCTGGGAAGGTCGCGCCTCCATCAATGCCGCCAACGCGCCGGAAGTGCGCGAAGCCGTTGAGCAGGTGATGGCCGAGCTGGATGCCGGGCGCTTGCGCGTCGCCGAACGCCAAGCCGTCGGTCAGTGGGTCGTGCATCAGTGGATCAAGAAGGCGGTATTGCTGTCTTTCCGCCTCAATGACAACCGCCTGATGGGTGCCGGCGACATGACCTTCTTCGACAAGGTGCCGACCAAGTTCGGCGGCTTGTCCGAAGACGCCATACGCGCGATGGGTGTGCGCGTGGTGCCGCCGGCCGTTGCGCGCCGCGGCAGCTTTTTGGCCAAGAATGTGATCCTGATGCCCTCTTACGTGAACATCGGCGCCTATGTCGATGAAGGCACCATGGTCGACACCTGGGCGACGGTCGGCAGCTGCGCGCAGATCGGCAAGAACGTGCATCTGAGCGGCGGTGTGGGCATCGGCGGCGTGCTGGAGCCGCTGCAAGGCAACCCGACCATCATCGAAGACAACTGCTTCATCGGCGCCCGCTCGGAAGTGGTCGAGGGCGTCATCGTCGAAGAGAACTCGGTCATCTCTATGGGCGTCTACATCGGCCAGAGCACGCCGATTTATGACCGCGAACTCGACACCGTCACTTACGGCCGCGTGCCCGCCGGCTCGGTCGTGATCAGCGGCAGCCTGCCCAAGAACGACGGCAAGTACAGCCTGTATGCGGCCATCATCGTCAAGAAGGTCGACGCCGGCACGCGCGCCAAGACCAGCATCAACGACTTGCTGCGTGCCTGATCAAGCGACAAGGGGCGATCAATGACATTGAACTCGGGCGCTGCGCCGGGCCGCCCCAAGCGAGCCCGAGAACTCCGCATGCTGCGGAGTTCTACCCCCTCGGGGGATCGGTCGATGTACTCATCGGACGAGGGGCTCACATGAGCGGAAATATGGAGCGCATCTTGCGCTTGATGGCCGACAAAGGCGCGTCTGACGTTTACCTGTCGGCCAATATGCCGGTCTTGATCCGCCTGAACGGGCAGATCGTACAGTTGTCCGACCAGGTGCTGACGCACAGCCAACCGAGGCAACTGATTGCCGAAGTGGTGGAGCCGGCGCAATTGGCCGAGCTGGATGCGACGGGCGAGCTGAATATGGCTGTCGCGGTCAGCAAGGTCGGCAGCTTCAGGCTCTCGGGCTTTCGTCAGCGCGGCAGCATCGCCGGGGTTTTTCGGCATATTCCGCACAACATCCCCTCCTTGGAAAGCCTTAACTTGCCACCCGTGCTGGGCAAGCTGGTGCAAGAAAAGCGTGGCCTGATCTTGATGGTAGGCGCCACCGGCACCGGCAAGAGCACAACGCTGGCCTCGATGCTGGAGCAGCGCAACCAGAATATGAGCGGCCACATCCTCACGATTGAGGATCCGCTCGAATACCTGTTTACCAACAAGCGCTCGGTGGTCAACCAGCGCGAGGTCGGGCGAGACACCGCCTCCTTGCAAATCGCCTTGAAGAACGCACTGCGGCAAGCGCCCGACTGCATCTTGATTGGTGAAATCCGAGATCGCGAAACCATGACTGCGGCGATCTCCTACGCCCTGTCGGGCCACTTGGTGCTGGCGACCTTGCATGGCAATAACAGCTATCACGCGCTGAACCGCATCCTGTCTTTCTACACACCGGAATCACGCCCGGCTTTGCTGAATGACTTGGCGGCCGGCTTGAAGTCCATCGTTTCGCAGCGTTTGGTGCGGGCTTCGGCAGGCGGGCGCATTCCGGTCATCGAAATTTTGCTCAACACCAAGCTGATCTCCGAGTTGATCGAGCATGGCGACTTCGCTGGCGTCAAGGAGGCGATGGAGAAGTCCATGGCCGAAGGTTCGCAGACCTATGAAGAGCATTTCGCCAAGCTGATCGTTGACGGCACCATCACCCGCGAGGACGGCCTGGCCTTTGCAGACTCGCCGACCAATTTGCTGTGGCGCTTGCAAAACGATATGCCCGGCGCAAACAAGCAGGCGAGCAAGCAAGTTGAAGCGACTCCTAGCGATGAAGCCAGCTTCACCGAGATCACCCTGGACGTGCGCCAGGACTGAAGACACAGCAAAACAAGAACAAACCAATGTCCGACACCCTTGCCCTGCTTGAGGCGCTGATTGCGCGCCCGTCCGTCACACCGCTGGATGCCGGCTGCCAAGAGCTGATTGCGGCCCGCTTGGCTGCGATCGGTTTCGAGATCGAACGCATGGACAGCGGCCCGGAGAATTTCCGCGTTAGCAATTTGTGGGCGATCAAGCGGGGTCGGGCCGAGCAGCCGGTGCTGATGTTCGCCGGCCACACCGATGTGGTGCCGCCGGGTCGACTGGATGCCTGGGCTAGCGACCCCTTCGTGCCCAGCTACCGGGACGGCCGCATCTACGGGCGCGGCGCAGCCGATATGAAAGGTTCGGTCGCGGCGATGGTGGTGGCAGCGGAAGAGTTCGTCGCCGCCCATCCCGACCACGCGGGCAGCCTGGCGTTCTTGCTGACCAGCGACGAGGAAGGCCCGTCCATTGATGGCACCAAAGTCTGCTGCCAAGTCTTGCAAGCGCGCGGTCAGCTTCTGGACTATTGCATCGTCGGCGAGCCCACCTCCGTCGACAAGGTGGGCGACATGCTGAAGAACGGCCGCCGCGGCACGCTCAGCGGCAAGCTCAGGGTCAAGGGCATCCAAGGCCATGTGGCCTACCCGCAATTGGCGCGCAACCCGGTCCACCAGGCAGCACCGGCCTTGGCCGAGTTGGCGGCGATGGTCTGGGACGCCGGTAACGCCTACTTCCCCGCCACCACATTCCAAATCTCGAATATCAATGCTGGCACCGGCGCCACCAATGTGATCCCCGGTGAGATGGTGCTGGACTTCAATTTCCGCTTCTCGACAGAGTCGACACCCGAAGGCCTGAAGTCCCGCGTCTTGGCGCTACTGGAGCGCCACGGCCTTGAATATGCGCTCGACTGGACGCTGGGCGGCGAGCCGTTTTTGACGCCGGTCGGAACCTTGAGCGACGCCGTCTGCGCGGCGATTCGCCAGGAGACTGGCCTGGCGGCCCAACTCTCCACCACCGGCGGCACTTCGGACGGACGCTTCATTGCCAAGATCTGTCCGCAGGTGATCGAATTCGGCCCCATCAACGCCAGCATCCACAAGATCGACGAGTACTTGCCCGCCGACAGCCTGGATCCTTTGAAGAATATTTACCGCTTGACGCTGGAGAACTTACTGCTGTGAAGCTGATTGACTGTATTGAACAAAGCGCCGCCCGCTTGACCGAAGCGGGCGTTTCTTTTGGGCATGGCACAACGAATGCTTTTGACGAAGCTGCTTGGTTGGTCTTGTGGAGCTGCGGCTTAGCCCTAGACAGCCTGGAAGAGCATGAGCAAGATGCTTTGAGCCCTGAAAGCTTGGCCAAAATTGAGGCCTTGCTCGAGCAGCGCATTGCCACCCGCAAGCCCGCCGCTTATCTGACACAGGAAGCCTGGCTGCAGGGGGTGCCCTTCTACATCGACGAGCGCAGCATCGTGCCGCGCAGCCTGATCGCCGAGTTGATTGCCGACGAGGCGATCGACTCCTGGCTGTCGGATAAAACCCGGCGGGTGCTCGATCTGTGCACCGGCAACGGCTCGCTGGCGGTGCTGGCCGCGATGGCCTGGCCCGAGGTGCAGGTCGACGCGATCGACCTCAGCACCGACGCGCTGGCCGTGGCCCGCATCAACGTGGACAAGCATGGTCTGGGCGAACGCATCCGCTTGCTGCAAGGCGACGGCTTCGCGCCGGTGGCCGCCGAAGCTGCGCGTTATGACCTGATTTTGTGCAATCCGCCCTACGTCAACGCGGACGCCATGAGCACGCTGCCCGCCGAGTACCGCGCCGAGCCCGAGCTGGCCCTGGCGGGTGGCGCGGACGGCATGGATTTTGTGCGCCGCTTGCTCAGCCAAGCCGCCGAGCATTTGACGGACAACGGCCTGCTGGTGCTTGAAATCGGCAATGAGTGCGAATATTTTTACGCTGCCTTCCCGCAGCTTGAAGTGGCCTGGATGGCAACATCGGCCGGAGACTATCAAGTGTTAATCGTTACCCCTGCAGCATTGAGAAAAGAAAAGGCCCTACTCGCATCATGATCACGCTACGCAATATCACGCTGCGGCGCGGCACCAAGGTCGTTCTCGACGACGCCTCCGTCACCTTGCAACCGGGTGAAAAAATCGGCCTGGTTGGGCGCAATGGCGCGGGCAAGTCCAGCCTCTTTGCGATGCTGACCAACCGCCTGCAAAACGACAAGGGCGAGGTCGATATCCCGCGCCAATGGGCGGTCGGCGAAGTTGCCCAGGACATGCCCGAGACCGAAATGCCGGCCACCGACTATGTACTGGAAGGTGACCGCCGCCTGATGGAAGCCCGCATGGCGCTGGACGCGGCCGAAGCCGCCGAAGACGGCCACGCGATGGCCGATGCCCACGCGATGCTCAGCGACGCCGGCGCATTTGACGCCCGTCCGCGTGCGCAAGCGCTGCTGATGGGCCTGGGCTTCAAGGGCGCGCAAGTTGACGCGCCGGTGAACAGCTTTTCGGGCGGCTGGCGTATGCGCTTGCAGCTCGCCCGCGCACTGATGTGCCCGGCCGAGCTGATGCTGCTGGACGAGCCCACCAACCACTTGGACTTGGACGCGCTGGTATGGCTGGAAGCCTGGCTGATGCGCTATGAAGGCACGCTGATCGTGATCAGCCATGACCGCGAATTCCTCGACGCGATCACCAAAGTCACGCTGCATCTGGACGAAGCCAAGCTGATGCGTTACGGCGGCAACTACACCGCCTTTGAGTCCATGCGTGCCGAGCGCATGGTCTTGCAGGCGGCAGCGTTTGGCAAGCAGCAAGACCGCATCGAGCATCTGCAGAAGTTCATTGACCGCTTCAAGGCCAAGGCCAGCAAGGCCAAGCAGGCGCAAAGCCGAGTCAAGGCGCTGGAGCGGATGGAGCGTTTGGCGCCTGTCTTGGCGTCGGCCGACTTCTCGTTCGAGTTCCGTGAGCCGTTGAACCTGCCCAATCCGATGTTGATGTTCGATGAAGTGGCCTGCGGCTACGACACCGACGAGGGTGAGAACGTGATTGTGCGCGGCATCAATCGCTCGGTCCTAGCGGGCCAGCGCATCGGCATCTTGGGCGCCAACGGCCAGGGCAAGTCGACCTTGGTGAAGACCGTCGCCCGCGCTCAACGCGTGATGGGCGGCAAGATCACCGAGGGCAAGGGCCTGACGATCGGTTACTTTGCCCAGCAGGAAATGGACGTCTTGCGCCCCGACGAAGGCCCGCTATCGCATATGGTGCGCCTGGCCAAGGACATGGCGGCCAACGGCGGGACCGGCGCGCGTGAGCAGGAGCTGCGCGACTTTTTGGGCCAATTCCGCTTTGTCGGCCCGATGGTGAATCAGGAGGTCGGCAGCCTCTCCGGCGGAGAAAAAGCACGTCTGGTGCTGGCCATGCTGGTTTGGCAGCGCCCCAACCTCTTGCTGCTGGACGAACCAACCAACCATCTGGACCTGAACACACGTGAGGCGCTGTCAATGGCGCTGAACGAGTTTGAAGGCACGGTGATGCTGGTCAGCCATGACCGCGCCTTGCTGCGCGAGGTCTGCGACGAATTCTGGCTGGTGGCCAAGGGCGTCGTGGCGCCGTTCGACGGCGATCTGGACGACTACCAAAAGTGGTTGTTGGAACAATCCAAGGAGGCCGCCAAGGCCGCCAAGGAAGCCGCCAAGGCTGCTGCAAAGAGTGCCATCAAGCATGCAGGCAAGCCTGCAGCCTCCGTGGTCGCGCCGACGGTGGCAGCACCTGCCCCATCGCCTTCAGCTGCGCCCACGGACCGCAAAACCAGCGGTCAAGCGCGCCAAAAACTGGCCGAGCAAACCAAACCGCTGCGCCGCGAGATGGACGCCATCGACGCCCAACTGAACAAACTGGCGGACGAGCGCACGGCGGTCGAGGCGCAGCTCGGCGCAGGAGCCGCTTCACCGACTCAAATCGCCGAGTCGGGCCGGCGCCTGAAAGCCATCCACGACGAACTCGCAGCGGCCGAATTGCGCTGGCTGGAGCTCAGCGCCGAAGTCGACGCGCTGCACGCCGCGAACTAAGTCAGGCGCTCAGAAGCACGGCCGCCATTCCTAAGGCGGCCGGCAGCGCCTGAATGAAAGCAATCTTGCGGCTGACGGTGGCGGCGCCAAACAGGCCCGCCACGACCACGCATGCCAAGAAGAACAGCTGCACTGATTGGCCTGCCGCGCCTTGGCTCAAACCCCAGAGCAGGCCGGCGGCCAAGAAGCCGTTGTACAGCCCTTGATTGGCAGCCAGCGCCTTGCTGGCCTGGGCAAATTCGGGCGTCAGCCTGAAGACTTTCCGTCCCAGCGGCTTGGTCCACAAAAACATCTCCAGCACCAAAAAGTAGATGTGCAGGGCGGCCACCAGGGCCAGCAATGCATTGGCGATCATCGACATTGTTTCAATCTCCTTCTCCAAAATAACCACATAGATTGTGTGCAATTTAATTGCACCATACAGTTCACCCCATGCCGCAACACAAAGCAATTTCGAGCCCAAGCCCTAAGCTGTCAGCCAGCGACGACTGGCTGCGTCTGGACAGGCAACTCTGCTTTGCGCTTTATGCCAGTTCTTTGGCCATGACCAAGCAATACAAACCCTTGCTTGCGGCGCTGGGCCTTACCTATCCACAGTATTTGGTGATGCTGCTGCTGTGGGAGCAAGACGGTGTCAGCGTGTCTAGCCTAGGCCAACACCTGTCGCTGGATTCCGGCACCTTGACGCCCCTACTCAAACGACTCGAAGCCAATGGCTTCATAAATCGACGGCGCGCAGCTGACGACGAGCGCCGGGTCGACATTTACCTGAGCGTAGCCGGTGAAGCATTGCGCGAGCAAGCCCGCCAGATTCCGCCAAAGATGGCCTGTGCAACCGCTTGCTCGCTGGAAGAACTCCAATCGCTCACTCAGCGCCTGCATCAGTTGCGCCAACAGCTCAATCTTTTCCCTGTCCCGTCCCTCACCAACCCTTGAAGAAAGACTTCAGAAAAATGGCACTCGATAAAGTTCTCTACACCGCCCACGCCACCTCGACCGGGGGCCGCGAAGGCAAGTCAGCCACACCAGACGGCGCTCTCAGCGTCAACTTGTCGACCCCGAAGGAGTTGGGCGGCGCAGGCGGCCCCGGTACCAACCCTGAGCAGTTGTTTGCAGCGGGCTATTCAGCCTGCTTCATCGGCGCCATGAAGGCGGTTGCGGGAAAAACCAAGACGGCGCTGCCAGCCGATTTGTCCATCACCGCCGATGTGGGCATTGGCCCTATCCCCACTGGCTTCAGCATTCAGGTCGCCTTGCACATCAGCCTGCCGGGCATGGAGCGCGCCGCCGCTGAAGAACTGGTGCAGGCCGCCCATCAAGTTTGCCCCTATTCAAATGCAACGCGCGGCAATATTGATGTCACCTTGACGGTGATTTGAACCCACTGCGCGGCCAATCACTTGGCTGCCAGTAGCTTCAACAAGAGTTCCACCCTCGCCTTCACCGGGCTCAGCGCGCCAGCGCTGGGCAGGGCGTCGGTAGCCTCGGTGACCAGGCCGGCGTCACAACGCGTGCTGCGCAAGACCGCCACGCCTTGAGCTTGAGCAATATGCAAGGCCGCACCCAAATGCGCAGACAGACTGCCATTCCCTGTGCCGGCCACCACCAAGCCGTCCACGCCTTGCTTGAGCAACGCGGCGACCACCGCACCGTCAGCCCCGACGTAATTCATGACAATCTGAACCCGTGGCCATGTGTCTGTCGCAGTACTCAGCGGCGCCAAGCCGATAGCGGCACGGGCTGGCTGGCTATGCGCCAACCATCTCACTACACCCTCCTCAACAAGAGCCAAGCGAGCACCATCTGCCGACGCAAAGGCATCAACCCGGTAACTGTGCACCTTGCGTACTTGCTCGGCTGAATGCACGACACCGGCGAACACGACCAGCACCCCGCTGGCGCGTGCATCAGCCGCCACATTGACAGCGTCGAGCAGATTTTGGGGCCCGTCTGTTTGCAAAGCGGTGGCCGGTCGCATCGCCGCGGTCAACACGACAGGTTTAGAGGGAGCCAGGACACGGTGCAAGAAGTACGCGGTTTCTTCCAATGTGTCGGTGCCGTGGGTGATCACAATGCCGGCAACCTCCGGGCGAGCCAAATGCACCGCCACGCGCAAGGCAAGTTTTTGCCAAGTCGCAAAGTCCATGTCCTTGCTATCCAATTGGGCGACTTGCTCGGTCTCAAGCTTGCGCTGAGCAAGTGGCGGAATCGCTTGCACCAATTGAGCCACACCCAACTGCGCCGCTTGATAGCCAACATTGTCGGCGGCGTCCTCGGCCGTGCCGGCAATCGTGCCGCCTGTTCCCAAAATAACAATCAAACCACCAGCAGATGTGGCGCCTACTACAGTGTTCTCGTCAATTGTGTTTTGCAATTTTCTGTCACCTGGATGAAAATACAGTTACTGGATAAATATTCAGCCAAAAATAGAGGACTCATATGGATGCCAGCCCCAAACTAACCGCTCGCCAACAACAAATCCTCGACTTGGTGCGCAGTGCGATTGAACGCACCGGAGCGCCGCCGACCCGCGCAGAAATAGCCAGGGAGTTGGGCTTTCGTTCGGCCAACGCAGCAGAAGAGCATCTTCAAGCCTTGGCGCGCAAAGGTGTCATTGAGTTGGTTGGGGGAACCTCAAGAGGCATCAGGCTGAAGTCTGACACATTGCGCGCCTTGAATGAGGCTCGTGTCGCGCGCAACACGCGTGATGCCCATGAAAGCCTGCATACCCAAGCCTCCTTCGCCAAGCAAATTGGCCAGCAGTTCAGCCTGCCTTTGGCCAATTTGGCGCAATTGACCCTGCCCTTGGTTGGGCGGGTCGCTGCCGGGCACCCTATCCTCGCCCAAGAACACATCGAACAAAGCTATACCGTGGAGGCAAGCATGTTCGCTCGTCAGCCAGATTTTTTGCTCAAGGTGCGCGGCATGAGCATGAAAGACATTGGCATCATGGACGGTGACTTACTGGCAGTTCAGAAAACGAGCGAGGCAAGCAACGGCCAGATCGTGGTCGCCCGCATTGGAGATGAAGTCACGGTGAAGCGATTCAAGCGAAGCCGCAGTGGCATTGAACTCTTGCCAGAAAACCCCGAGTTTGAACCGATTCATATCAAGGCTGGCGACGACAGTTTCTCGCTCGAAGGGCTGGCAGTTGGGTTGATCCGAAATCAGATGTTTCTCTGATCGAATTCAAACCCCTGCTTATATTGCGCGCATGCGCCGCTTTGGATAAAACAACGTGTTGACGCCGGAACATTGGATTGAGTCCAAACGTTCCAGCGCTCTCGTTCAACTGCTGCCCTCCCCCGAAAATCAATGCAACGTGACATTGGCTTCTAGAGCGGAAGCAAAAGAAAAAGGCCCGAAAACTCTCGTTTTCGGGCCTTCTAATATTGGCGGAGTGGACGGGACTCGAACCCGCGACCCCCGGCGTGACAGGCCGGTATTCTAACCAACTGAACTACCACTCCAAATGCACTGAATTGCTTCAGCGCACCGAACAAAATTTGTATCCATCACTTTGATGAATACCAAGCATTGTCAAACTTGGCGTCCCCTAGGGGATTCGAACCCCTGTAGTCACCGTGAAAGGGTGGTGTCCTAGGCCTCTAGACGAAGGGGACTAAACCTTCTACTTTCCTGAACTGCGCGCCATCCAAATACTATCAATATTATACTAATAATGTTTGGTGGAGATAAACGGGATCGAACCGTTGACCTCTTGCATGCCATGCAAGCGCTCTCCCAGCTGAGCTATACCCCCTTAAAAACTCCAGAACGTCAACTCAGTTGATGCCCTAGCGTTTCGCGCTGTTCAAGCAAGACATAGATTGTAGTATGAATTTCAGCTGGAGCGCAAGCGCTCAATCACAATTTCTTTTGGGAACAAGGCCAGTACCGCGTCCAAGCTCGGTGTTTGCACGCGTCCACACACCAAAGCGCGCACCGGCATAGCCAGCAAAGGCATCTTTATGCCGTGAGCAGTGATGGTTTCCTTGATCGCTGCAGCGATGCCAAGCTTGCTCCAATCGGCCTCAGCCAGTTTGGTGGCCAAGGTTTGCAGCGCCGGCTTGACTGCATCAGTCACATGCGCCGCCAAATCCTCTGCTGTTGGCACAACCGGCGCGAAGTACATGATCAACCAGTCCGCCAGAGCGACAGTCGTAGCACAACGGTCCTTGAACAGTGCGCACATTGGAACCAAGGCCGCAGCGTCAACCGTCAAGCCGCGTTTAAGTAATTGAGCCGCTACGAGATCGGCCAGCCGCGCGTCATCGGCTTGTTTGATGTAGTGGCTGTTGACCCACTCCAGCTTGGCCGGATCCCATTGGGCCGGACTCTTGCTTAGGTGTGAGCCATCGAACCAGGTCACCAACTGCTCGCGCGAGAAAAGCTCTTCATCACCGTGGCTCCAGCCCACGCGCGACAGATAGTTCAACATCGCCTCGGGCAAATAGCCCGCGTCCTCATAGGCGGTAACACTGACCGCGCCGCGCCGCTTGGACAGCTTTTGCCCGTCATCCCCCAGAATCACTGGCACATGGCCGAACTGCGGCAACGGTGCACCAAGGGCATTGAAGATATTGATCTGCCAAGGTGTGTTGTTGACATGTTCATCACCACGGAAGACATGGCTGATCGCCATATCCCAATCATCCACCACGACGCAGAAGTTATAGGTGGGCACGCCATCAGGGCGAACAATGATCAGGTCATCGATCTCGCGGTTATTGATCGTGATCGGACCTTTGACCACATCATCCCAAGTCACATCACCTTCGAGCGGATTCTTGAAACGAACGACCGGCAGCACACCTTCGGGCGCTACCGGCAAGACCTTGCCCGGCTCCGGACGCCAGCGACGGTCGTAATGAGTCTTCTCGCCACGCGCGCGTTGCGCCTCACGCATCTCATCCAACTCGGCCGGCGAGCAGTAGCAGCGGTAGGCTTTGCCCTCGGCAATCAGTTGATCAACGACCGCGCTATAACGATCAAGGCGCTGCATTTGGTAGATCGGGCCTTCGTCATAGTCCAGCCCCAACCACTTCATCGAGGCAAGGATCTGCTCGACCGAGTCCTGGGTGGAACGCGCCACGTCGGTATCTTCGATTCGAAGCACGAATTGGCCACCGAAATGCCGCGCAAAAGCCCAGGAGTACAAGGCGGTGCGGGCAGTACCCAAGTGCAAAAAGCCGGTAGGTGAAGGCGCGATGCGCGTGCGGATAGGGGTAGGAGGATTCTGGCTCATAGCGATGTCAAGGTAGAAAGTCCGCGCAGCAAATCGTCGGTAATGTCGTCGACATGCTCCAGCCCAACGGCCAATCGAATCAGGCCCTGGCTGATGCCCGCGGCTTGGCGTTGGGCTTCGCTCAGGCGCCCATGCGAGGTCGTCGCCGGGTGCGTGATGATGGACTTGGTGTCACCCAAATTGGTGGCGATGCTCAACACGCGCGTGCTGTTGATGAGGTGGAAGGCTGCGGCGCGCGCGGCTTCAGGCGTCTCGGCACGCAACTCGAAGGACAAGACTGCCCCACCCTGCCCCGACTGTTGGCGCATTGCCAATTCATGCTGAGGGTGCGAAGGCAGTGATGGGCAATAGACACGGGCAAGCTCTGGCCTGGCCTCCAACCAGCGCGCGACTGCCAGCGCGTGTTCACTTTGCGCACGCATGCGCAGGTTCAATGTCTCCAATCCCTTGAGAATCACCCAGGCATTGAACGGGGCAAGCGTCATGCCGACGGTACGCAAGACTGGGGCGAAGATGTCTTTGATCAGCCGAGTTGGCCCACAAAGTGCGCCTCCCATGACACGCCCCTGGCCGTCCATATACTTGGTCGCCGAATGCATGATCAGATCAGCACCGAGCTTGGCTGGCTGCTGCAAGGCGGGTGTCGAGTAAGTGTTGTCAACCACCAGCAAAGCGCCGGACTCGTGCGCGATATCGGCCAGGGCTCGAATGTCGCAAATCTCGGTGAGCGGATTGGTTGGCGTTTCAGCAAACAAAATGCGCGTCGTGGGTCGGATGGCTGAACGCCACTCCTGCAGATCGGTTTGCGAGACGAAACTGGTTTCGACACCGAATTTGCCGAATTCCTTGGCAAACAAATTGATGGTCGAGCCGAACACCGAGCGCGAGCAAACCACATGATCGCCCGCCTTGAGCAAGCCCATACACAAAAGCAGAATGGCGCTCATGCCGGTCGAGGTCGCGATGGCGGCTTCGGTCCCCTCCATCGCAGCGAGGCGCATCTCCAAGCTGCGCACGGTTGGGTTGCTGGTGCGCGAATAGGTGAAATCTTCCGAGGCGGCAAAGCGTTGCGCGGAGGTTTCGGCATCGGCTTGAACATAGGCACTGGTCAGAAACAGCGCCTCGGAATTTTCGCCATGCTGACTCGGCGCCAAGGCCATGCGCACGGCCAAGGTCTCTGGTCGCAATCCTTCCGGTAACTCGGCACGAGCAATTCGGCGGGCCTCTTCACTGCTAAGGGCGCTACTCATCGGCCATCACCTCCGCTTTGCAGGGCCAAACGCGTGCGTGCTGGGCCTTCTTCTTCGTCGCCTTGGCTGCGTCGTTGTGCTTCGAGCTTGGCAAAGTCCTCGGCCGTCACATCGCCGGTGACATAGACACCGTCAAAGCAAGAGGCCTCGAAGCCATGCAAGGCTGGCTGCAAGGCAGCCACCACTCGCTTCATCGCATCGACATCTTGATAGATCAAGGCATCGGCGCCGATGAACTGGCGGATTTCTTCGTTGCTGCGGTTGTGTGCGATCAGCTCTTCGCTGGTCGGCATATCGATGCCATAGACATTGCGAAAACGCACAGGGGGTGCCGCCGAGGCCAGATAGACCTTGCGTGCGCCGGCTTCGCGGGCCATTTGCACGATTTCCTTCGAGGTGGTGCCCCGCACGATCGAATCATCGACCAACAAGACATTGCGGTTCTTGAACTCCAGCCCGATCGCGTTGAGCTTTTGGCGCACCGACTTTTTGCGCTCACCCTGGCCCGGCATGATGAAGGTGCGTCCGACATAACGGTTCTTCACAAAGCCTTCGCGGTAAGGCTTGCCGATGCGATGAGCCAGTTGCATGGCCGAGGGCCGGCTGGATTCGGGGATGGGGATCACCACATCAATATCGCTGGGCGGCATGGTCGAAATCAAGCGCTGGGCCAGCGTCTCGCCCATATTCAAGCGCGCCTGATAGACCGAGATACCGTCCATCACCGAATCCGGGCGCGCCAAGTAGACGAACTCGAACATGCATGGGTTCAGGGTCGGATTCTCGGCACATTGCTGCGTGTGCATCCGACCGCTCATGTCAATGAACAAAGCTTCGCCGGGAGCGACATCGCGCTGCAGTTTGAAGCCGGTGCCTTCGAGCGCTACGCTCTCGCTGGCCACCATGTATTCGCCGTCCTCAGCTTGACCAAAACACAGCGGACGAATGCCGAAGGGGTCGCGAAAGGCCAACAAACCATGACCCGCGATCAGAGCGATCACCGCATAGGACCCCTTGATACGCTTATGTACAGCACTCACCGCTTTGAACACGCCCTCTGGGCTGAGCGGCGCGTCACGAACGACTTGCTCGATCTCATGCGCCAAGACATTGAGCAACACTTCGGAGTCGCTCTCGGTATTGATGTGGCGGCGATCAACGTCGTACAGCTCGGCCTTCAAGGTTTGCGCATTGGTCAGATTGCCGTTGTGAACCAGCACCAGACCAAACGGCGCATTGACGTAAAAGGGTTGCGCCTCTTCTTCGTTGTAGGCATTGCCGGCGGTCGGGTAGCGCGTTTGGCCCAGACCAATATTGCCGGGCAAGGCGCGCATATTGCGGGTACGGAAAACGTCACGCACCATGCCGCGGGCCTTGTGCATAAAGCATTTGTTGCCCTGCATGGTGACGATGCCAGCAGCATCTTGACCGCGATGTTGCAGCAGCAACAAGCCGTCATAAATCAATTGGTTAACCGGTGAGCGAGAGATCACGCCGACGATGCCGCACATGGTTTTTCCTTGTCTTGGAGGGTCACAACTCAAAGCCGGAGCAGATGCTCAGGCCGGGATTAATTTCAACAACTCATCCGGCATCACCGGACGAGCTTCAAGCAATAACTGCTGTAGGCCACTCGCGAGATGCGAGTCACGCCAAATCTGCCATTCCTTGGCCGGCGTCATGCCGACCAGCACGGTCAAGATCGCGCAAACCAACACGCCTCGCAGGAAGCCAAAAACCGCACCGAGCAAACGATCAATAATGCTCAAAGGCGTGGCATGAAGCAATGCACGCACCAGCTTCGCGCCCAAACTCCAGACCAGCAAGATCAAAACAAAACTCAGGCACAGCGCAATCACATGCAGCAAAGTGGCATCAAAGCGCTGCTGCGGCAGCCAAGCCTCTATCAATGGCGCCAATACCGGCGAACCGAAATAGGCAATCAACCATCCCGCGATCGACAAAAGCTCAAACACCAAGCCGCGCCACAAACCCAGCAAGGCCGACACCGCCAACAAGGCCAACAAGACCCAGTCAAGCCAACTGTTCAAGTTAGCCAAAGAACACCGCCAAGCAACTCTGCACGCGAAACAGGGCTCGCATCAAAGTGTCAACACGGCCGGCGACAGACCTGCCGCACGCAGCCGTGCGGCTGCTTTGTCGGCCTCGTCTTTGCTCGCGAACGGCCCAACTCGCACCCGCACACGTTGCCCTGACGCTGTTTCGACCACCTGCGTGTAGGTCTTGAGGCCCAGCTTTTCGACCTTCATCCGAGTTTCTTGCGCGGCTTTGGCGTCTGCATAGGCGCCGACCTGAACAATCGCCCTCACAGCAGTATCAGACGCTTTGCCTTCAGGCGGCTTGCCCTCTAACAAGGACTGCACACGGGCGGCCTCCTGCTGGGACGCAGGCTTGTCGGCGCGCGGCTCGGCGACTTTCTTTTCAAGCGCCTTGTCGGACTGCTTTTCGACCACTTTGATCGCAGGCTTTGGCTCTTGTTTGGGAGGCTCGGTCTTGGCAAGCACGACGGGCGCTGGCAGGGGTTTCGTTGATTCTGCAGTCTTTTCGACTTCGGTTTCGACTGATTTGTTGCCAACTGCAGGCGCCGATGCCTTCTCGGGGCTGGGCTCATCGACTGCAGCCAATGGCGGCAATGTCGGCGGCTGCAACTGGGCCGGCACTTGCAGCGGGCGCACTGATTCTTTGCTCGGAATATCTATTGGCAGATCGACCGGAATCGGTCGCGGCTGCGTCTCGAACAGCAATGGAAAGCCGATCACGCCTAGGCCCACCAACAAGGCCGCGCCGATCAAGCGATGGCGAGCACGCAAACGCAAATGCTGCACGGCATCTGCGGCATCGGCGACTGGCCGGGCCCCAGCCCCAGACTTGGCGCCAGCTTTTGCACCGATGCTGGCGGCCGAATTGGCGTCACCGCGTTTCAAAAAAGACAAAAGACCCATGGCAAGAATGGCAGCGTGAGCCGGCTAAAACAAGTCAAAACCAAACGGAGCGAGGTGTATTGACCTCGGTGCGAAAACCCAGCAATCAAAACAAAGAACTGCTTGTTTGAGGCGGCTTGCCGGCCTGCAAACGCGGTACGCCATTCTTCAGCACACCCCCAACGGTGTAGAACGAACCGAAGACCAGAATTCTATCAGCGGGGTCGGCGGCAACCGTCGCGGCAGCCAGCGCTTCGGCGGGGCTCGCATGTGTATGCAGGCTCAATTCTTTCGGCGCCTTCAAGCCGCCGGCCGACCGCAGCGCCTCAAACTGTGCCAACAAGGCCTCAGCCTTGGCCGCACGCGGGATTTCCAGATCACAAAAATGCCATGCATCAACCAGCGGCGCCATTTTCTGAAAAATGCCGAGCAAGTCCTTGTCCGCCATGGCGCCAAAGACCGCATGGGTGCGCGGGAAGAAGCCCATCTGATCCAGGTTTTGCGCCAAAGCCGCCACCGCATGGGGGTTGTGCGCGACGTCCAGCACCAAGTTGGGTTGCCCCGCCACGACCTGAAAACGCCCCGGCAATTCCACCATTGCCAGGCCATTGCGCACCGCCTGTGCACTGATCGGCAGACGATCAAACAAGACTTCAAACGCGGCCAACACGCCGGCCGCATTGAGCAATTGATTGACGCCGCGCAGCGCCGGATAAGCCATGCCGCTGAAACGCCGCTCACGACCCGACCATTGCCATTGCTGGCGGTCACCGCTATAGGTGAAGTCTCGGCCGAGTTGGCGCAAATCGGCACCGATTTCGGCGGCTCTTGCGGCCAGCGAAGCCGGCGGCACAGGATCGCTGACAACCACGGCTCGACCGGCTCGCATGATGCCGGCCTTTTCTCGGCCGACCGATTCGCGGTCTGGCCCCAGATACTCGGTGTGATCCAGATCGATGCTGGTGATGACGGCACAATCGGCATCGATCACATTGACGGCGTCCAGCCGTCCGCCCAAGCCAACCTCCAGGATCACCAGATCGAGCGGTTCAGCCGCCAAACGCAGCATGATGGCCAAGGTGGTGAACTCGAAATAGGACAGCGTCAACTCGCCGCGCGCCGCTTCAACCGCCGCGAAGAAAGGCAACAAAGACTCGGCCGACACCGACTCGCCGCCCACCCGGCAGCGCTCCTGGAAATGCACCAGATGCGGCTTGATATAAAGGCCGACCCGGTAGCCAGCCTGCAGGGCAATCGACTCCAGCATCGCACAGGTC
>CAUPEV010000033.1:0-32603 GCA_963510335.1 uncultured Roseateles sp.
AGCAGCGCCTCGGCCTTGTGGATCTGCCCGCTGGCCAAGTCGACTATGGGCTGATACTCGATGAAGAACTGCTCCGCGCTCAGCGCGTCACGCAAGTCATTGCTCAGCCGCATGCGCGTCAGTGCCGCCTGTTGCAACTCTGGCGTGAAATAGCCGAGGCGATTTCGGCCGGCAGTTTTTGCCGCATACAAGGCCTGATCGGCATGTTTGAACAGGGTCTCAATCTGTCTGCCATCACGGGGATAGTGGCTGATGCCTATGCTGGCCGAGACAAAGACGCGCTCGCTGCCCAGCTGGAAGGCACTGGCCAGCGACGCAATGATTTGCCGTGCAGTTTCCTGCGCTAGGGCTTCTACCCGAGAAGAGTTTTCGGGCGCACTCAGCAAGACCGTGAATTCATCGCCGCCCATGCGTGCGACGGTATCGCCGGGCCGAAGACAAGCACCAATGCGTGCACCCGCTTCGATCAACAGCCTGTCGCCCACATCATGACCCAGCGTGTCGTTGACCTCTTTGAAGTGATCCAAGTCTATGAACAGCACGGCCAACTCGGCGGCGCGTTGCTGTGCATCGAGCAAGCAGCCTTCCAGTCGCTCGCGCAGGCTGCGACGATTGGGCAAGCCTGTGAGCACGTCGAAATGAGCTTGCTGCCAAATCAGCGCTTCCGCCGCTTTGCGCTGACTGATGTCGGTGTGCGTGCCGACCATGCGCAGCGGCTGCCCTTGCTCGTCACGGCTGATCACCATGCCGCGGCTGTGAATCCACTTCCAACTGCCATCTTTGCAACGCACCCGGTGCTCATTGCTATAGCTGCTGGCGCGCCCGGAGAAATGGGCTTGCCGGTCTGCCTGCATTTGCGCCAGATCATCCGGGTGAGTCAGCGCGTCGAATTCGGCCGGTGTGGGGCGAACGTCGGCTTCTTCGTATCCGTAAATTTGCAGATAGCGGTTCGAGTAGAGCTCGATGCCGCTTTGCACATACCAATCCCAGACGCCGTCACCATTGCTTTCCAAGGCCAGCTTCCACAAGTCATCGGTGTCTTGCAATTGCAACTCGGCCTGCTTGCGCTCCTCGATATCAATCAGAACGCCCAACAGCAGGTGCTCCGACTTGGCGCAATCGAGCGGCCATACATCGGCCGTGAGTTGATGCCACCGATGGCTGCCGTCCGCCGCGCGAAGGCGCAAGTCGCGCGAGAAAGGCGCGCGTGTTTGTCCAGCAAGTTGTTGTACCCAGGACTGCGCCAAGCCGAGCCAGTCATGCGGGTGAACGAGCCCTTCTAGCCCAAGGCGGCGCAACTCTTCAAGTTCGAAGCCGGCATAGCGCAGCAGCTTCGGGTTGGCGTAGCAGGGATGCATTTGCGGATCGAACACGCATACCAGGCAAGGCAAGGCGTTCAGCAAAGCCGACGCGGTCAAGTCGAGCCGAGCCAATGCTCCATCGACGTTTGTGTGGCTTGCTTGCTTCATGAGAGGGGTCGAGTTCACTGCGAATTTCATGAGTCCAGGCATCGACGCTGCTTCGCTGGCAGAGCTTACTTGATCGGCGTCACCTCGGGGGGAGAAGTGGTTTCATGATGTAGCCGTGAATATTTCTGAACTGGAGGCCGTCTTTTATGCGGCTGCTCATCGGCAATCGCTCGGTTTGGGTGAAAATGACGCCGCCCGAGATCGTCGGGCTCAACCTTGAGACGAGATTCTGGAATGAACAAGACCGAACTGATTGCACACCTGGCCGCCAAGCATGAACTGACCAAGGCTGAAGCCGGTCGCATCCTTGAGACCCTGCTTGAAGCAGTGGTTAGCACCGTGAAAAAGGGCGGCGCAGTGGCTATCCCCGGCTTTGGCTCTTTCAAGCAGCATGCCCGCGCAGCGCGTACCGGCGTGAATCCAAGCACCGGCGACAAGATCAAGATTGCCGCCGCCAAGCTGCCTAAGTTCACCCCAGGCGCCGGCTTCAAGGCCGCCGTTGACCCTAAGGCTGCAGCTCGCAAGGCCGCCAAGGTTGCCGCGGCTCCAGCCAAGGCTGCAGCTGCCAAGCCTGCGGCAAAAGCTGCTGTCAAGAAGGCGAAAAAGTAATTGTCAAATGCAGTGGCCCGCTAGAGTCGGCGGGCACAGAGCGGCCGCGCACCTTTGTCGGTGCCCGGCCGTTTTTTTTGGCGCCGCTGTGGCACAGTGCGAGCTTCTAGGCTGAGCAAGGACGGGATCAGTGGCAAGCAAAGCAGGGTCTAGCCCGACGATTGTGGATGTGGCCGAACAGGCTGGCGTGTCGATCAAGACCGTCTCCCGTGTGCTCAACAAGGAAGCCGGGGTGCAGGAAAAAACCCGTGAGCAAGTGCTCAAGGTGGTGGCGGCATTGAAATACCGGCCCAAGCTGGCCGCGCGCAGCATGGGCGGCGGCCGCTCGTTTTTGATCGGCCTGCTCTATTACGACCCCAGCGCGGCCTTTGTCGGCGGTGTACAGCAAGGCGCCACGCTGCGCTGCCGCGAGTCGGGCTATCACCTGGTGGTGGAGTCTTTGCACAACGATGCCCCTGACATCTACAACCAGGTCGACCGCATGGTCTCGGCGCTGCGCCCAGACGGCATGATTTTGACGCCGCCCTTGTGTGATAACCCCAAGGTTCTGCAGGCTCTGCGTGACAACGACACGCCGTTTGTCTTGCTGTCACCGGGCCAGCAGCCGGATGATCAGTTCAGCGTGCGCATGGACGACGAGCTGGCGGCCGAAGAGGTGACGAATCTATTGATCAGCCTTGGCCACGAGCATATTGGTTTCATCAAGGGTGCGCCGGATCAGGCCGCCTCGGAGCTGCGCTACCGGGGCTTCGCGCGGGCCATGCGGGCGCATGATTTGTTTGTCGACGACAGCCTGGTCTGGGAGGGTGACTTCACCTTCCCCAGCGGCGTGGAAGGCGCGCACAAGCTGCTGAGCCGAAGCGTGCGGCCAACGGCGGTATTCGCCAGCAATGACGATATGGCTTTGGGCGTGTTGGCGGCAGCGCAGCGCTTGGGGCTGAATGTGCCGGCCGATTTGTCGATAGCGGGCTTCGATGATTCCAGCGCGGCCAGCTTGGTGTGGCCGCCACTGACCACTGTGCGCCAGCCAAGCCATGAGATGGCCAGTGTGGCGGTGGAAATGCTGATCGCCGCCAAAGGCAATGATGCCGAACCGGCGACGCCGCAAAGTTCTCATCGCGTACTGCCGCACCAGCTTTTGGTGCGCGACTCAAGTCGCGCCTTGCACGCCAACCCGGCACCCCGCGTCAAATCAGCGCCCAAGAAAAAAGCCTGAGTGCTCGGGTGCAGCGTCAGGTGGCCAGCTTGGCGCTCTTGAAAAACGCATTGACGGTCAAGCGGCCCAGGCCGGCCTGATAGGCTGCCGGCGAGGCTTGTATGTCGCCGGAATGGAAGATGCTGCCGTCGTAGAACACGGCGCGGTTCCATTTGGCGGGCACGCGTCCAATCACCTCGAAATAGCGGTTGTTCTGGGTCATATAGCCGGCCGGAATGCCGTACTTGCGGCCAAATTCGCTGCCGTCCATGGTCTTGGCGTCGGACAGCAAGTTTTGAGTCTCTTGCTCGGACATCAGCGAGCGAAACAGCACCGTGCCGCCCAGCTGCTCGTCACCGAACAAGTAGTGAACGAGCGCACACATCATCTGCCCGGGCTCGATGCCGGAGTCATCCCGGTGGCAGGTGCGCTGGCGTGCATCCAATGTCGAGCTGTCTTGGGTGACGCGGGAAAACCGTCCATACATACCTTGCGAAGGGCCGGCCTGAAGCCGCGCGCGAAGGTGTCGGTGGAAATAAGCATCAAGCTGCGCAGCCATTTCTGCGGGCAAATCGAGCTGTGGGCCTGGATAGGGGTGACCGGCAGGAATGCGGAACTGGTTCGAGACGGACTGCGCCAAGTGAACCAAGGCCTGCGGGTCTTGCACGAAGTCATCGATGATGAAGACCTCCTGCCCGTTCTTCAGGCGCAGGGTTTGAATATCGGGGTTCGGGTTGAGCTGAAAGCCGGGATGAGCGGTCGCGGCGCTGCGAACTTCTGCGGGCTTGGGCGCGCCATACAGGCGGTTGACATAGTCCTGGTGTTTGGGCAGTTTGATCAAAGTCCGGGCGGCTTCTTTGCGAATTTCACCGAGAAATTCGCTCAGATCAGCGTCGCTCATTTGGCGTGTCACCGGGTGATGGCCGATGGGCGTGATGCCTTGTCCCATCATCACCTGAATCCACGAGTTATCCCGGAACAGCTCGTCGGAATCGAGGCAAACGCGGGCCGAATCCTTGAACAGCCGGATGCGATGCGCGAGCAGTTGAGGCACCGCCATCTCGCGGCATTCGCGCCAGAACTGGGCATCGCTGCGATTGTTGACGTGATAGTGCAGGATGATGAAGTCGCGAATCGTTTCGATGGCTTTGCGCGACTGATCGTTGTACTCGTCAATATCACTTTGGTAAATACCGTCAGCCGGGAACATCTGAATCAAGCGTGTCAGGCCACGTTGAATCAAGTGAATGCTGGTGGACTCAATCGGCTCCAGAAAACCGCTGGACAGACCGATGGCGACGCAATTGCGCTGCCACACCAGCTCGCGCTGACCGGGTGTGAACTTGATGACGCGCGGCGGGCGCATCACCTCGCCCCGTACATTGGCCAAAAGTGCGGCCTTGGCGGCCTCGTCGTCCAGGTGTTTGCTGCTGAACACCAGGCCGTTGCCGACCCGGTGCTGCAAGGGGATCTGCCATTGCCAACCCCAGGGGTGGGCGATCGAGCGGGTATAGGGCACGGCCTCGCCCACGGACGCGGTCTGCACGGCGACGGCGCTGTCGCAGTGCAACCATTGCGACCAGTCTTGATAGGCCACGCCTAAGGTTTCTCCCAGCAGCAGCGAGCGCATGCCGGTGCAGTCGATGAACAGATCGCCCTCGATCAGTGAACCGTCATTCAGGGTCAGCCCGCTAATGCCGCCCTGGCTGGCCTCGCCGCTGACTTCGCTGTGCACCTTGACGATCTTGCCCTCGATGCGCTGCACGCCCAAGGCCTCGGAGAAGCGACGCAAATACTGGGCATAGAGCGTGGCGTCGAGGTGATAGGCGTAGTTCAGGCCGGTGTTGGGCAGATGCGCAAAGCGCTTGTCCATCGCCGCGCGCAGTTCCAGGCAATAGTCGCCATAGTCGCTGGCCAGGCCGCGCTTGCGACCTTCCAGCCAAAAGTGCTGGAAGCCGGCCGTCCAATGCGGTTTGCCGGTCGTGCCGAAGGAGTGGAAATAGTCCTCGCCGACATTGCGCCAGTTCTCGAAGCTGATGCCCAGCTTGAAGGTGGCCTGCGTGGCGGCCATGAACTCGCGCTCGTCGATGCCGAGGATCTCGTGAAAAAAATGCAGGGTAGGGATGGTCGCTTCGCCGACGCCTATGGTGCCGATTTCTTCCGACTCGATCAGGCGGATGTCGTACAGCCGGCCCAAGCTTTTGGACAGGCCGGCCGCCACCATCCAGCCGGCGGTGCCGCCGCCGGCGATGACGATGCGGCGCACCGGTTTGGACGCGTAAGGGGCAGCGCTTTCGAGTGGGTTTGCAGCCGATGTGTTCATGGGCAGGTCCTAACTAACGATTCAGTCGGTTCAGCAGCACCGAGCGCAGATGGCGGGCGCGGTCCGACGTGATGGGTGCCAGCACGCCTTGGGCGAGTGGCGGGATATGGGCGGCGGTCTGCGCATCGGCCTTGAAGACGTAGTGATCAAACAAAGCGTCCCAAGCCTGGCGCTGGGCTGGCGGCAGGTCACGCAGGGTCATCAAGGCCAGCATCAAGGTGTTCATCGGTGAATCCATGAAGGCCGGGCTTTGCCGCCACCAGAAATTCACCAAGGCACTGATGGGCTCCAGCGCCTCTACCGCATGCCACCAAAGGCTGGGGATGAAGACCGCATCACCCGGCAGCAACTCCACGGTCTGTGCCTCCTCCAGCGCCTGCGCAAAGCGCGGGAAGCGAGCGAAGTCCGGCTTGGCCACATCGACCAAGCTAATGGCTTGCCCGGCCGGTGTCAGGTCCAGCGGGCCGATGTAGAGATAGCCGACCTGCTCGGGCGGAAACAAGGTGAAGCGACGCCGTCCCGCGACGACGCAGGCAATATTGTCCGGCAGGTCAAAGTGCGCGGCCACCCGCACCCGGTTGCCCAGCCACAGGCTGACCAAGGGGTCCGCCACCTTCAGCGGCAAGTCATTGGCTTGGCGCAGGCCTGGGAAAGAGCCGTCGAGTTCGGTGGAGCCGAGGTAAAGCGCGGGCGGGTTTGGCGCTGCGGCCTGCGCCAGCAACTCGTCCAGCAGAGCGCCAAAGCCGGCGATCTCGCGTTGATAGTTGAAGCCGCTGAAGTCGGCGTTGTAGAAGAAGCGGCCTTCAATATCGGGTGCGCCGCGCCACAGGCCGACTTTGGTCGCGGCGCCAGCGGCGCCAAAGCCGCGCAGATAGTCGCAAAAATGCTGATCTGATTGCTGCGCCGCCTGCACCATCGGCCAATGACGCACCAGGCCCCGCAGCAGCACCGGCTCGGTGCTTTGCAGCAAGTCGGCAGGCAAGGCGTCGGCATGGACGTCGCTGCGCTCAAGCATGGTTCGCGTCATGCTTTCAGGCCTCCCGCGCGAGCTGCAGGCGGATCAGGCTGTGCAGATTGGACATCGAGGCAATGGCCATATAGATGGGCAGTAAATAGTCCGCCTGGTGCAGCAGGCCGACCGTCTTCTCGTCAAGGGCCGCAAGGCGTTCTTCATGAATGGTGTGCAGACCCACCAGGCGCGCATGTGTGCCGTCCGGGCGCTCGACATCCAAGACAAAGGGCTCCAGCAAGTCATGGGCGAGCAAGGCTTCGATGAAGGCGGGCGTGGCTTGCAAGCCCTCGTGCAGGGATTTCAAGACCGAGTTGGCATGTTCCAGAAATTCGGAAGTGCCGCCCTGCGGCAAGAACACGGCCTCGCCTTCGGCACCCGGGCTGATGCGTGGGTGCGCCATATCCACCAGCATCCTGAGTTCATCCTCGTTGACGCCAATCATGAAGGGTTCGCGCTGCATGGCCAAGGGCAGGTAGGGCACGGTCCAGCCCTCGGGCCCGAGGAAGAGGTTCTGGCCCTCTTGCAGGCCAAGCAGGGCGAGCGGCTGCATTTGTCCGTCCGAGTTCTTCTGGAACACGATGGGGTAATGCACTTGCAGGCGGCGGAACTCGTCCGGCGTTGCCAGGCAGGACATCCGCGCATCGCCCCATTCGGCACCACGTCGGGTGATGATGCGCAGATCTTTGTGGGTGATGTTGTCGAGCAGCTGTGGGTTTTGCATGGCGGATGAGTTCGGGCTGATGGGGTGTTTGAATTGAAGCTTAGGGCATGCCATGCGCATGGATGTGATGGATCAGATCGCGGTGGCGCGGCAAGCCGCCGAGCAAGCGTTTGGTGGCCGTGTTGACGTTCTGCAGGCAAGCCTGCGCATGCGCCAAGCGTGCCGCGCGGGGCGCCGCCAAGTTCGGTTTGAAGCCCATGCCGTAGAGCACATATTGGTAGCTGGCGGAGGGGAAGACTTCGTCGGCACGGAACAGATCGCCCCGTGAGGGCGCACGGTGGCGCCAGAGCTGGAGCAACTCGCCCAGGCGCTCGGGCATGCTGTCCGCTTGGCGGTGCTCTCGCCAGTATGAGGAATCATTGCGCTGGTTGAGTGCGTAGTGCAGCTTGAGGAAATCGATGATGCGGGCCCAGCGGTAGCTGAAGGCCTCATTGAAGCGTTTGGCCACCAGGTCCATATCGGCACGGTTGGCGGGCAGCTCATCCCGGATCATCGCGGCGGACAATTCGACCAGCGCGAGCGCCGAAGCCTCGAGCGGTTCGATGAAGCCCGAGGACAGACCCACCGCCACGCAGTTGCGCTGCCAGAAGCGCTCGCGGTAGCCCGGCGTGAAGGGAATGTGTCGAGGCGTGGCTAAGTTGGCTGCGGCCGGGCCACCGCTGCGTTCTACATGCTGGCGCAGAGCCTGTTCGGCCGCGTCGCGGCTGGTGTGGGCGCTGGAGTAGACCAGACCGACACCGCGCCGACTCGGCAGGCCGATGTCCCAAGTCCAGCCTTCGGCATGCGCCGTGGCGATGGTGACCGAGGCGAGCGGGCTTTGGCTATCGGTATAGGGTACTTGCAAGGCCAAGGCGCTGTCGTTGAATAGCACCTGCTGCTGCGATTGCAGAGCGACCCCGTAATGCTGGCCAATCAGCAGAGCTTTCAGGCCAGAGCAGTCGATGAAGAGGTCGCCCTCGATGGCGCCGTGGCTGCGGGTTTGCAGGGCTTTGAGGTCTCCATTTTCATGGGCAAGCACTTGGGTGACTTCGTCCGACACATGCCTGACACCCAGATTTTCGGTCGCATGCTTGCGCAGCAAGACGCCCATCTTGACGGCATCAAAGTGGTAGCCGTAGTTGATGGCGCCGCCAAACTCTGGCGTCGTCACTTGCTTGGGCCCTAAGTTCGCATCGCAGACATGGGGCTGAGGGCTGACGCATTGCGCAAAAGCTTGCTCGGTGCCGCCGTGCAACCATGTGCCCACCAGGTCGGCCTCACCATGGCCTTGCGGCAGCGAGAAGGGGTGGTAGTAGCGGTCGGTCTGGGCCTTGGCCACATCCCCATTGACCCAGCCGTCAAAGCGAGAGCCTTGCTTGAAGGCGGCGTCGCATTCGCGCAGCAGATCAAGCTCACTCAGACCGATGCGTTGCAGGGTCTCACGCATCGATGGCCAGGTGCCTTCGCCCACGCCGATAGCCGGCGCGTCGGGCGACTCGATCAAGCTGATCTGCAGTGCGCCGGCCTGCAGTCCGCCATGCTCGGCGGCCAACAAGGCGGCAGTCAACCAGCCCGCCGAGCCGCCTCCCAACACCACGACGCGCTGCATCGCTTTCGTCATATCAAGTCCTGCGATCGCCTGTGAGAGAGCTGCACGTCCCTGTTCAAACGGCATCGTTGAGATTCTAGGAGGGCTTGTTCCGTTCGAAAAAATCGACCCAGCAGGTCGATTTCAAATGGTTCAAGGGAGCCTGAACCGACTCCGCTGTTTGGCAGAGCCGGTTCGACCGAGGCTAGCGTTTAGAACGAATAGCGCGCCCCCACCAAATAGCGGCGGCCGGTCTGAGTCACGGATACTAACTGCTCTTTCGTGCGGCCATGCTGGCGGATTACCCCATCGTTCAGGTTCAGGAAATCGGCCTGGAAGGTGAGGTTCTTGGTCATTTGATAGGCGATCGTCATGTCCATCTGGCCATAGGGTTCCGTATAGATCGGGTTATTGCCCGCCCCATCGGTCGTGGCCGCCAAGAATTCGCCGCGCCAGTTGTAGGCGGCGCGAATCGAGAAGCCGCCGCCTTCATAAAAGCCCACCAGATTGTAGGAATCGCTGACGCCGACCAGGGCCGACTGTGCCTTGGTGCTGTGGTTGTCATAGGACAAGCCGGACGACACCTTGGTGTAATTGCCCGAGACGCCGAAGCCGCTGCTGCCGAACACATGCTGCGCGTTCAACTCCAGGCCACTCAGCTTGTCACCCTCGGCATTCGACGGTGTCGTCACCGCGAATTGCAGCAATGGATCGGTCGGCTGCCCAACGATGGTGCCCTGAATTTCGCCGGCTTGGTTGACGCCGGTCTTGGTCACGCCCGGCTGGCCGTCGAAGTTGTTGAAGATGTAGTTACGCTGACATTTCGGATCTGTCGCCGAGCAGCCGCTGGCGATGGCCGCCAAGTAGTACTTGCCACCAATCGGTGTGCGCACTTGTCCGACCGGCTGCCGCACCGTGGTGCTGGCGATGAAGTTGGTGATGTTCTTGCGGAACAGGCCCGCGGCCACATAGCTGGACTTGTTGTAGTAGTACTCCAGCGAGGTGTCCCAGTTCTTCGACAGCAAGGGCAGCAAGGCTGCATTGCCGGTCGAGCCGGTGCCGCCGCCTGCGTTGGCCGTATCGCCCACCGTCACGCCGCCTGCCAGTGCAGCCCAACCTGGACGACCGATGGTCTCGCCGTAGCTGGCGCGCAGCTTCAAGTTGGCCGTCAGGTCGGCGTCCCAATCGATGCTGGGCAACCAGTAGTTGTACTTGCCGCTGGAGGTCCCGAAGGTGGTGCCGCCGGACTGCACCGCGATTTCATTCAGTGAGCCCCAGCTGGCGCCGGTCAAGGCCAGGACTTGGGAACTGGATTCGACCTTGGTGGATTCGCGCCGCAGGCCGACCGACACATTCATCGGAATGGCGGTGTCGAAGCTGTGGTCGTATTGCAAGAAACCGCTGGTTGACTTTTCCGTCGTGCGCAAATCGACGCCCTTGGTGAAGTCGGTATAGGCCGCGAAGTAGGCTTCCGCTTCCTCACGCGTCAACGGCGTCGGGTGACTGGAGGTGCCCGACTTCATCGCGATTTCAATGGCGCGGCTGCGCATGGCGTTGAAGTCAAATGAATAGAAATTCTGCAGCAGGCGCGGATCGTCACTGCCCTTAACTTGGCCGAAATAGCCCGGCAGGTTTTCCGTGTTGAACAGGCTGGCGGCGTAATCACCTTGCTTGCCCACGCCACCCCAGTCGCCATTTTGGTGGTTGACCGAAGCCGATCGGTTGTTCACTTTGGTGCTTGACAGGCCAAAGTTCAGCTTGTCGTCGCTGCTGAGTTTGTAGGCGCCGCGAAATTGGGCCTGGTCGATCTTCTGATCGCTCATGGCATTGTCGAAACGGGTGCCGGCGACCTGGATCTTGTTCGTGTTGAACACCGTGTTGGGCAGGCTCAGGATGGGCAGATCCTGGTTGTAGTAGCCGATGGCATCGCCTTGGGCGAACATGCCGGTACCGATCACCGAATAAGTGCCGTAAGGGCTGTTCGGTGAAGTCTTGGCGCTGGAACTGTGCGCATCAAGCTCCAGATTGAGCTGCTCGCTGACCTTCCAGGCCGCATTGAAGCCGGTGGAACGGTTCTTGGCCTTCTCGCCATATTGGCCGCCGTCGATGGCGAGGTCATGGTCATTGGCGGGAAATAGTGCCGAATAGGAGATCGGCCCGGTCGGTCCATGCGGACGGGCCGCCCTGGAAATTGAACCAGGTGCCGACCTGCACGTTCTTCTTGTTGATGGTGTTGTCGGCCATCGTGTAGTCCAGCGTGAACTTGAGGTCTTTGCTGGGTGCGTATTGCACGACCAATTGCCCGTTGACACGCTCGCGTTCCAAAGCAGTCAAGGCGTAACGCAGGTCCACCGGTGTTGAGTACAGGGTGTTGGGGCCCGGGCGGTTGGTGATTTGCTCGTAGCCGGGCTCGCCCTTTTTCGGAATCGCGCCCCAACCGCTTTCGTCCCCAAGGAAGGGGTGCCAGCCATTTTGCGTATAGGCCTTGTTGGAGCCGGAGTCGCGCCGCGAGAAGCTGCCGCTGATCGAGATGCCGACGGTGCCGTTGGCAAATGTGTCGCTATAGATGCCGGACAAGTCAGGCGTTAGGCTACTGCCCTGATACATCTCGGGCAAACGGTCATTGGAGGCATCGTGGTTGGCTTTGACGGAGAAGCTCGCGATGCGACCCTTGCTGTCGAGCGGGCGCGCGGTCTTGATATTGATGGTGGCGCCGATGCCGCCGGCCGGGCTTGCTGCGCGGCTGGTCTTGAAGACCTCAATGGCTGCCACCGAGTCCGAGGATAAATTGGCGAAATCAAAGGCGCGCGAGGAGTTGGCCGAGCTGCCGCCTTCTGCACTATTGAGCAAAGCGCCTGGCATCTGGCGGCCATTCAGCAGGACCATGTTGTAGTCCGCGCCGACACCGCGCACGGTGACGCGGGAGCCTTCACCGCCTTGACCGCGCTCGATCGACACACCGGAGATCCGCTGCATAGACTCGGCAAGATTCGTATCCGGGAACTTGCCGATATCGATAGCCACAATGCCGTCCACCACGCCGTGGTTTTCGCGCTTGAGCGAAACGGCCGATTCCAGCGACCGGCGGATGCCAGAGACGACAACCGTGTCCAGCTGCTGGGCATCGGCTGCAAGCGTCGTGGCTGCTTGCTGGGCCTGGGTGGCCGGCGCCAACATGGTCAGCAAGGCTGCGCAAGCGGTTGCGATGGGTTTCATGTTCAGGGCACGCCGCTGCGCGGTGTCACTCTGACGATGTTGGATCTGAGCTCTTTTCATATGTCTCCTATGGAATCTGCGCTAGGTACCGTGAACTGGATTTGCATCCGCCTCGGTTTGATTGAGAGGTAGCAAAGCACCCATCAGCGATGGTGGATGCAGTTTCGTTTAGCACACGGCGCTTGCCGTGCGGGCCGCTTCTTTGAGCGCCTCTGTCCTTGAGCTGATGAGCACCCTACAGGCAGTCACTTTCACAAGGCCTGGGCATGATACGAATCAAAAGACAACGTTGTCAATGGCCGTTTGACAGCGTTGTCGTTTTCCC
Organism: uncultured Roseateles sp.; assembly: GCA_963510335.1. Taxonomy (GTDB): domain Bacteria; phylum Pseudomonadota; class Gammaproteobacteria; order Burkholderiales; family Burkholderiaceae_C; genus Paucibacter_A. The sequence continues at coordinate 12,438 of CAUPEV010000033.1, forward strand.
CTAGTCGGAAAAAACAACAGGCACTTGCGCCTGGCTTAGGGGCCTCTATCAGCCGAGCTTTGCCGATAGATGCTGGCCCCGCATCACTAGAAGGCAAGTGCATAGGGCAAACGACTTGGCGGTGGAAAGCAATGGCAATGAGTTGTTTGCGACGATGCGGCTTGCCCGAACCAAGGGTAAACGACAGCGATGTCTATTTCTAATTGACAACGTTGTCTTTTGCTCTTTATCATGGCGCCGCCGCAGCGCAATGCGGCAGTGACGAACAAAACAAAGGCTGAGGCTGCGCAGGGTTCGGCCGCGCTGAAACGGAGTTTGCGAATTCTCCCAAAGGTCTGATCCAAGGGGCATGCCGGTTCTGACGCCATTGCACGAAGCCGAAGTTTTGGCCAGAGCAAGCGGCTTCGGTGTCGACCAGGCAAGGTCCTTCAGCGAGCTCTTGTGGCTTGATGCAAAGAGTCTGCTTCCCCGCACAACTTGGTGCTAACGCGATGTTCGCATGCGTAGCTCTCTATATTTGAACTTCGAACTCATGACTGCCAACGATCAATTCAAGCCCGAATACACCGACCTGGCGAGTCGCTTTCCCGCTCACTTTCAATGGGGCTCAGCCACCAGCGCGGCCCAAATAGAGGGCGCCTCGGCGCTTGACGGCAAGGGCCCATCGATTTGGGATACTTTCTGTGGCGAGCCTGGGCGCATCAATGATGCCTCGCATATCGACGTGGCTTGCGACCATTACCACTTGTTCCGCGAAGACATTGCGCGCATGAAGTGGCTGGGCCTGGAGGCCTATCGCTTCTCGATCTCTTGGCCGCGTGTGCAGGCCTTGGGCGAAGGCGCGTGGAACGAAGCCGGGTTTGCTTTCTATGACCAATTGATCGACGCCCTGATTGAGGCCGGTATCAAGCCCCATGTCACGCTCTATCACTGGGACTTGCCGCAAGCGTTGCACGACAGTATCGGCGGTTGGTTGTCGCGCGATATCGTGCCGCACTTTGCCGCCTATGCTGCTGAAGTCGCGCGGCGCTTCGGCGCCAAGGTCGCCAGCATTGCGACCTTGAATGAGCCTTGGTGCGTCGCGACCCTGGGTTATGAAACCGGCCAGTTCGCGCCGGGCATGCGCAGCCGCAAAGCGGCGATGCAGGTCTCGCATCATTTGATGATGGCGCATGGCGCGGCCATTCTGGCGATGCGCCCGCTGACGCAGACGCAGCTCGGCGTGGTGCTGAACCATACGCCAGCGTTTCCCGCCGAGCCGATCGAGGCCGATCGCCAGGCCGCGCGTATCGATGATGGTTTGAATGTGCGCTGGTATATGGACCCGATCTTTCGGGGCAGCTATCCGGCCGATGTGATCGAGCATTTGGGTGACGATGCTCCGCAGATTGAGGCGCAAGACCTGACCCTGATTCAGCAGCCGCTGGACTTTCTGGGCGTCAATTTCTACACCCGCAGCTTCATCAGCACCCAGACGCCGGTAGTGCCGGCGCCGGGCAAAATGGGTTTCACCGATATGGGCTGGGAGATCTACCCCAAGGCGCTGACCCAGCATCTGGTGCGCATCACGCGCGAGTATTCGCCGCCGCCCATCTTCATTACCGAGAACGGCATGGCGAACGCCGATCAAGTGGTGGACGGCCAAGTCGCCGATGTCGAACGGATTGCTTATCTGGCGGCGCATTTGCGCGCCCTGGCCCAGGCGATCGATTTGGGTGTGGATGTACGGGGCTATTTCTACTGGAGTTTGCTCGATAACTTCGAGTGGAACTCCGGCTACCTGAAGCGTTTCGGCATCTTCCATGTGGACTACAGCAATCAGCAGCGTTTGGCCAAGGCCAGCGCTCATTGGTATCGGGGTCTGATCGAGACTTTCGGTCAAATGCATCCCGGCATAGCTGGCGCTGACTGAGCCGCGCGCGAAGGCAAGTTTTATGAATCTCTCAACTCCAGCCCAAGGCTTTCCCCGCTTGCTCGCCGATGTTGGCGGCACGAACGTGCGCTTTGCCAGTCAGTTCACCGCTAACGGCCCTTTGCAGCAGACCGGCAGCTACGCCTGCGCCGACTTTGAATCGCTCTGCGACGCCATCTGCCATCACCTCTGGCGCGAAGGTTTGGGGCGGCCGCGTTGCAGCGCAATCGGCATCGCAACGCCCGTCACCGGTGACCATATCCGCATGACCAACCATGCGTGGACCTTCTCGATCAAGGCCATGCAGGAGGCTCTGGGTCTGCAGCGTCTGCTGGTCTTGAACGACTTTTCGGCACTGGCCTTGGCCTTGCCAACCTTGCCTGCCGACGCTCGCTGGCAGGTGGGCGGGGGCGTTGCTGTGGCCGGCGCGCCAATCGCGCTGATCGGACCCGGCACCGGTTTGGGTGTGTCGGGCCTGGTGCCCGGATATGGTGGCGAGAACCTGGTGCCGCTGGGCGGCGAAGGCGGGCATGTGACGCTGAGCTCTTACGACCCTGCGGAGCAGGCGGTGCTGGACATTTTGTACCGCCGCTTCGGCCATGTCTCGGCCGAGCGGGCCTTGTCCGGCCCTGGTCTTGAGAATCTCTATCTGGCCTTGGCGCAGTTGCATGGCGTGCGGGTGGAGGCGCTGCCGGCCAGCCAAGTCACGCAAGCGGCTTTGGCGCACAGCGATGCCATGGCCGATCAGGCGGTGGATTTGTTTTGCAGCTTGCTTGGCGCCGTGGCCGGCAATCTGGCGCTGACTTTGGGCGCGCGTGGCGGCGTCTATATCGGCGGCGGCATCGTGCCGCGACTGGGGTCTCGATTTGCCGAGTCGAAGTTCCGCCGCAGCTTTGAGGACAAAGGGCGGTTTCGAGCCTATCTGAGCGAAATCCCAAGCTATGTTGTGCGCTCCAGCGAGCAGGCCGCCTTGCAAGGCGCTTGCCGCGCCCTTGATCTTGCTATGGCACATTGAAGCATGGACACCACGACCTCAATGAAGCCCTCCCAGCCGATGAAAACTGCGTCGCTGTCGACGCTGCGCAATGTTTTTTGGGTTGCCTCGCTCTATCTGGCGATGGGCATTCCCTATAACGTGATCAACGGCACCTCGGTGCGCATGTTCAAGTCTTTGGGTTTTGCCGATAGCCAGATCACGGTTGCGGTTGGCAGCATTGGCATTGCCTGGTCCCTGAAACCGCTGTGGGCGGCCTTTCTGGATATGTACCGGACCAAGCGCTTCTTTGTGCTGACGATGGAGCTGCTCTGCGGATTCTTGTTTGCGGCCATCGCCATGTCGGTCGGCGAGCCCGGCTTCTTTCAAATCGGCATTGCTTTGTTATGGGTGGCGGCCTTCGCTTCATCGACCCAGGACATCTGCGCCGATGGGATCTATCTGACTGCGCTGGACAAACCCGCTCAGTCGCGTTTTGCCGGTCTGCAAGGCGCCTTCTGGGTGCTCGGCAAGGTTTTGGCCACCGGCTTGTTGATCACGCTTTTGTTCAGGATGCAGTCGAGTTATGGCTGGTCAGATCAGACCATGTGGCGCAATGTGATGCTGAGTTGCGCCGGCTCCATGGGCTTGCTGGCGCTGTACCACCTGTTTGTCTTGCCGACCGGCAGCGTGTCGGTGCGGCCGAGCGGCGCCGCTCAGGTATGGCGTGAGTTCCGCGGCACGGCGACGACCTTTTTTCATAAGCGCGCCTTCTGGGGAATGATTGCCTTTGTCTTTCTTTACCGCTTGGGCGAAGGGCTGATCCTGATGGAAGGGCAGCTGTTCCTGCAGAGCAGCATCGAGCAAGGCGGGCTGGGTTTGAGTGCCGGTCAAGTCAGTGAAATCGACGCGGTCTATGGCACGCTCGCCAGCATCATGGGGGGGCTTTTGGGCGGCGCTTTCGCCGGCAAACTGGGCTTGCGGCGCTCGCTGTGGATTCTCGCGCTGAGCCTGAACATCCCGCATTTCACCTATTTGCTGATGAGCCATATGGCCGCGTCTGGTCATGGCTTGGACTACAGCGCCATCGTCACGCTGGTCAGCATCGAGAAGTTCGGCTATGGCTTTGGCATGGTGGGCAATATGATTTATCTGATGCAGCAGCTAGCGCCTGGCCGCTCGACGATGACGCATTACGCCTTCGCGACCGCCTTGATGAATCTGGTGCTGGTGCCGACCGCGATGATCTCAGGGCCGCTGGCCGAATGGCTGGGCTTCAACATCTTCTTTCTGCTGGTGATGTTTGCGTCGGTGCCCTCGGTGGTGGCGGCTTGGCGCGCACCCTTCCCCCAACAAGAGGATGAGGTTAAGTCGGTGTTTGAGGCAGGTGCCGGCGGCGTGCAACTGACGGTGGATGACCCGACTCGCCTGACTGCGCAAGAGCAAAAGGTGCAAGCCTTGGCAGGCCGTGCATCGATGTTCGCCATGTTGAGCATCCTGACGCTGCTGATTGTCGACGCCAAGGTGCTGGGCACGCTGCAAGGTGCGGCGCCCGGCGCTGGCGGTGTGCAACTCTTGATTTTGCTGGCGCTGCTCTTGCCTAAGGCTTATTTCGCACGGAGCAGCTTTGTATTCGCTGCGCAGGCCGCGGCCATCGCCTTGCCGGGCGGTGAGCGGCACTACCTGGGCAATGCCAAAGGCGCCAAAATTGCGACACTGATCTGCGCGGCTGTCTCCCTGGCGGCCTTGGCTTTTTGCGCGAACAGATTCTTTTCCTAATTAGGCCGTCATGAAAATTGCTCGCGTCTGCGCGTTGATTCTGCTGAACTGTCTTGTGGGTCATGCCTTGGCGGGAGAGGCTCTGACTCAGCACGCGGACGCCTGGCAAAGCAGCCAAGGTTGGTGGAGCAGTAGCGAGGAGCTGCCGAGTTTCGACTTGGGAGACAAGGCTCAGCAATTGCCGCTTGTGAAAGTGCAAGGCAATAAATTCGTCAATCACAAGGGCGCAGTCGTGGTGTTTCGTGGGGTCAGTATTGCTGACCCGGACAAGCTCGTCTCGGAAGGCCACTTCAAGCGAGCTCACTTTGAAGTCATCAAATCCTGGGGCGCCAATATTGTGCGCATCCCGGTGCATCCGTCGACCTGGCAAAAGCGCGGCAAAAAAGGCTATTTGCCTATCTTGGACCAGACGGTTCGGTGGATCAACGAGCTGGGCATGTACGCGATTGTGGATTGGCACTCGATTGGCAATCTCAAATCCGAACAGTTCCAGAACAACAGCTACTACACGACAAAAGCCGAAACCTTTGATTTCTTCCGCACGGTGGCGGCGCGCTACAAGGGCGTGAACTCGGTCGCCATGTACGAGATTTTCAATGAGCCGACCGTCTTTGGCGGGCGTCTGGGTGTGGCGAGCTGGGCCGAGTGGAAAGCCATCAACGAAGAGGCGATCACCATCATTCAAGCGCATAACGCCGATGCGATCTCTTTGGTGGCGGGCTTCAACTGGGCCTACGACCTAACACCGATCTCAACTGCACCGATCGAGCGCAGCAACGTCGCCTATGTGAGCCACCCCTATCCGATGAAGGTGGCTGCGCCTTTTGAGCAGAACTGGGAGCGTGACTGGGGCTTTGTCGCCGACAAGTATCCGGTGATTGCCACCGAGATCGGCTACCAGTTGGCGACTGACAAAGGTGCCCACATTCCTGTCATCGACGATGGCAGTTATGGAAATCGCATAACCAATTACTTAGGCAGAAAAGGCATCAGTTGGGTGGCGTGGGTGTTTGACCCGGATTGGGCTCCGCAGCTGATCCAGGATTGGCGCTACGAGCCAACCTTGCAGGGCAAGCATTTCCGCTCGGTGATGCTTAGGGAAAACAAGCAATAGTTCGGGTCGAGCGGCCCATCGACGGCGCTCATCTGCAAATTGCGGCGACTGTGTCGGATGTCACGGCCGGCTGGAGTCGTGCCGATCTGGGGCCTGAGCGGCCCCCGATGAGACAGGCAATCCTCAGAAGGAGGCGTAGAGTGCAAAGAACTCGACAAACCCTGCGATGGAAATATTCCTGCCCAAAGTTGAAGTGAACGCGCTGGAGCAAGGCTTGCTCGGGCAGTCGGGTTTGGCGCGCGCGCAAACCCTGGTGGCCTTGGCTTGGTACTGGCGCCAGAGCGATAGCCGGCAAGCTTTGGTCTGGGTTGAAGCCGGCGAACGCAGCTTGCAGGGCTTGGATGCTCAGACCCAGGCCGTCGAAGTGCCGCCCCTCGCAGCGCGCTTGACGCTGGTGCGTGCCGAGTTGAATTTGCTGTCCGCCGAGCTTGGCTCGGCCTTGCAAATGGTGCTTGCAGCCATTGCGCAATTTGAGGCTTGCGGCGATTTGGTGGGTCTCGGGGATGCCTATTGGTTGTATGCGCAGGTCTTGGAGGACAGCGGCAAGCAGGGGCAGACCAAAGCCATTTTGGAGGCAGCCCTGGCGGCATACGAGGCTGCAGGCGACGTGGATCGGCACAGCGCCTTGCAGGCTCGTTGTTTGATGATGGCCTTGTTTGACGAGCCGGTGGCGGCGTCGGCGGCCATTCAACAGAGTTTTCCGAGCGATCAACCTCGGCCATTGCCGGTGGCGTTTTGGATCAGCAATGCGCGTGGGCTGGCGGCCGCTTTGGCCGGCGACCCGGCTGCCTCGATCAAACATTTTTTGCGGGCCTACGAGATCGGCCTGGACATTGGCCAACTGAGGCGGGCCTTGGTGGCCGGCAGCAACGCAGCCGAGTCGTTTTTGCGCCTGGGTGAATTGGACACCGCTTTGGCCATGCATGAACGCGACTTGTTGCTGGCGCGGCAAGTGGGCTGGCCGGCCTGCCTGGGCCTGTGCCTGGCCAAGATAGGCAGTGCGATGCGGCAATTGGGGCGCTACGGCGAAGCGCGCGGCTTCCTGACGGATGGCGCCAAACAAATGGCGCGCTTGCCGGGCTCACGCTCACAGGCTCAAGTGGCGATTGATCTGGCTGAACTCGAGCTTGCCGATGGCCGCCACGCCGAGGCGGTTCAGGCCTTCAGCGATTTGGCGGCCCAGCGCGAGCTGAAACTGGCGCCCGACTTGTTGTTGCTCTTGCATTGTGGTTGGGCCACCGCGCTTTTGAAGGTCGGCCAACCTCAGGCGGCCGCCAAGGTGGCCGCCATTGCTTTGAATTTGGCCACCAGCTTGGGGGATGTGTTGGGCCAGGTGAAGGCCTTGCAGGTGTTGGCGCAAATGCCGCCGGATGCCGGCGCAGCAATGCCGGCGGCTATGCAAGCTCCATCGCTGTCGCTTCACTATCTGCGCCAAGCGCTGGCGCTGGCGGCCACCATCAGCGGCTATGAACCAACGCCGGAGCTGTGGCAAGAACTGGCGCAAGCCGAGGCCCGGGCGGGCAATTACAGAGCGGCCTACGAGCATGGCTTGGCGGCTGACAGTGCCTACCGTCGGGTGCAGACGACCACCGTCCAGAACCACGCGGTGGCGATGCAAGTCAAGCATGAACTGGAACATGCCCAGGCTCAGGCGGCTTTGCATCAGCAGGCGGCCGAGGCCTTGCGTGAGACCACGGCAACCTTGGAAGTGCTCGGCGTGATGGGTCGCGAAATCACCGCCAGTTTGCAAGCGCAGAGCGTCTTTCAGACGCTGCACAGGCATGTCGAGCAATTATTGGATGCCCAGAGCTTTGTGGTCTTTATGGTGGAAGCTTCGCCGACGGACGCGAGCACAGCAACGCATCTGGTCTTGGCTTACGGCGTGGAGGACGGCCGCAAGCTGTCAAGCGAGACCCTCGCCTTGCAAGGCACTTCGGTATTTGCCCGCTGTGCGCGCGAACGCGAGGAATTGCTGATCAATCTTGAACCCGAGCAGAGCGATGGACTGCGCTTGATTCCTGGCACGGCGGAGACGCTCAGTCTTTTGTTCGGGCCATTGCTGGCGGGCGACCGGCTGCTCGGCGTGATTTCGATTCAGTCGAGCCGCCAGCATGCTTACGGCGACCGGGAGCGCTTCATCTTCAAGGCCTTGTGCGCCTATGCCGCCATCGCACTGGACAATGCGGCCGCCTATGCCCTGACCGAATCTGCCCAGCAACAGACGCATGTCGCCTTGATGGAGTTGCGGCAGATGCAGCGTGATTTGATCGAGCGAGAAAAGCTGGCTGCACTGGGCTCTTTGGTCGCCGGTGTCGCGCATGAACTCAATACGCCGATCGGCAACAGCTTGATGGTGGCCAGCACCTTGCGAGATGGCAGCGAGGAATTCTTGGCGTTGGTCAACCAAGGGATTCTGCGTAAATCGCAGCTGGAACAGTTTTGCCGCAGCACGCAAGATGCCAGCGCGCTGCTGATGCGCAACCTCGAAAAGGCAGCGGAGTTGGTCAGCGGATTTAAGCAGTTGGCGGTTGACCAAACATCCGAGCGCAGGCGCGTCTTCAATCTCAGGCAGACCTGCGAGGAGGTGGCGCTGACACTGGCTCATCTATTGGTGCGGGCCGGCCATAGCCTGACACTTGATGTGGCTGAGGCCGTCGAGCTTGATAGTTATCCTGGACCCTTGGGGCAAGTGATAGGCAACCTGATCATCAACGCCACCTTGCATGGCTTTGACGGCAGGCAAGGCGGACGGATGCGGCTCAGCGCTCAGGCGCATAGCAATCAAGCCGTGCTGCTGCGATTTTGTGATGATGGGCAAGGCATTGCGCAGGAGCATCTGAGCAAGATTTTCGAACCCTTCTTCACGACCCGGCTCGGCCAAGGCGGCAGCGGTCTGGGCCTGCACATCAGCTACAACATCGTGCGCAAATTGCTGGGCGGCAGCATCACGGTCGGCAGCAGCCCCGGCCAGGGCACTCACTTTGAGATTCTGCTGCCTCTGGTGGCCCCTGCCTTGGATGATTCAGCTTGAAGGCTCATACAGGGCTCATACAGGGCTCAATACCGGGCGCACTACAGCGCTCACTACAAGGCGTGTGTCACCCACTTGAAGTCAGGATCCTCGGCATAGGGCTTGATTGCAAAGCCCAGGCTCTTCATCAGCTTGAGCATGCCGGGGTTTTTTGACAGCACCAAGCCTTCGATTTCGCTCAGCCCTTTTTCGCGCGCAACCTCCATGATGCTTTCCATCAGGCGAGAGCCCAGCCCCTTGCCACTGAAGTCGTCGGCCACCACCAGCGAGAATTCGCAGCTCGACTGGTCCGGGTTGGTGATGTAGCGCGACACTCCAATGATGCGCTCAGACTCGATGACCTCGCCTTTGTCGTCGGTGCTGCGCTGCTTGAATACGGCCACCAAGGCCATTTCGCGGTCATAGTCGATGAGGCTGAAGCGCGCCAACATGGCGGGCGGCAATTCGGTCATCGAGGAGATAAAGCGGAAATAGCGGCTCTCGGCCGACAGGCTGTGCACCAACTGCTGCAGCATCTGCGCATCGTTCGGGCGAATCGGTCGCACCGTGTATTCACCGCCGCCGCGCATCGGCCAAATCTGCTCATGGCGCGCCGGGTAGGGCAGGATGGCGAGATGGCCATAGCGCTGCGAGCCCGGCCCGGAGCCCGTGCCAATCGCCAGCGGCGCGCTGTCGATGACGATGCGCGCATCCACCGCGACCGCGCCGGATTCGTCAACGATGATGGGGTTGATGTCCATCTCACGCAGTTGCGGCAGCTCGCAGACCATCTCCGACACGCGCAGCAGCAACTGCTCCAGCGCCTCCATATCGACGGCGCTGGCGCCGCGCCATTCGCCCAGGGTCTCGGCCACGCGGGAGCGTTCAATCAAGCGACGGGCCAGGTATTGATTGAGCGGCGGCAGCTCCATCGCACGATCATTGAGCAGCTCAATCATGGTGCCGCCGGCCCCAAAAACGACCACCGGGCCGAAGGGATCATCGGTGACCAAGCCGATATAGATTTCACGCCCTCGCCTTGCCGCTGCCATCTTTTGCACCGTCACGCCATTGATGCGAGCCTGCGGCGCCAGACGCGCGAGCCGTTCCATCATGTCGGTATAGGCGTCCTTGACATCCGCGCCATGGCCCAGATTGAGTACCACCCCCTGCACGTCCGATTTATGCGTTATGTCGGGCGAGTCGACTTTCAGGGCTACGGGATAGCCGAGCTGGGTGGCAATCATCATGGCTTCGTTGGCAGAACGCGCCAAGATGGTGTGCGTTACCGGGATCTGAAAAGCCGAGAGCAGGGTTTTGGATTCCATCTCGGTCAGCACCTTGCGGCGTTCGGCCAAGACGCTTTCGATCACCAGCCGGGCGGCCTCGATATCAGGCTTGGCCAGTGTCGACAGCGGTGGCGGCGTTTGCTGCAGCAGCAACTGGTTTTGGTAGAAGGACGCGATATTGCCAAAGGCGCCGACGGCAGCTTCAGGCGTACGAAAGCTTGGAATTGCCGCCTCGGTGAGCGTGAGTCTGGCCTCACTGACCGAAGCGTCGCCCATCCAGCAGGCCAATAGCGGCTTGCTGAGGCTGCGTTTGATTTCGGCCAGCGCGCGGGCGACAGCGGTGGTGTCGGCGTCGAGTTTGGGCGAGTAAATGGCCAGCACGCCGTCAATCTGCTTGTCGCGCCCGGCGGCTTCAATGGCGGCTTGAAAATGGGAGCCTTCGGCGTCTTCCGACAAGTCGATCAAGTCAGACAGGTTGGCCAGCTCCGGAAGGAGTGGCTTGAGGGCGAGCGCAGAATCAGCCCCGAGGCGGCCGAGCTCCAGCCCAATTTCGTTGATCCAATCGGCCGCCAGCACGCCAGGTCCGCCGCCATTGGTGACGATGGCCAAGCGCCGGCCCACCGGACGATAGCGCGAAGCCAGGCATTTGGCGGCCGAAAATAACTCGACAAACGAGCGCACTCGAACCGCGCCCGCGCGGCGCAAGGCGGAGTCGAAGACATCATCACTGCCGACAATGGCGCCGCTATGGGTCTGCGCGGCCGCATTGCCCGCGGGCTTGCGACCGGCCTTCAGCACCACCACCGGCTTGGCGTTGGCGGCCGAGCGCAATGCACTCATAAAGCGTCGCGCGTTGCCTATGCCTTCGAGGTACACGATGATGCTTTGGGTCTGAGCGTCATTGGCGAGGAAGTCCAGAACCTGGGCAATATCGACGCTGGTATTTGGCCCGAGCGAAACGACCGAAGAGAAGCCCACTGCATTGCCACGCGCCCAGTCCAGCATGGAGGCGGTCAAAGCGCCGGACTGCGAGACCAGCGCCAAGGAGCCAATCTGGGCCAAGGGCCCGGCCGCACTGGCGTTCAGTTGCAGAGCGGGGCGCTGAAAACCCAGGCTGTTGGGGCCGAGCAGCAACATGCCTTCGCGCCGCGCCGTACGTTTGAAGGCGGCGGCTTGTTCGAGGCTGACACCACTGGAAATCACCAGCGCCGCGCGGCAAGTGATGCGTCCCGCCACTTCAAGCGCGGCGGCAATGTCTTGGGGCGGCAGCGCAATGATGGCCAAGTCGGCGCGAGCTTGCGCCAAATCGGCCAGCGTGCCGGTGCTGTGAATATCCAGAAAACGCAGCGAGCCACTGAAACGTTGCTCCCGCAGCGCTTGATGCAGGGCCAAAGTATGGGCGTTCTGACCCTCGCCGCTGTCCGGCGATCCGGCAAACACCACGATCGACTCGGGGGTGAAAAGAGGGGTCAGGTAGTGCTTGTCCATGGCGTCGCTCAGTGGCTTTCATTGCCCAAATGGGCGGCTACATCACCGGCAGTCTAATCAAGCGAAGCGTTCGGACGCTTGACCTGAGACAAGCGCAAGGCGCGGTCTTGCGCGGTCGACTAAAGCACCGGCACGAAATGCTCGACCCTGGGTGGCTGCGCAAAGAAAGGGCCGACGATGGCGCGCCAAGCCGGGAACAGCGGCCCGCCGCGGAAGTGCTGGGTATGGTCCTCCAGCGTGGCCCATTCAACTTGCAGGATGTAGCGCTCAGGCGATTCGACGCCATGTTGAACGCGTGCACTGATGAAACCCTGAGCCTGCGAGAGGACGCTCTTGATGCCGTGCGCGATGGCGGTTTCAAAGTCGGCTTGCTGGCCGGGTGAAATTTGAATTTCTGCGATTTCGAGCATCATCGGTGAGCCTTGGATTGCGGTTGAGCCAAACGGCAATACTAGCGGGCCTTCAGCGGTAATTGACGCGCCGGCGAAATTCATCCTGCAGTTGTTGGTAGCTTCCATCACGGCGCATCTGCGCCAAGCCGGCACTGAAGGCCTTGGCCAGGCGCTCGCCTTGTGGGTGCTGTTTGGAAAATGCGACCCAGAACCCATCCATTGACAGCACGCCAACGCGTTTGATCTGACCCTTGAATTCCGGCGTGTTGTCTATGCGCAGCCAGCCGGGGGTACGGTTGAGCAAAATGTAGTCGACGCGCTTGGCCACGAGCATGCGTATCAGGGCAGCGTCGGATACCGCCACCGATTTTTGAATTCGGCTGTCATGCATGAATTCGCTGGGGTAGGTATAGCCATTGGTATAGCCCACCCGCTTGCCGCGCAGATCGGAGAGCCGCAGCTCGGGGCTTTGCGTACCTGATCGCGCAAAGATGGACAGCTCTTCCTCAAACATGGCCGGCTGATGCCAGATGTAGTCGGCGCGGTTGTCGTCGGTGATGGTGGCGTTGAAGCAACCCGCTACTTGGCCGGACTTGGCGTAAAGCATGCAACGGGCAAACGGCACGTTGATGAACTTGACCTGAATGCCTTGGGTGGCCAGCACCGCGCGCACCAAGTCAACGCTGAAACCCACAGGGCTGCTCTCGGAGTCTGCGCCTGGCTTTTCGGCCGAGCTATAGGGCGACCAATCATCTTCCCCGGCCAAGACCAGGATGTTCTTGTCGGGTGCCTGGACTTGCGCTCGCGGGCTGGCGCTGAACGCCAAGCACAGCCCCATCAACACAAAACAGCGCAATGTGGAGGCGAGCATTTGCTGGACCTTTGGCTTGAACTTTTAAAAGGGCGTGGTTCAGGCCGGTTCAGCCAGCAGCTTTTCGACCAAGGCATGCAAGGCGGCAAAGTCGGGTTCGCCGACATAGCGCTTGACGACTTCACCGCGCTTGTTGATCAAGAAGGTGGTCGGAGTCAGTTGGACTTTGCCGAATTGGTGAGCGATCTTGCCGTTGTTGTCGATCGCGACGCCGAAGGGAAGCTTGCGGCTCTCGGCAAAATTGGCCACAAAAGCCGGCGGGTCGTAACTCATGGCGACGGCCAGGGTGTCAAAGCCGCGGGTTTTGAACTTCTCATGCGTCGCAACGATTTGAGGCATCTCTTTAACGCAGGTCGTGCAACTGGTGGCCCAGAAGTTGACCAGCATGACTTTGCCCGCCCATTGGCTGGAGTCGGCTTTGGCGCCGTCCAGCAAGACATAGCTGATGGCCGGAGCGGCTTCGCGTGTGCCTAGATTTTGATAGGCGAAAAATCCGCCGCCGGCCAAGGCCAGCACCAAGACAGGGGCTATAAATCGTTGCAGCTTCATGGCTGCAGTTTAGCGCGGCGCCCGGCGGGTGCCGCCCCGCCTGCTGATGGGCTCAAAGCCCTTTGGACAACTCGAACATCAGCACCGACGCCAGTGCGTCATCGAGATGCAGGCGCGAGATGCGGGCCAAGCCATCGGGCGTGGCCGTGGAGAGTTGGGTCAGATGTTGGCCGCTCAGCACTTCGACAAAGCAAAAATCAGGCACTTCGCGCATCACATCGGCAAACAGCGAGTCGAACGTCTCATCGCGCAAGCCGGTCTCGAACACTATGCCGTGCGGCAGGCCTTCCGCACAAAACTGGGTCGCTTCGGCCATGCTGCCGGCCAAATCGATGATCAGGCCCATATGTTGAATGGCGGCCTGGATCTGGCTGCGTAGCTCGCGTTGCTGCGAGATGATCAAAATATGGCTGCCAGCCAAGGGTTTGGAATTGCTCGACGGCAGGTATTCCGGGGCATGCTCGCTGCTGCGCTTGTTGCCAGGATTGCTGCTGCGTTCCGGCTCGCGGTCGGACATGACTGCCGCGACATTTGTTGCCGTACTTGTCACCGCTCCCACATCTTCGCCAACGGTCTGCGGGAACTCAAGCGTCAGCACGGTGATGCCGGCTTCGTCTTCGCGCAGCGGCAGCACGCCCATGGTCAAGGCAGTTTGTTCCACCAAGCGCCATGCCAGAGAGTTCAAGACCTTGGGGAGTTCTGCGGACCGGGGGTCGTCCAGCAAATCTAGCGAGCGGTGGGCGAAGCGGCAGACCAGTCTGGCTTTGGCCGGCCATGGCGTCAGGTCAAGGCGCAGATCAATGGAACTGTGGGTGCTGGCCAAAGCCCAGTCCATCAGCGCATTCAGGAGCGCAAACAGCAAAGAGCCATCAGCCATGATTTCGACCGGCTTCAGGATTTGCCGGACCTGAATGCCACGAGCTTGCGTCTCTCGACTGCGTTGCGCCAGCACGCCGCGCAGCACCTGGGTCAGATGCATGCGCTCACGACTCAGCTTGAGACGCCCTGAAGCCAAGCGCGCCAGTTGCTGCCCCAGCATGCCGGCATCACGCGCCTGACTGACGCTTTCACGCAGCGCACGCAAGTTTTGGCGATCGATTTGGCCGGTGCTGACAAGATCATGGATCCGCTCCAGCGCCAAACTCAAAGGACCGGCGATCTCGGCCCCCAATTGCTGCACGATCTCGGTCCATTGCACCGGGCTTGGCTCACCCGCCACATCATTGGCGGCCGCGCTGGCAGAAACAGGATTGGTGGGCGGCGAAATGGACATGGCGATGAGCGAGGATCGTGCGGCGGCTATTGTTCTTTTGGTTTCGATTTGGGGCGAAAACCCCGCAACGGCCGCCATGGTCAACGCGATGCCAGCTAGCGTCCATCCCCCGATCCGGGGGAGCCGGCCATAAAAACGAATTTAGCGCGCTTTGTGAGCAATTTCACACGTTTGTCGTCAGCTTTGGGCGCTCATGCGATCACGCCGGCCTTGAGAAGGGCTGCAATCTCCGCGTCCGTGCGGCCCGCTTCAAGCAGCAGCTCGCGCGTGTGCTGGCCCAGCAGTGGCGGCGCATGGCGATAAGCGATGGGGGTGGCTGATAGCTTGATCGGGCTGGAAACCAGCCGCAATTCCGAGCTCAAGGGATGCGGCATGGCGGTTGTCATTTCGCGCGCCTGAACTTGCGCATCTGCAAAGGTTTCGGCCAAATTATTGATGGCGCCGCAGGGTACTTTTGCTGCCTCCAGAACGGCCAGCCATTGGCTGCGAGTGCGGGTCTTGATCGCGGCGGCAATCATGGGCACCAGCAGTTCGCGCTGCCGCACGCGCTCGGCGTTGCTAGCGAAACGAGGGTCTTGTGCCCAGTTCGGATAGCCTGCGATCGCGCAAAACTTGGCGAACTGCGTGTCGTTGCCTACCGCCAAGATCAAACATCCGTCACTGGCTTCGAAGACTTGGTAGGGCACGATATTCTGGTGCGCATTGCCCATGCGGGCAGGTGTTTGGCCGCTACAAAGGAAGTTAGCGCCCAGGTTGGCCAGCATCGCCACTTGGGTGTCGAGCAAGGCCATATCGATGCATTGCCCCTCGCCTGTCGCGTCGCGGTGACGAAGCGCGGCCAATATGGCGACGGCGGCATACATGCCGGTGAAAAGGTCGGCAACGGCGACGCCAACTTTTTGTGGCCCACCACCGGGTAAATCGTCGCGTTCACCGGTCACGCTCATCAAGCCGCCTATGCCTTGGATTGCGTAGTCGTAGCCGGCTCGGTCTTTGTAGGGGCCGGTCTGTCCGAAGCCGGTGATTGAGCACACGATCAAGCCGGGATTGGCTTTGCGCAGGCTGTGGGCATCGAGTCCATAGCGGGCCAGGTCGCCGACCTTGAAGTTCTCAACCAAGACATCCACACCGGCTGCTAGTTCACGTATCAAGGTTTGGCCGGCAGGATGGGCAATATCGATGGCGATCGAGCGCTTGTTGCGATTGGCGCCAAGGTAGTAAGCGGCCTCGCTGGTGTCGGCGCCATTTTCATCCTTCAGATACGGTGGTCCCCAGGCGCGGGTGTCGTCACCGCTTTGCGGCCGCTCGACCTTGATCACATCGGCGCCAAGATCGGCAAGGGTCTGGGTGCACCACGGACCCGCCAGCACACGAGAAAGGTCAAGCACGCGCACGCCGGCCAGGGCCATGGGCGGAATTGCTGCCGATCCGGCACTTGCAGCGGTTTGGCTTGAGGAGGTGGGAGCGCTTTTCATGAGGTGGATTGTCTGACAAGCACTTGCCGCGCCCCCTCCGAGATAATGCTCCCATGACTTCGCCTGTTTTCCTTAACTTCAACGGCTTCCAAATGCGTGCGTCAGCCATCGTTCTGGGCCTGCTCTATGCGATGAGTTTGGCCGCTTGTTCGCCGAAGTTGGATTGGCGAGTGGTGCGCCCGGCTGATGCGGGCATCAGTGCATTGTTTCCCTGCAAGCCGGTGGTGAATAGCCGTCCGGCCACAGCCAAGGAGCCGGTGGCAATGGGTTTGGCCGAATGCAAGGCGGGCGAGTGGACATTTTCTCTGGCATGGGCGGACCTGGCTGACCCTGCGCTGGTCGGCCCGGCGTTGGCCGAGATGCAGCGTTCGGTGGCAAGCAAGTTGGCGGCGCGAGTCGCTCTCTCCGGACCCTTGGTGGTTTCGGGCATGACACCAAACCCCGCTGCGCAGACTCAGCTCATGGTGGGCAACAAGCAACAAGCACGCGTGGCTGTCTTCGTGCATGGCTTGCGCGTCTATCAGGTGCTGATGTTGGGTGCACAAGACAATCCGACCGCGTGGGACAGCTTTTTGTCCGCCTTGAAGCTCGATTCGTGATGAGTTTGACCGGCTTGGCTTGGCAAAGCCGGCCGCAGGGGCTGCGAGCTCATTTACTGCGTTGATAATCAGGGCATGCCCGGCCTGCTTTTGATCGCTCACGCACCGCTTGCCACCGCCTTGAAGGCAGTGGCGGAGCACACTTTCCCGCATTGCGCGTCGCAACTCACGGCTTTGGATGTCTCTCCCGATATGTCGGTTGAAGATGTAGAACAGGCGGCCCGCGCGCTATTGCTGGGTGCGGGCCATGCCGAGGCTTTGATACTGACCGATGTCTTCGGGGCCACGCCTTGCAATGCGGCGCATCGTTTGCAGGGCGCAACGGTCAGGGTGGTCAGTGGCGTCAACGTGCCCATGCTCTGGCGCTCGCTTTGCTATGTCAATGAACCGCTGGAAGCCTTGATCGTGCGCGCCCTGCAAGGCGGTGCGGCGGGCATCATGCTGAACGAACTCCCTGTGAACCCACCTTCGGAACTCTGAGATTCAATGATCAAGTCGACGCTTACCATCAGCAATAAATTGGGCCTTCATGCCCGTGCCTCAGCCAAATTGACCAAGCTGGCCGGCAGCTTTCAGTGTGAAGTGTTCATGAGTCGAAAGAACCGCCGCGTCAATGCCAAAAGCATCATGGGTGTGATGATGTTGGCGGCCGGCATGGGCACGGAGGTTGAATTGGAAACCGAAGGCGTTGACGAACAAGCGGCGCAAGATGCCATTACCGCACTGGTGAATGACAAGTTCGGCGAAGGCCAGTGAGCGTTGGGCTCGGTCTAGGCCATGAAATGGCGTCGATAGCGGGCGGGCAGTTCTGCCAAACGCATCATCATTGGTAGATCGGCTGTATTGAAATCTGGGTCCCAGGCCGGTGCGCCAAGAATGCGAGCGCCGCAGCGCAAATAGCCCCGAATCAAGGGCGGCGCTTCTACGCTGAGGTCGTTGCGGAGCTCCTCGACAGGCAGCGGCAGTCTAGGGCGTACCTGCCATTCAATGCCGGCGAGATGAGTTTTCTCCAACTGCTTCCACAGGCTGGCGGCGAAGTGGCCGCCGTCGCACATGCTGACGCTGGCGCAGCCCACCATGGTGTCCAGCTTGTTGCTCACCATGAATTCGGCCAGTGCTCCCCAGAGCAGCATGATGACGCCGCCCGAGCGGTGTGTCGGCGCTATACAGGAACGACCCAACTCAACCATATTGGCCCGCAGGCTTCGCAAACGGGTCAAGTCGAACTCTGTCTCGCTATAGAGGCCGCCGGCTCTTTTGGCCGCTGCGGGGGTCAGTACCCGGTAGGTGCCGACCACGGGGCCGGCCTGCCCATGTTGGCCGGTTTCACGCACGAGCAGGTGTTCGCAAAATGGGTCAAATGTGTCGATGTCGTGGCCAGCCGGGGCGCCGTTCGGCAGAGCAAGGCGGGCCCCCATTTCCTCCGCAAAGACGCTGTAGCGAAGCTGTTGGGCTTCGCGCACTTCCGCCTCGGTCTTGGCCCACGACACATCGAGGCGACTTGGCGCCGCAACTTGCATTGCCAATGGGGCCGATTGGCGGTCCGCCCTTGGCGAATGGAGTTCGGAGTAAGGCAAGGTAGACAGCGGAATATCCCTCATGTGCGGCCTCGTTGTGGTCGTTAGTCGGCAGGCGGATGCTCGGCTGTTGCGGTTACGCTGCCATGACGCGTGAATGACGATTTGATGACTCGGCGCGATAGCCTTGGCGGCTGCTAAAGTCGGTGCATGAGCTTTCAGGTTTTTGGCATCCCGGTCTCGCGCGGCGTGGCCATCGGACGTGCGGTGCTGGTGGCATCGAGCCGCGTCGACGTAGCGCATTATTTTGTTGGCCCGGATCAAGTCGAGGCCGAGATTGAGCGTGCGTTTCGAGCCCGTGATGAGGTGGCGCGTGAATTTGAAATGCTCAAGCAGGACTTGCGCGGCGATACGCCTCAGGAGCTCGCAGCCCTGCTGGATGTCCACTTGATGTTGCTGCACGATGAGGCTCTCATCGGCGCTGCGACCCAGTGGATCATCGATCGTCACTACAACGCCGAGTGGGCCTTGTCGGCGCAGCTCGAAGTGCTGGCGCGTCAATTCGACGAGATGGAAGATGACTACTTGCGCGAGCGCAAGGCTGACTTGGAGCAGGTGGTCGAGCGTATCTTGAGTGCATTGGCGCGCGAGCAGGGGCTGACGCCCGCCGATGCCGCCAGCGTTGTTCAGCGGGACTTTGCAGGGGAGGATCCCTTGTTGCTGGTGGCGGCCGACATTGCGCCGGCTGACATGATGCAATTCAAACGCAGCGTCTTCCACGGCTTCATCACCGACATCGGAGGCAAGACTTCGCATACCGCCATCGTCGCGCGGAGTATGGATATCCCGGCGGTAGTGGGTACGCGCGAGGCTTCGCGTTTGATCCGCCAAGATGACTGGATCATCATTGACGGCGACGCCGGTACCGTGATCGTCAATCCTTCGCCCATCATGTTGGAGGAGTACCGATTCCGGCAACGCCAGAGCGAGCTTGAGCGAGCCAGGTTGGCGCGGCTTAGGCATACGCCCGCCGTGACGCTGGATGGCGAGCGGATCGAGCTTCACGCCAATATCGAACTGCCTCTAGACGCGCAAGGTGCGATTGAGGCTGGCGCCACGGGGGTAGGACTCTTCCGTAGCGAGTTCTTGTTCATGAATCGAGGCGGTGAGCTGCCTGGCGAAGAAGAACAGTTCGCCGCCTACCGTGCAGCTGTTGAGGCCATGAGCGGAATGCCTGTGACGATTCGCACCGTCGATGTCGGTGCGGATAAGCCGTTGGATCGCATGAGTGCCAGTGAGTTGCGGCATGAGCATGTGTTGAACCCTGCGATGGGGCTGCGTGCCATTCGCTGGAGTCTGGCTGAGCCCAGTATGTTTCGGCAGCAATTGAGAGCTATTTATCGAGCAAGTGCCTTTGGCAAGGTCAGGCTGCTGATTCCAATGGTGGCCCACTTGCATGAAGTGCGGCAGATTCTGGAGGCCGTTAAAAAAGTTCAGCAGCAGCTCTCCGACGCAGGCCACGCCTACAGCCAGGTCGAGTTGGGCGTGATGATTGAGATTCCTGCGGCGGCGGTGATGTTGCCGTTGTTGCTGCGGCACGTTGACTTCGTTTCCATTGGCACCAATGACTTGATTCAGTACACGCTGGCGATTGACCGCGCGGATGAGGCCGTGGCGCATCTTTATGATCCCTGGCACCCGGCTGTGTTGCAGTTGCTGGCCAGCTCAATTACTCAGGCTAGAGCTGCAGGCAAGTCGGTCAGCGTATGTGGTGAGATGGCGGGGGATCCGGCTTTTACTGATTTGTTGCTGGCAATGGGGCTGCGTAGCTTTTCAATGCATCCATCGCAGATACCCTCGGTCAAGCAGCGAGTGCTGCGAGCCGACGCTGCCCGCTTGGCTGCATTCATGCCAGAAATCATGGG
>CAUPEV010000034.1:0-31642 GCA_963510335.1 uncultured Roseateles sp.
ACGACCGTGGACTCGGCCGTGGCCGGCCAGCCCGGCGCGGTGTTCTGCAAGATCCAGGGCCAGTTGCCGGTCACCCAGGGCTCCGGGTCCAGCGCCGAGATCGCCACCGTGACATTGGAGATCGCGACCTGGGCAGACGCGGCCGAGGCCGAGTTGGCCCAGGTGATCGACGACCCAAAGAACAAGACCGCCGTGGCGGTGAGTAGCTGTTTGTGGCGCATGGTTGAACCCGGTTGAAGGTTGAGGGGGGCGATGGGACGATGGGGCGAGGCAACTTCATTTCAGCCGCTGCAAGCTCAGCAGCAGCACGTCATGGCTGCGCAGCGCCAGAGTCAGCGTCAAGACGCCGCTCGCACCAACACGCAAGTCGCGCTCCAGCTCGGGCTTGTCGGCCGTCAGCTGATGCAGTTCAGCGACTTGCCGGGCGTCCAAATTCTTGGGTGAACCCATTTGCAGATAGGCGGTGTGCGCGTCATTGGCGAGATAGCCGGTGCGGCGCAGCTGCAGCTTGTAGCGGCCGGGCGGCAGCTGGCGCAGCTGCACTTCCACCGTGCCAAGGGGCTTGGCCGGCTGGGGTCTGCCGAAGAAGCTGCGGTTGCTGACTTTTTGATCCGGGTTGCGCCAGTCCCAAATCAGCGCCTGAACTTGCGAGCCGTCGGTGGCGGCCCAAGAGAAGGGATCGCTGCTTGGAATCTGCTTGCCTTGAAGGCGGGCCAAGGCGGCCAGATACTTGTAAGCAAACCAGACCGGCTTGCGCAGGCCCTCGCGGGTCATCAGGCCAAAGCCGCCATGAAAAGGCGCGTCCGGCGGGCCCGGCTCCTCGAACAAATCGCTATAGGTCCAGTAGCTCATTGATTGAGCCATACCTTGAGTCTGCTTGAGCTTGGTCAGCACATAGGCGGCGCTGATATAGCTGTCATGCACCTTGTCGCGCGGGTTGTAACTGGTGCTCCATTCGGTGATGAAGAGCGGCAGGCCCGGCAGGTGCGAGGCCTGGATCTGTTCACGCACTCGCCGCACGTCGCCGACGATCGCATCCGGCGACGCCGACAGCTGCCTGTCCTCGACGCCGAACTCATCCAGAAAACCATGCTCGACGCCGTAGGTTTGCGTCGTGACGAAGTCCACCGGCGTGGCCGTCGCTTTGGCGTGCGCCAAGAACTCCGGCACCCAGGCCGCACCGGCCGTCGACGGGCCGCCGACGCGCAAGCTCGGATCGATCGCCTTGATCGCCTTGGCGGTGCGGCTGTAGAGATCGAAATAGGCTTGCTGGTCGGCCTTCTCCCAGAAACCGTCCAGATTCGGCTCGTTCCAGACCTCGAAATACCATTGCCGCACCTCGGCCGCGCCATAGCGCGCGAGGATGTGGCGGGTGAAGGCGTTGATCAATGCGACCCAGCCGGCCGGCTCTGGATGCGAGGTATTGCCCTCCCAGTAGAAGATCTTCAACGGTGAGCTGGCCAGCGCCAAGGGCGTGAAGCCTAGCTCGACAAAGGGCCGGATGCGACGCGCCAGCAGCGCGTCGTAGAGCTTGTCGATACCGTCGAAATCGAAGACCAGTTGGCCGCCGGCGTCGCGCGTCACCGTCTTAAACACATCATGAAAGATGGCGTGAAAGCGCAGATAGCGAAAGCCCAGCTCATCGACCGCGGTCTTGAGTTGGCCCAGGCTGTCGTCCCGGTACAGCGTGCCGGGAAAGTCGGCACCGACGCTGTGGTCGAAGAAACGGTCCAGCGGCTGCTTGGCCGCAGCCAGGTCGAAAACAATGCTGCGTTCAGGCTTCATGGCGGTGGAGGCCCAGGCTGGCGTACTTGCAATCGGTAATGCGGCGGCCAACAGTTGGCGGCGGCCCTGAGACACAGGAGCGGTCATGTCGGCAGTCCCTTATAGACAAAATTGCGCAGGCGGACTTCGCCGGGCCCGGCGCTGAACAGCGCGGGTCTGAGGCTGACGAATCCGCCGAAGACGTTGTGATGCAGGCCCGAGACCTCCATCTGCCAGGGATGCTGCTGCCAGGCTTTGCCATCGGGCGAGTGCCAGAAGGTCAACACGTTCTCGATATTGCGCAGGCGGATGTGAACCTTGTCCGTAATCATCGCTTCGCGCATCCAGCCATGTTCTTGGCCATAGCCATAGGTCAGCATCTGCGTGCGGCTGAAGGCGATGCCGGCATGGCCGCGCTCGTCGTAGAACAGGGCCAGGCCGCCATGGCCCTCGCCGATGATTTGCAACTCAAGCTGGACCTCGTAGCTGCGGTCGCCCACATTGCAGGTCAGCGGAGAGCAGTCGGCCAGCGACTTGCCTTTGCCGCGCAACAGCAGGCCCAGGCCACCAAAGCGCAGACGCGACATCTCGTCCGCCGCGGGCGCATGAAAGCTCCATTGCAGGCCGAGCTGTTGGCCCGAAAAATCATCAGACAGCGCCAAGCCCACCGGGCTCGCCGGGCCGCCCTCCTTGCCGCCTTTGTCGCCTTTGCCTCGCTTCGGCTTGGCCAAGGGCTTGTCCAAAGTACCGCCCTTGGCACGCAGCCAGCCGTCGCTGGTCCATTCGACCGGCTCCAGCAACGCTTGGCGGCCGAGTGTGCGAAAGCCGTTTTCATAGCCGTGATAGATCAACCACCAATCACCGGCCGGCCCCTCCACTGCGCTGGCGTGACCGCGCGACCACCAAGGCTCGTCGACGCTGCGGGTACGCACAATGGGGTTGTGGGGGCAATCGACCCAAGGGCCGTGAATGGAGCGCGAACGCGCCAGCGTGACCATATGGCTGGTCGGCGGGCCGGCCGTGCCGCCCACCGCCGAGAGCAGATAGAACCAGTCGCCGTGCTTGAACAGCTTGGGCCCCTCGGGCGCGAACATCTCGACCACCCAGTCCCGCGGGTATTGCCAGGGCCGCCAGGCGCCGGGCTCGAGCGCACCGTCGGTGGCCAGGCCGTCCGCAGTCAGGCGCACGCGGCGGCCACCGTTGACGAACAGATAGCGCCGGCCATCCTCACCGACCGCGTGGCCGGGGTCGATACAGCCGGGGATCTTCAAATCAATCGGCGCGCTCCAGGGCCCGCGAATGTCATCGGCATGGATCACGTAAAGCGCCGTGCCGGCGTCCTGCAGCACCGGGATGTAGATGAAATATCTGCCCGCATGCTTGATCAGGTCCATCGCCCAGACCGTGCCTATCGCCTGGGTCAGCGCGGCGCAAATCGGCACCCAGTTGACCAGGTCCTGCGAGTGCCAGATGACGGCGCCGGGGTAGCACTGGAACGACGAGAAGGTCATGTAGTAGTCGGCACCGTCCTTCAGGACGGTCGGGTCGGCATGGTCACCGGCAATGATGGGATTGCGGAACATGCTGTTGCCGAGATCGGCCTTGCGCTGGCCCTCGATGCCGATACCGAATCTCGGGCCGGCCTGTGCCGCCAGCGGCCCCAGCGCCGCGCCGGCCAGCGCCAGTTGAACCGCCTGGCGCCTCGACACTGACGGCAATGCGGACACTGAGGTGGCAGCGGGTAATCGATTACTTGTTCGCATCAATGATTGCCTTGATCAACGTCGGATAGACCTGCTCGCCGGTAACCCGGTTGAACAGTCCGCAGCTATGGTTGCCGGTGCCTCCGTTGTCCCAGTAGACCGGCACCAGACCGCGTGAGGCGGCCGACTTGGTGATGTAGCGATTCCAGTCCTGGCGGTATTTCTCGGCGCCGGCGATCTCATTGCGCGAAATCGCGCAATACTCGCCCAGGATCACCGGCACACCCGTGTCGGCGAAGCGGGTTTTCATCTTCTGGAACTGGGCGTCAGTGAACGACTCATTGCCCCAGGTATCGGTGACTTGGGAGTCGACGGCAGCCGCGCCCCATTGCCAAATGCCGCTTTTTTCGTCAAGGCTGAATTTGTAGGGGTCGTAATAGTGCACCTCCATCATCAGCCGCTGGCTCGCGCTGTCCTTGGGCAGTACGGCGAAGGCCAGCGTGTGGTCGATATCGGTGTTGAAGCCCTGCACGATCAGATGACGGACGGCGTTATTGCCGCCGGTCGCGCGCACCGCGTTGACAAAAGTCTGGTTGAAACTGTTCTGCACCGCCGCATATTCGGCCGTCGGCGTGCCGTAGTCGCCGTCCACCATCACCTCGTTGGTGCCGGCGAACAGCAGGCGGTCATCAAAGTCCTTGAAGTTGTTGGCGATCTGCGTCCAGTAGCTGCTCAGACGCGCGTTCGCCTCCTTCTGCTTGGCATAGGTGGGCTGCAACCAGCCGCCATCCCAATGAACATTGATCATCACGACCAAACCGGCAGCCTGGGCGTCCTTGACCACCTCGGTGACCCGCGCCATCCAAGTCGCGCTGATGTTGTCATTCGCGTCGGCGTACTG
Organism: uncultured Roseateles sp.; assembly: GCA_963510335.1. Classification (GTDB taxonomy): domain Bacteria; phylum Pseudomonadota; class Gammaproteobacteria; order Burkholderiales; family Burkholderiaceae_C; genus Paucibacter_A. The sequence goes on from CAUPEV010000034.1 coordinate 4,369, forward strand.
CTTCCAGGCCACCGGGATGCGGATGGTCTTGAAGCCGGCGGCCTTGACCGCGTCCATCAGCTGCCGAGTCGCGCGCGGATTACCCCAGGCGGTCTCGCTGCCGATCGCTTCCAGGCTATTGCCCAGGTTCCAGCCCAGGCCCATCTGCGCCGCCAGCTCGCTGCTGCTGATGGCGCGCATACCGCTGGTGGCGGGGCTGCTGGGCATGGCCGGATTGGCAGCAGCCTCGGGGGTCGAATTCGCCGTGCTCCCGCCGCCGCAGGCCGCGACGGCCAGCAACAAGCTCTCAGCCGCTCTTCTGTGGAAGGACATCATGAACGTGGCCGCCATCACACCGTCCCCCGACGAGCTTCCAGCGTGGCGCGGATTTCGGCCAGACGCTGTTCGGTCAGCTGGAAACGCAGGATCACGATCAGCGCGATCATCAGCCCGACGGCGGGGATCGCCGACAGCAGGATGCGGATCATGAACAGTGACTCCTCGCTCTGCACCGGCAGCTTGGCATCAAAACCGGTGAACTGCAGAATCCAGCCAGAGGCGCCATTGCCCAGCGCCAGGCCGACCTTGCTGATCCAGGACTGGCAGGCGGCGAATGAGCCCTCGCGGCGCTGGCCGGTTTCCAGTTCGTCATGATCGATCACGTCGGCCATGGCCGAGCCGTAAATGGTCCAGAAGCCCGCGCCGGTGAAGGCGACAAAACCGCTGGCAAAAATCTGCAGCCAGGGCAAGGCCGGGTTGTAGAAGAACCAGTCGCCGATGAAAGCACAGATGGCCAGCGACAGCACGGTCGCCATCGCATTGCGTTTGCCCCAGCGACGCGCCACGGCGCCGGCAAACGGAATGCCGGCCAGGCCCATCACCATGCCAGACACGCCCATGGCCGAATTCCACTGCGCGCCCAGCGCCACATCGCCGCCGCAGACGTAATAGACGGTCGTGTAATAGCCCAGCGTGCCGACCATGGCCGTCGCCAGGCCATAGGCCATCATGGTGCCCAGCAGCTTGCGGAATGGTCGGTTGCGCAGCGTGCGGTAGAGGGTGTCTTTGAACGGCACCTTGTCATGACGCTTGACCACCAGAGCCTCGTAATAGCGCTCGCGCACCAGATAGAACATGGCCCCCGACAACAGCACCATGATGGCGCCGAGGATGGAGGTGTAGGCCTGCGCGCCGCGCAGGATGTCGGGTTTGCCGTCGGCGCCGTTGAAGATCGCCAGCGTGGTGAACTGCGCCGCCACAAACATTGCCAGTTCGGGAATCTTCTGGATCGCGTTCTTGATCGACATCACGCTGGTGCGCTCGTGATAGTCGGGCGTCATCTCCGAGCCCAGGCTGGCCCAGGGCATATTGAAGCAACTCATCACCGGTACATAAATCGCCAGCGAGACCAGCATGAAGACGAAGTACTCGCTGTCGCTCCAGCCGCGCCCGACCGCGAACATCAGCGGTAGGCCTATGCCGGCCAAGACCCCGCCCACCAGCATGAAGGGCCGCCTGCGGCCCCAGCGCGAGCGGGTGTTGTCCGACAGCCAGCCAAACATCGCATCGGACGCAGCGTCGATGAAGATCTTGATGCCCAGCGCCGTCGAGATCAGCCCCGGTGCCATGCCCAGCGCCATATTGAAGACCTGGAACGCCAGCGTCTGATAGAGCCAATGGCCCCACATATCGAGAAAAGAGCCCAGGCCGTAGCCGACCTTCTGGGCCATAGGCACGCGGTCGGGTACGGGGGCTGGCGGCGCAAGCGACGCGCCGGCGGCGGGCATGGAAAGGGTCGTAGTGTTCATCGCAGAAGCCCTTAGACGATGGTGCGGGTGCGCATCACTTCCGCGTAGTAGCGCGCCGACAACTTGGGCGTGCGAACTTGCGTTGCGAAGTCGCAATGGACGATGCCGAAGCGGCGCTCGTAGCCATCTTCCCATTCAAAATTGTCGATGAAGGACCACAGAAAATAGCCGTCGATCGGCACGCCGTCGGCAATCGCGCGGTGCACCTCACGCAGATGGTTGCGCAAGTAATCGCGGCGGTGCAGGTCCATCACCTCGCCCTTCACCACCGGCTCGTCGTTATAGCCACAACCGTTCTCGGTGATGTAGATCGACTGTTGGCCATAGAGTTCATAGCACATGCGCGGCGCCCAATAGATCGCCTGCGGAATCAGGTTCAGCCATTGGCTGTCGGCCTGCGGGTAGTTGGACGGCAAGCTCAGCGCTTCATAAGGCTGGCCGTTCTTGCCGGCGCGCACAAAGGTGGCGGTATAGATGTTCAGGCCGAGAAAGTCGGTCGGCAGGCTGATGATGTCGAAGTCACCCGGTGCCACCAGCGGCGCGTCAGCGCCGACGCGATCCAGATAGGCCTGCGAGTAGCCCTTGGCATGGATGGCGCCCAGCAGATGGGCATTGCCTTCGATGAACCAGGCCTTGGCGGCGGCAATGTCGGCCGGCGTCTCGGTCACCGGCACGGCGACATCGCAGTTGTCGGTCAGGCCAACACGGGCGCCGGGGCCGCCATGCGCACGCACCGCCTGCACCGCATGGCCATGGCAAAGCAGTGCATGGTGATAGGTCTGGTTGACCACCGCCTTGCTCTCCTTGCGGCCCGGCGCCTTGCTGCCAAAGCCATAAGCCAACACGGTGAAGCAGCGAATCTCGTTCAGCGTGATCCAGTTCTTCACCACCGGCGCGAAGGCCTTGACTACCGTCTCGGCATAGCGGGCGAAAGCATCCACCGTGGCGCGGCTGGTCCAGCCGCCGCGATCCTCCAGCGCCTGTGGCAGGTCCCAGTGGAACAGCGTCACCCAGGGCTCGATGCCATGCTTGTCCAGGCTGGCGAGCAGGCGCTGATAGAAATCCAGGCCGGCCTGGTTCAGCGCGCCGTCCCCCTGCGGATAGATGCGTGGCCAGGAGATCGACAGCCGGTAATGCTTGACCCCCAGCGAGGCCATCAGCGCGAAGTCCTCATCGAAGCGGTGGTAATGGTCGCAGGCGACATCGAGGTGGTCGCCATTGGCGACCTTGCCCGGCGTGCGCGAGAAGCGGTCCCAGATCGATTCGCCTTTGCCATCGCTGAAGGCGGCGCCTTCGATTTGCGCCGACGCGGCGGCCACGCCAAAGACGAAAGAGTCTGGAAAGGGGCTGGAATAAGTGAGTGCGTTCATTCTTTTCTTCAGGGCTGCTTGAGCAGCTTGTCCACGGTAGGAGAGATTTGGCGGGCGACGATGTCGTAGCCCATGGGGCTGAGATGCAGCCAGTCGGGCAGCAGGTCTGGCGACAGGCTGCCGTCGGAGTTGGTCAGATGCGGGTTGATGTCGAGGAAGAAAACGCGGCGCTCGTCCGCAAACTTGGCAATCAGTTCATTGACCCGGGTATTGATGGCGCGCAGCGGGCCGGGCTTTTCTTCGCGCGGGTAAATCGCCAGCAACAAGACCTTGGCGGCGGGCTGGCGTTGCTGGATTTCGTCGATCAGCCGGAGGATGCCGGCGGCCGTGCTGCGCGGGTCTTCTTGCCGGTCGCCGGTGTTGTTGGTGCCAATCATCAGCACCACCACCTTGGCCCTCATGCCGTCAAGCTCGCCATGCTGCAGTCGCCACAGCACGTTCTCGGTCTTGTCGCCACCGAAGCCCAGGTTGATCGCCTTCAGCGGCGCAAAGTCGCGCGCCCAAGCCGCCCTGCCCTCGTTCTCCCAGCCCTGGGTGATGGAGTCACCGATGAAAACCAGTTCCGCGGGAAGGCCGGCCTCGCGCTGCTGGGCAATCTCTTGGAGCTTCTTCTGGTGGCGCGGCATCCACCAGCTCATCGCCCAGGACTCCAGCAACGGAGTCGGTGTGAGCGACTCGCTGCGGTAGTCGGGGCAGCTCATATTGGGCTTGCCTTGACGCAGCAGCCGGATCTTGGCCAGCGCCACTTCGCCGCTGCCGGTGCCCTCGATCGCGAACGGCAGCGGCACCTTGCCGAAATCATCGCCGTCACGGGCGAAGCAGCTGAGTGCGAAGGACAGCTTTTGCCAGCCCTTGCCGGCGGCGGCGCGCCCGGCCGTCAAAAAAGGCAGCTTGCGTTCGCAAGCTTCGCCACAGCTGACTTTGAATTTCAACCCACCCTGGGCCAGGTCGATCACATTCAAATCCAGCTCCAGCGTGCCGTCGGCCAGGAAGGGCTTCAAGTCCAGCGGCGCGCCGCCCTCGAGGCGCAGCTGGGCGATCCACGAGTCCTTGAATTTCAGCGTGACCGCGTCGCCTTTGATGTGGCCGCCGACACGGCTGTCCGGCACCTTGGGCTGAGCCGGCTTGGGCACGCTGACCGATGTGCCGGTCAAGGCCTGCTGGCCTTCAAAATCCGTCACCATCAGTTGCCAGCCGGCCAGCGGGCGGCCGGCGGAGAAAAGCATGATCTCGTCGGGCGCTGCCGCACCGGCGGGCGAGATGGCGAGGGCGAGCAACAAGGCGGCCAGCAGTCGGAGCTTCATTTCAGTTCACCGTTCAATTGGAGGGTTTGGCCGGGCTTGAGCCGCAGGGCGATCTGGCGCTCGCCATAGCGCAAATGGCCTAGCCCCGAGCCGCTGACGGCGCGCACGGCCACGCTGCTCAGGCGCCCAGCCGCCCAGGCCATGTCGACCTCAAAGCCGCCGCGTGCGCGCAGGCCCTTGACGGCGCCCTGCGGCCAGGCCGAGGGCAGCGCCGGCAGCAGCAGAATTTCATCGTTATGCGACTGCAGCAGCATCTCGACCACGGCGGCAGTGGCTCCCAGATTGCCGTCGATCTGGAACGGCGGATGCGCGTCGAACAAATTGGCATAGGTGCCGCCGGCGTTATTGCTCTCGCTGCCCCTGGATGCTTGTTCCGAGGCGCGTGCGCCGGGCTCAGCCAGCAGGCCGCGCAGCATCCGGTGCGCCCGCTCGCCGTCCAAGAGCCGCGCCCAGAAGGCCATCTTCCAGGCCATTGACCAGCCGGTGCCGGCATCGCCGCGCGCCTCCAGCGTCTTGCGGGCGGCTGCCGCCAGCGCCGGTGTGCCGTTCGGCGTGATTTGCCGCCCCGGGTAGAGCCCGAACAGCTGGGAGACATGGCGGTGCGTGTCGTTTGGTTGGTCCAGCACCGGGTCATTTTTCTTCTCGTCCAGCCATTCCAGCAACTGGCCCCAGCTGCCCGCACGCGGCCCGGCCAAGCGGTCACGTACATCGCTCAGGCGCTGGCGTAGCGCCGGCTCCAGGCCCAGCAAGGTGGCGGCCTCGACGCTGCTATTGAACAGGTCCCAGATGATTTGCTGGTCGTAGCTGACGCCGTCTTCGGTCGGCCCATGTTCGGGCGACCAGCCCAAGGGCGCGACCAGGCGACCCTTGTGAGGACCATCAGGCAATTCTTTCAAATGATCAAGCCAGAACTCGCAGACCTCCCACATCAATGGCCAAGCCTCGCGCTGCAGAAAAGCACGGTCTTGCGTGAACGCGTAGTGCTCCCAAAAATGCCGGGCATACCAGGCGTTAGCGGTCTTGTTCCATAAATAGCCCATGCCGCCAAACGGATTCGACTCGGTGCGCACCGCCCAGCCGCGCAGCGGCTTGCCCGCAGCGCTGAGGAAAGTTTCCTCGGTGCTAGGGGCTTGGCTGTCCCAGGGCACGATGCCGGGCCGGCGCTGGCCCGGATGCGCCAGCGACCAGGCTGCACCTTCGGCGACCGCCTGCCGGTACATCGGCAGCATGCTGCTGACGAAGTTGTGAAACGGGCGCGCCAGCTCGGCCAGATTGGCCGGCTCGGCCGGCCAATAGTTCATCTGGATATTGATATTCGTGTGGTAGTCAGCGTTCCAGGGCGGGTTCAGACTGTCATTCCACAGCCCTTGCAAATTGGCCGGCAGCGAATCGCGCGAACTGGCGATCAGAAGATAACGGCCAAATTGCGTATACAACGCCTCCAGCTCGGGGTCGCCGCCGGCATTTTTGTCTTGGGTGTAGGCCTTGACGCGGGCATCGGTTGTGAGCGCGCGGCGCTCGGGCGGGCTGACGCCGAGGTCAATGGCGACACGGTCGAACAGCGCGCGGTGGTCTTGCTCATGTTCGGCACGCAGGCTATCAAAAGGCCTTGCTGCCGCCGCCGAGACCTGCTTGCTGACGCGGGCCAGCGGAGCCTCGCCTTTGAAGCGACGCGCGGCGTCGGCGACATAGTTGGTGCCGGCGCCCAGAATCAGCGTGAGCGCGTCACAGTTGCTGAAGATCAACCGTTCGCCCTCGATGCGCACCGTGCCGCCCTCGTTGATCAGCTGCAGCTGACTGACGTAGCTCATTCCATTGGCCAACTGGCCGGAAGCGATTTGGCGTGAGCCCTTCACCGTGATCTTCGCGCCATGCATGTCCGTCAAGCGCATGCTGCCGCTGTAGCGCGCCTTTTGATCGGCCGTCAGGCGCATCACGATCACCTGCGCCGGATGGCTGGCAAAGACTTCGCGCTGGTAATTGACGCCGCCCAGCGTGTAGCTGATCAGTTGGCGCCCATGATCCAGCTGCAACTCGCGTGCATAGCTGCTGGCCGCCTGCTCATGTCCGGCCAGCTCGATGAAGACATCGCCGAAAGGCTGGTAGGCGCCCATCACCTTCGCATCGCCGGTCCACAGCGTGATGTCGTTGAACTGCAGGCGCTCGCGCGCCAATTGGCCGAACAACATCGCGCCCAGCCGGCCATTGCCGATCGGCAGCGCCTCGCGCTCCCAGCCCTCATGCGTGTCGGGCGCTGGCTTGGCGTAGCGGAGCGTCAGCTCGGCGGCAGTTGCACCGAAGGCCAAGGCCGCGCCGAACGCGAGCACAAACCCAAGCACAATCGCGCGCTGCAAGCCCGAGGGCTGGCAGGCCGTTGGCGAGCTCAGGCAACTCTGGGGAATCAACAGCTTCATAGAAAATTCGCGCGGTGCGGGTTCAGTACCTGCCCATCTGGACCTTGAGCACGATGGGTTTACCGGTCAGGTTGAGTCCGTAGTCGGTCTGGTCACCGTTCCAGTTGCGCGTCATCTGCCAGGCGCCGCTGCGGGCATATTGGCCCTCTTCGGCGCGCAGCAACAGCGTGCGGCCCTCAACCAGTGGCTCGATGCGCACGCGCGCATGCTGGCCGATGACGACGAATTCGTCCGGGCCAATCTGCGCAATCGCAACGCCGCCGACCGCTTGCTCGGCATGGGCCGGCTTGTCGGTGTCGGGTGGGTACCAGGCCTTCTCGCCGAACTGCCATTCACCGAACGTGATGCGGGCCTTCCAGCCCTTCATAGTGATCGTCTGCTCGGCATGGTCCTCGCCCTCGGCAATCCCGTAGGTCTTGCCCTCGAAGGCCCAGCGCGCCCATTGCCGCTGCAGCGGCGCAAACACGTGGTAGACCTTGGCGAAGGGCTCGACCATCTTGGCATCGCTGAGCTTGGAGCCCAGCGGGTAGTTGGAATAGTCGGCGTAGTCGATGCCGAAGGGCACAGCGCCGATGCCGCCACGGCCAAAGATGGCATAGAGGTAGCGCGCGTAGAGCGCGGCGTTGCCGAGTTCGGGCACGAAGAGCGCGTTGTCTGAGCGCTGGAACTGGTCCAGCGTGACCTTGACCTTGGCCGATTCGGGGTTGTAGATGTCCGGGCCGATCGCATCGATGCTTGGGGCGGCGGCCTTGTAGATGGCTATCACGTCATAGGTCGGGCCGCCACTGGCGAAGTTGCTCTTCCACGGCGCCAGCGGCTCAAGCGGGTCACGCAAGGCGTTGTTGACATACATCGGCAAGTTGTAGACGGCGCGGCCGGCTCGGGCGACCTCTTCAATATAGCTGGCGATTGCCCAGGCATGGAAATACTCGTCGGCATAGTCACCATAGACGGCGCGCCAGTTGCCGGTGGTGGCAGCGGGCACGGGCGCTTTCTTGCGCGCCAGCACGGCGACGGGCACATCGCGCTCGAACGCAGCCTGCGCCAGCGCGCCGAAGTCGCGCACCAGGCCATAGGTGCCGACCTCGTTCTGCGGCTGCACCATGATGACGGTCTGCCGGGCCGCGTCGGTCTTCTTCAGGTGCGTCATCAGCGCGACAAAGGCGCGCTTGTCGGCGCTCAGCGTCGCAGCGCCGAACGGCGACAACGCGTAACTGGCCTTGCCGTTCGCGTCGACCATGCGGGGGAAGCGCTGGTCATGGGTCTTGACCCAGGTCGGCGTATAGGCCGGGCCGGTGTTTTTCCAAGTCGCGAACCAGAGCAGAACGAGGCGGACCTTGTGCTGGCGTGCCTCGCGGATCAGGGTGTCGACGAAGCCGAAGTCGAACTGACCCTCGACCGGTTCGACCTGCTCCCAGGCCACCGGCACCGACACGGTATTGGCCTGCATATCGCGCACGGCCGGCCAGACTTGGGCCAGCGCGGCGGGGTAGTTGCTGGAGTTGTGCACTTGCGCGCCCAGCACCAGGAAGGGCGCGCCGTCGACCATCAAGGCATGGCGGCCTTCGCTTTGGGCAAAGTGCGGGAGCGGCGGGGACGCCTGGGCATGGCCGAATACGCTCAAGCCTAGCGCTAGCAACCAGCGCGCCAATGGATGGTGAATGTTCATGAATGGGGGCAGTCAAAAGACCGGGCTTGGCCGCGCAGCGGCCCGCCCTCGGGTCAGAGTCTTCAAGTCAGGAATTCAAGCATGCCGGGCGCTGCAGCGCAGTGCCCGGCATTCAGTCAGGCCAAGCTCAATAGTTGTAGCTTGCCGAGACCGTGTAGCGCGGACCTGTGACGAACCAGTAACGATCCATCTTGCCGGGCTGTTGCTGCATCATCTGCTTGTAGGTCGCATTGGTCAGGTTCTGCGCTTCCAGCGAAAGCTGCAGATTGTTCTCGAAGCGGTAGGAAATCCCGCCGTCGAGCTGACCATAGTCGCCTGCCCACAGCGGCATACCCCAGGCCACATTGCGCTTGCCATAGTCCGGGCTGGTCGGGTCGGTGTTGAGGCCGTTGGTGCCATTGGTGCCCGGCATGTTCACGCCGTAAAGGTACTTGGAGCGCCAGTTATAGGCCAGCTTGCCCGACCAGCCGCCGCGGTCATACATCAGCGCGAAGTTGGCCGTGTGCTTGGACAGATTCGCCAGCGGAAGGTCCGGGAAGGACATGCCGTTGGTGTCGCAGCCATTGATGTTGACGTTGAGGTTGCCTGCGCCGCCGCTGCTTGAGGTGCAGTAGGGCGAGTAGACCGCGTTGTAGCGGGTCTGCCGGCTGGTCACATAGGTGTAGTTGGTCTGCATGCCGAGGCCGGTCAGCCATTCTGGCAGCAGGCCGTCGAAGTACTGCTGATAGGCGGCTTCCAGACCACGCGCCCGGCCCTTGGCGCCATTGACCGGGCCAGTGACCACAAAGTCCTGCATCTTGCCGGTGGTGTCGGCTACCTGCTTGACATAGGTCTGGTTGACGATGATGTCGCTCAGGTTCTTGTTGAACACCGCGAAGGTCAGCGAGCCATTGCGGGCGAAGTTCCACTCGGCCGTCAGGTCAAGCTGTTTGGACTTGACCGGCTTGAGCAGCGGATTGCCTTTGGCCTCGCCGCCCAGATTGATCTGGTCGATGACCACCTGGCCGCCGGCGGTATGGGTATCGGCGCTGGCGGTCAGATTGGTCGCACCCTGCAGCTGGGCGAACTCAGGTCGCGCAATGCCGTGCGAGTAGGCGGCCCGGTACTGCCAGCCGTCTTTGCCCTTCAGGCGCAAATTCATGCTCGGCAAGGCATAGGTATAGGTGTGGTTGAAGTCCTTCTTCTCATCCACGAAGTTGAAGCTCGGGTAATTACCCACCACCGAGCCGCCCGGCGGCACATTCGGCGCCGTGACCTTCATCGTCACATAGCCGGTCGCCTCGGCTTGCGTGCGCACGACGCGCAGACCGACATTGCCGTCGATCGGCATGCCCTTCTCGGCCAGATCGAAACGCAGCTGGGTATAGGCAGCTTGCGTGCGCTCACGCTGGTCATTGGTGTAGGCCGGATCATCGCCGACCGGCTTGGACGGGCTCCAATGGTTGAAGCAGCCATAACCTTGAGCGGCCACGGCCTCGGCGCAGAGCGTCTCGTAGTAGTTGTGGATGGTCTGATAGCTGTCGGGGTAGCCCTTGGCGGTCGAGGAGTTCGGCATCCACAGCGCCGGCACCGAGGTCTTGCCATTCATGAAGTTGTTGAACGAATGCAGATTGGCCTGATCGCCGCCGAAGCGCGACAAGTAGGCCAGCTCATGCACATCCCAGGTCTTTTGCCAAGGGTGGGTGACGGTAGCCCAGTGGTAATAAGGGTTGGAGTTCTTGGTGACCGCGTCGCGGTCGGTCAGGCGCAGGCCGAAGCGAATGTCCACCAGCACCGGGTCCTCGAAGACATAGCGGGCATCGCCCTTCCAGGCCTTCTGCTCGGCCCGGCTTTCGTCCAGGTTCTCCATCGTGAAGGCCCAGTAGTAGTTGGCCGGGTTGGCCAGGTACTTCAGGTCGGCAGCGTCAAAGTCCAGGCGCGGGAACTTGCCGGTCAGGTCGAAGTTCTGCTTGGGCATGGTCACGCCGGTGGCCACCGTCGAGTCGAAGCCCTCGGTCCTGGACTTGATGTACTGCACGTCCGAGGTCAAAGTCCAGCGGTCAGTGGGCTTCCACTTCAGGTTCCAGGTGAAGTCGTTGGTGGTGGACTTGCGGCTGGCAAAGCGGGTGTCGGTGTCCATCGAGACGCCGCCGTCTGTCGGGTTGGTCATGGTGCCGCGCAGCAGGGCGCCGCGGTCGTCCCAGACGCCATTGGTGATGACGGTGTTGTAGGGGTCGTTCTGGCTGAAGATCGCGTTTTCGTTCCAGTCGAACTTGTACTGCGAGCGGAACGCGGTCAGCGACGATTCGAGGTTATCTTTCTTCCACTGCAGGGCGCCATACATGCCGGTGCGGTCACGGTCGTATTGCAGGGTGCGCCAACCCAATGCCTTGGGGAACCACTTCTTGCTGCTGGTGTCGGTCGGGAAATAGGCATCGACCTGCATCGAGTCGGTCTGTGTCGCGCTCTTGGAGCGGGCCAGATCGACCAGTACGCCGAAGTCACCCAAATCGGTGGCCCAGCGGTTCGAGCCCATCAGCGACAGCGAAGGCTCGTACTGGCTTCGCAGCGTCGAAGAGGTGGTCTGCAAGGTGGCTCCGAACTTGGCGCCGGTGAAGTCGAACGGCATCGCCGTGCGCAGATTGACGATGCCGGCAATGCCGCCTTCGATCTGCTCGGCCGAGGGGTTCTTGTAGACGTCGACACCGGCCAGCAGCTCGGGCGGCACATCCTCGAAGCTGAGCGAACGGCCGGAGTTGGCCGAGAACGAGTCACGCCCGTTCAGCTCCGAGCGCACATAGGTGAGGCCGCGGATGATCACACCCGAGCCTTCGACCGAGAAATGCTCCGGGTCGCCCCGGCTCATCGTGCGGTCCATGGACACGCCGACGATGCGCTGCAGCACCTCGGTGACCGAACGATCCGGCAGCCGACCAATATCGTCGGCGACGATGGAGTCGATCACCTCGTCGGCCTGCTGCTTGCGCTTTTGCGCCGACAGCAGCGCAGCACGCTGGCCGCTCAGCACAATGGTTTCCAAGGTGGTCGTGGCCACCGCCGAGGCCGCGGGCGCAGGCGCGGGCGGAGCCGTTGCTTGCGCCATCGCGACTGAACTCCACAACACGGTCACCTGGGCTGCCGCGAGTGACACCGCTGTCTTCTTGAGTTGTCTCATCTCATATACCTTTTATTTTTCAGGAGGGGGGGTTGAGTGCTTGCCCGTCAGGGGCAACTTTCGCGTGCGGCCCTTGCCATCACGACGCCGGTTTGAGCAGGCACAGGCCCACTCTGTCCAGCCGAAATCAGTGTTTGCACCGCCAGATCGGCCACTTGCGCGGGGTGGTCAAGGGCCGTCCAGCGCAGGCAATGCGCGGCCTCGCCTTGCAAGCCAAGGGCCCGCTCAGCGCCAGGCATCAGGTCGATGAAGTTATCCTCGAAACGCGTGCCCGCAGCCTCTAGCCACAGACCCTTCAGAGGTGCATCAACGCTAACGTACAGGGTCATGCCCGCGGGTCGGAAGCTAAGCTGCGCAGCGCTGAAGTCATGAAACTTGAAAGGCTCCGGCCATGCGCAATCGCGCGCCAGTTCGACCGGGCTGCCTTCACCAAAAACACATAATTCGGCCACCACCGGCTGACTGAACTGCGGCAAGGCCACGCGCTGTTCGGTACATTCGTTGCCGGCCGCAGACATAGCGAATTCGGCATCAAACAAGCTGTCTCCGCCCAGACTAAATACACGCAAGACCAAGCGCAGTTGACGGGGCTGCAAGGCGTTCATCAGCGCGACCATGGCGAACTCCGGCTCCACTCGCAAGGCCACCGACACGGACGCCAGCGCCCGACGGATCGCATGCAAGGCCGGTTTGATGACTCCAGCCGAGTCGATCAGTGCCCAACTGGTGGCCGGCCAGCAATCATTGAGCTGCCAGACCAGCGCGCCGCCGACCGCACGCGCGCCGGCTTGTTGCCAGCGCCGGCGAAAGTCCTGATAGGCATAACGCATCGCCTCGGCCTGCACGAACTGCGTCGCATAGACTTGCTCGGCCAAACTGTTGCCCGCGCGCAGGTTGTCAGCCAGATAGACGGCCAAGCGACGGTGCCCATCGGGCATGCCGGAGCCCGACTTGTTGTGCCAAGCGACGCTGCGGCTGGCCGGGAAGTGATCGGCCGGCGGCAGCACCAATTCCAGCAGCCCCAGCGACGCATGTGACTGCATGCCGAACTCGCTCACAAAGCGTGCCTGCACTTCATGAAAGCGCTGGTAGGGCAGCATTTGCTGATGCCAGACCTCCCAGCTGTGGCGGTCACCGACCGTCGGATCACTGGAGGCGGTGATGCCAGTCGAATTGGGAGAATAAGGGCTGCCGGGCCAGTAGGGCCGCGCCGGGTCCAGCTCCAGGCAAACCTCGGGCAGCAGTCGCTCGTAGATGACGCGGGCATCGAAATCACCGCCTGTCGCGCCAGGACCGTGGCGGCCAAGTGATTCCGCCACCGCATAGTCTTCGTTATTGCCGCACCAAATCGCCAAGCAAGCGTGGTGACGCAAGCGCGTGACGGCGGCCCGCGCTTCGGCACGCACGCTGCGCTGGAACGCATCATGCGCCGGGTACATGCCGCAGGCGAACATAAAGTCCTGCCAGACCAGCACGCCCAGCTCGTCGCAGGCATCGTAAAAAGCGTCGTCCTCGTAAATGCCGCCGCCCCAGACGCGCAACATATTCATATTCGCCGCCGCCGCTTGGGCCACGCGTTCGCGATAGCGCTCAGGCGTGATGCGCTCAAGCAGATTGTCGTCGGGAATCCAGTTGGCGCCGCCCGCGAAGATCTGCTGACCATTGACCTCGAAGCAAAAACTCAGGCCCGCCTCACCGCGCACTGGCGCCTGCACCAGGCGCAACGTGCGCAGCCCGATGCGGCGGCGATCGTCGGCCAAGATTTTGTCGCCGTCTGTAATGAGGGTTAGTAGGGTATACAGGGGCTGCTCGCCCAGGCCGATTGGCCACCACAGGCGCGCAACGCCGACTTCAAGCGTCGAGTCGGCAAGCAGCGCGGCAGTGTCGACAGCATCGATCGCGTTGGTTGCGGCCAGCGCAGCAGAATACGAAGCCACGCAGTAGCCTTCGGGGTCGAGCAACTGTTGCTCAAGCCGCAAGCCTGCCGCGGCCGGCACAACGGCGCCTTCCAGGCGCAGATGTACTTGCAGCGTCGCCCGGCCGGCCAGCACATCAATCTGCGGCCGACAATCGAGCTCGGCAATGCGCACGTCCCAGCTATGACGACGCACCGGCTTCCAAGGGCCACTGGTCAGCAAGACCGGACCCCAGTCCCAGCCAAAGTGATATTGCGCCTTGCGCGCATACAGGCGGGCGCTGTCGCCGTTCCAGAGGTGACGCTTGCCCAAAAGCGCTTCTTGCTCGCGCGCGCGCTGCAAAGGCGGATCGAAACGCAAGATGAGCTCGTTGCAGCCGTCGCGCAGCAAGCGACGCATGTCCACGCGCTGTGGCACAAACATATTGTCCGAGACCAGCAAGCGCACGCCATTCAGCCAGACCGTGCAATAGGTGTCCAAGCCATCAAACACAAGCTCTTCATGAGAGGCCGAGTCCTGCACTTCGAATTGGCAGCGCCAAGCCCAAGTCTGCTCGCCCACCCATTGCACCGCCGTTTCGTTCGTGCCGAAAAAGGGGTCAGGGATACGCCGGGCCGCCAGCAACGCACCGTGCGCCGTACCAGGCACTGCGGCAGCGAGCCACTGCGTCTCCGGCAAGGCCCTAATAGCCGCCCACTCGGCCGCCACGGGCACGAGCGCCACTTGCCAGCCGCTATTGAGCTCAAAACTGCGATCAAGCTTCATGTAAACAAGGGAGCCCAAAGCACTCCGCAAATGTTCACAAGCCCGATCAAACCCGATCCAACCATGTCTTTGTCTCCGCATCGAACTTTGTCGATTAACTAAACAACTTATGTTCAGTAGTTTGTTTCTTTGTTAATTCGCCGTCACTCAGTGCTTACACCTAGGTAAAACCGCAATTTTGACGCGACTCCTCCGATTCCGTCGCTGCATAATCACTAAAATGTTTAGTAAACAGTAAATTTACGCGAGACAAATGCAAGTGCACAACAACAAAGGAATACACCGGTGATCGTGGCGCGCTTCACACATGGCCCCGCCTTGAACTTGCTGAACTTGCTGAACTTGCTGACCTTGCTGGTCTTGCTGCCCAAGGCTTGCACCACCCGAGCCCCCGCCCTGCAGTGCAAGCGGGCTGGCAGCCCGGTCGAGGCAGCTCGCAATGGCCAAAGCCATGTTTGATAACAACGATGGCGTCCCTCTCCCCCGCCGCGCCTTTGTCGCAGGCATGCTGAGCATGAGCTTGACCGATGCCATGGCCAACAGCCCAATCGCCGGCGCGCAATGGCTGGGCCCACAGCGGCGCGGCAGCGGATGGCTGGAATGGCGTTTGGACCAGGCGCCGCCCGCCCCTTCGGCGCAATTTTTCGACCCCGCACTATTCGACATCTGGTGCGACTTCAAAGGGCCACAGGGCCAAAAGCTGCGCGTCACCGCCTTCTGGGACGGTTCGCACTGGCTGCTGCGCCTTGCGCCGCCGGTGGCCGGCGCTTGGGAAGCGACACCGCAAGGACTGGGCCGCCCGTTCAAGTGCAAGGTCGGCCAGCCCATCAAGCGCCAGCACATTGGCATTGACGCGCAGGACCCGCGCTACTTCGCCTTCGACGACGGTAGCCCTTTCGTGCCGGTCGGCCTGAACATCTGCTGGGGCAGCGGCGAGGGGCCGCAAGTGCTGGCCGACTACCGACGCTGGTTCACGCGCCTGGCCGCCAACGGCGGCAACTTCGCCAGGCTGTGGATGGCCAGCTGGTCTTTCGGCCTGGAGTGGCAGGACGGGCCGCTGGGCGACTACAGCGTGCGTATGGACCGCGCCGCGCAGTTGGACGCCGTGTTCGAGCTGGCCGAGTCCTTGGGCATCAAGCTGATGCTGTGTCTGATCAACCACGGCGCCTTCAGCGAAAAGGCCGACGCTGAGTGGCAGGCCAACCCCTATAACCGAGCGCACGGCGGCCCACTGTCCGCGCCCGAGGATTTCGTCAGCGACGCGCGCGCCTTGGCACTGTTCGAGCGCCGCGTGCGCTATATCGCCGCCCGTTGGGCGCATAGCCCGGCGCTACACAGCTGGGAATGGTGGAACGAAGTCACTTGGACGCCGATCGAGGCCGCAAAGCTGCGGCCCTGGTTCACCCGCATGGCCCGTGTGCTGGACGCCCATGACCCCTACCGCCGCCTGCGCAGCACGAGTTGGGCCGATCGAGGCGACGCGGCGGCCTGGCAGCTGGCGGGGCTGGACTATGCGCAGCAGCATGACTACACCACCCGCGATCCGATGCTGCATTACGCTGACGCGGCACGCGCTTGGGGCGCCGACGGCATCACCCACAAACCGCTGTTCGCCAGCGAGCTGGGCCTAGAGACCACTTTCGACGCCAAGACCCCACGCGCCTTCAACTTCGACGCAGCCCATCTGCACAACGGCTTGTGGGCGCCGCTCTTCAACGGCTTCGCCGCCACCGCCCTGTATTGGTGGTGGGACCATATGGTCGACCCGCTGAATATGTGGCCGCTGTACCGCGGCGTCGCGCGCTATCTGGACGCGCTGCACGCGTCTGACCTGCGCCTGGCCGGCCACCGCCCGCAGCCGGTGCGATTCGATGGCGGGCCGGCCCAGGCCTTGGCGCTGGCGGGCAAAGGCAGCGTGCTGCTGTGGCTGCGCGCCGACCTCCATGATGCCGGCGCGCAACAGCGGGCTTGGGTGGCCGAAACCGGCGGCAAAGAACCGCGTCAACCCTGGCAACCGAGCTACCCGCTCATCAAAGGCGGCCGGCTTCATCTGGACGGATTGGCCATCGCCGACGGCCGGGTGCGCGTGCGCTGGTTCGACGCCGGCAGCGGCGAGCCGGTCGCCAACACCGAGAGCATCTTGCGCGGCGGAGCCTTGGAGCTGGCCTGCCCGAGTTTCAAGCAAGATTTGGCCGCCATCGTCCAAGCGCTATGACAAAACAGAACCTAGCGATGCACCAGGCCGACTGGGCCTCGCGCCTGCGTCAGGAGTTGGAACATAACGTATTGCCCTGGTGGCAAGCGAACATGTTTGCCACCAGCGATGGCCGCGTGCTGGGCGGGCGCAGCAATGAAGGCGCCCTGCTGGAGCTGCCGCGCAGCGCCGTGCTCGGCGCCCGCCTGCTCTGGACCTTTGCCAGCGCACTTTTGCGCTTGGGGCCGGACCCCGCGCGCGCCCTGGCCGCCCAGCGCGCCTGGGACTGGCTGCGCGGCGCGCTGACGGATGCTGAGCAGGGCGGTGTGTACTGGTCGGTCGACGCAGCCGGCCGGCCGCTGGCCGAGCACAAGCAGAGCTATGCCCAGGCCTTCGCCATCTACGCGCTGACCGCCTGCCATGCCTGGCAATGCGCTGAACACAAGCAGCCGCCGCAGACCATGACGCCGGCGCTGCAACAGGCCTTGCAGCTGTTCGAGCTGCTGGAGTTGCATGCGGCCGACCCGGTCGACGGCGGTTTCTTCGAGGGCTGCACGCGCGACTGGCGGCCGCTGCCCGGCGCTAGGCTTTCCGAGCAAGAGCCGCCCGCACCGAAGTCGATGAACACCATGCTTCATGTGCTGGAGGCCTATACCGAGCTGCTGCGGATTGACCCAAAAATGCCGTTTGCCGCCAGGGTGACCGCGCGGCTGCGAGAGCTGGTCGAGCTGTTTCTGACTCGGCTGTGGCTGCCGCACCAGCGCTGCTTCGGCTTGTTCTTCAGTCGCGACTGGCAAAACCTGACCCCGCAAGTATCCTGGGGTCATGACATCGAAGCCGCCTGGCTGCTGACCCGCGCCTGCGAGGTGCTGGGCGACCCCAGGCTGCGCGAGCGAGTGCATGCGCTGGCCGTGCGCGTCGCCGATGCAGTGCTGGCCCAGGGCGTTGCCAGCGACGGCCGCGTGCTCGGCGCCGGCCTGTTCGACGGCAGCGTCACCGACGCACGCAGCCATTGGTGGTGCCAGGCCGAGGCCATGGTCGGCTTCTGGGACGCCTGGCAAATAGCAGGAGACAAGCGCCACGCCGACGCCGCCTGGCGCGCTTGGAGCTATATCGACCGCCACCATATCGACCGCCAGGGCGGCGACTGGTTCAAATTGCTCGACGAGCGGGGCTGCCCGCTGCTTGATGCCAACAAGGCCGGACCTTGGGAATGCCCTTACCACCATGTGCGCGCCTGCCTTGAGATGCTGGAGCGATTGGCATGAGCAATGGGATCGCAGCCTTCACAAACCCGAATGACTCCATCCCGGCTGCATTGGCAAGCTATTGGCGCTTGTTCGCCGGCCGCCAGCGCCGCCTGTTGGCAGCCGGCGCGGTGTACCTGGTCAAGCACAGCCCAGCGGTGCTGCTGCCGGTGATCACCGGCTACACGGTCGACCTGCTGGCACAGAACGCGCCGTTGGACCGGCTGGCCCTGTGCGCGCTCGGCACGGCGCTGCTGATCGCGCTGAACCTGCCCGGCCACCGGCTCTATGTGCGCTGGGTCAGCGAGGCGGTGCGCGATATGGAGGCGGCGCTGCGCGCGGCGCTGGCCCAGCGCCTGCAGGTGTTGGCCCTGCCCTGGTGGTGGAAGCAGTCACCGGCGGCGCTGCAGACCAAGCTGCTGCGCGATGTCGAGTCGCTGGGCCAGCTGACGATCGCCCTGGCCGACGGCGTGCTCGGCTGCGGCAGTGGCATCGTCGTGGCGCTGGCCATCACCGCCTGGCGGGCGCCGCAATTCCTCTGGCTTTTCCTCATCACCGTGCCGATGGCGGCCGCCCTGGTCTGGTTTACCCGCAAGCGGATGACGCTGGCGCAGCGCGACTACCGGCTGGCGGTCGAGGCGCTGGGCGATAGCAGCGCCGAGATGGCGCGCATGCTGCCGCTGACCCGCGCCCATGGCCTGGAGCAGGCGCAGCTGGCGCGCGTCGGCGGCCATATCGATGCGGCGGCGCGCAGCGGCCTGGCGCTGGACCTGGTCGGCGGGCGCTTCGGCTCGCTCGCCTGGGCCGGTTTTCAAGGCCTCAATGCCCTGTGCCTGTTCGTCGCGGCGGCCGTCTATGCCAGCGGCGCGCTGCCTATGACGCTGGGCGATGTGGTGCTGCTGTCGGGCTTCTTCGCCACGCTGACCAACTCGGTGTTGGGCCTGGCCGGCCTGGTGCCGCAGATCCACCGCGGCATCGAGGCCATCCGCTCGATTGACGAGTTATTGCGCAGCGCCCCCGAGGAGCCGGCCGGCAGCGAGCGACCGGCCGCGATGCGCGGCGATATCCGCTTCGAGGGCGTCACGCACAGGCACGAATCCAATCGTGGCGCGGGCGTGCAAGACATCAATTTGACGTTGGCGCCGGGCAGCACGGTCGCCCTGGTCGGCCCCAGCGGCTCGGGCAAGACCACGCTGGCGATGCTGGCCTGCGGCCTGTTGCGGCCGCAAGAGGGCCGCATCTCGGTCGACGGCAGCGCGCTCAACACGATCGCGCCGCAGGCCTGGCGCCGCCATGTCGGCTGGGTGCCGCAGGACGCGCTGATGGGCGACGCCAGTCTGCGCGACAGCCTGGTGTTCGGCCTGACCACCGTCGACGAGGCCCGGCTGCAAGCGCTGCTGGATGAGACCGGCTGTGCCGACTTCATCCACCGCCTGCCGGCGGGTCTGGACACGCCGCTGGGCCACCACGGCCACCGCCTTTCCGGCGGAGAACGCCAGCGCCTGGCCCTGGTGCGCGCGCTGCTGCGCGAACCGCGCCTGCTGGTGCTGGATGAGCCGACCAGCGCGCTCGACGGCGAGAGCGAGCAGCGCGTGCTGGCCGCCCTGGCGCGCGGCCGCGGCACGCGCACGACCTTGGTGATCGCCCACCGGCTGGCAACCGTCGCTGACGCCGATTGCATCGTCGTGCTGGAAGCCGGTCGTATCGTTGACAACGGCAGCCACGCGGAGCTGCTGGCGCGCTGCGATTTATTCCGCCGACTCTGGAACTTAGAAACATGAATTTGCTGTGGACAGGAATCTTGGCAATGGGACTGATCAAGGCTGCGGCTGCCGCGCCTGACACTCGCTTACAGGCAGTGCTGCAAAGGCTAGACGCCGGCCAGCCCATCACCGTGGTGGCGATCGGCGGTTCGATCACGACCGGCTACGCCGCCCAGCCGCCGCGCGAGCGTGGTTGGGCGGCCCAGGTAGCTGAGCACCTCGGCCAGCGCGGCAAAGTCAAATTCATCAACGCGGGGCTCAGCGGCACCGACTCGGCGGCCGCCGTCCAGCGCCTCAAGGATCAGGTGCAGGCCGCCGCGCCGGACCTGGTACTGGTGGAGTTCGGCGTTAACGACGAGTGGCTGGATCAGCGGGTGCGGGCCAGCAGTTATGAAGGGCTGTTGCGCCAGCTCCTGTTTGCGCCCAAGCCGCCGGCCGTGGTTACGCTGATGCTTACTCAGCAGGGCAACCGACCACGCAGCGCGGTCGAGGCACAACTGCAGCTGGCCGCGCATTACGGGCTGACGGCGATCGACTTCGGCGCCGAGGTGCAAGACTGGACGTCGCTCTACGACGAGCCGGTGCATCCGAATCAACGCGGCCATGACGCCATCGCCAAGGCAGTGATTGCGCGTTTGCAGGTGAGCGGACCGCAGGCCTCGATTCAGCCCTTGCCCGCGCCGCTGCCCACGCCATTGCCTGCACCGCTGTACGGCAGCGACCATCAATTCGTGCGCAGCCTAGCCGATGACTCGCTGAAGCCCTGGCGCAACCGAGGCTTCGTGCGTGGCGGCGCGGTCCATCCCGAATGGCCAGGCCAGCAGCCGGGCTGGACGACAACGGACGAGGAGGCCGAGGCGTCTTTTCTGGTCTGGGGCGCCGAGATCGCGGTGTTCCACGCCGAGAGCAAGCTGTACCGTGACCTCGAAGCCTGGGTCGATGACGGCCCGCTGCAGACGCTGCGCGGCTTTGTACCCGAGCGTGACGGCTATCTGGGCTGGCATTACACAGTGGTGGGCCAGAGCCTGGAGCCCGGCGCCCACCTGCTCCATGTGCGGGTCAAGCGCGACGATGGTTTCAAGGGCAGCGGGCGGCCGGCCAGCTTTGTCGCCGTGATGGCGGCCGGGATGCAAGCGCGGCAAACGGGTGATTTCGAGTCAATGGAGAAGCCCGGTGCCGGTTGGCACCATGTGCGCGCCGACGACGCCAAGCTGCGCTTCATCGGCCGCTTCGATAACCGCCAGCCCGAGGCGCCGCTGCTGTCCTGGAGCGGCAGCGAGATCCGCGCCCGCTTCACCGGCACGCAATTGGGACTGCGCCTGGCCGCCGTCAAAGGCGTCAGCCACTACACGGTCGAGGTCGACGGCCGCCGCCATGCCTTGGCGCAGCGCGGCGAGGGCCCGCAGGACTGGCGGCTGCGCGAGCCCCTGGCCGCCGGCACGCATGAGCTGCGCATCGTCAAGCGCACCGAGGGTTCGCAGGCCGAGGCGCGTTTCATGGGCCTGCTCTTGGCGGCAGACGCGCAGCTGCTGGCGCCGCCTCCCCCAAGGCCACTGCGGCTGGAGTTCTACGGCGACTCCATCACCGCCGGTGCCTGCAATGGCGATATGGGACAAGACCAGTACGAAGACCTGTCCAGCCATGACGGCACGCGGGCTTATGGCGCCCTGGTCGCCGCGCGCCTAGGCGCCGACTATGTCGGCATCGCGGTCAGCGGCATCGGCATCACGCGCACCTGGGACACGCTCTTGATGCCGCAGATCTGGGACCGCACCGCGCCACGTCTGGAGGCGCCGGTCGCACCGGTCGACGACGCTGGAGGCAGGCCGCCCGATGTAGTGGTGGTCAATCTGGGCCAGAACGACCATGGCTTCCCGGCCTCGCGCGGCGAGCCCTTCGCGGCCGACTTCGGCACGCGCTACCTGGCCTTTGTGCGCGGCCTGCGCCAACGTTACCCGCAGGCGAAGCTGGTGCTGACGATTGGCGGCATGTCGGCCTGGCAGGAGCAGCCAGCGATTGAGCGCGCCCTGCAAGACAGCGCACGTACCCTGCGAGCCGAAGGCGACGACAAGGTCTGGACCTACCGCTACGACGCCTTTGCCTGGGCCCATCCCCGCATCGACGTCCACGCCCAGATGGCCGATGAGCTTGAAAAATATCTGCGCGAAAAGGTGCTGCCATGACCTCAGTTCCCGATCTGAGAAACCCCGAGGTCTTGCTGGCCCATATACGCCACACGCTGGACTTCTACGCGACGCGAGCGCGCGACGCGAGCGGCGGCTACTTCCATTTCTTCAAGGACGACGGCAGCATCTACGACCGCCGCACCCGCCATTTGGTCAGCAGCACTCGCTTTGTCTTCAACCAGGCGCTGGCCTGGCGCTGGTTTGGCGAGCCTGTCGCCAACGTCGCGCATGCGCTGAACTTTGTGCGTAGCGCCCATGCCCAGCCCCAGGACCAGGGCGGCTATGCGTGGCAAATCGACTGGCATCAGTGCCGCGCCGAGGTACAAGACGGCACGAACCACTGCTACGGCCTGGCCTTCGTGCTGCTGGCCCATGCCCATGCGGCGCAGGCCGGCGTGGCCGGCGCAAGCGAGGGCATCGCCGAGACTTACGAGCTGATGGAGCGCCGCTTCTGGCAGGCCGAGCATGGGCTCTATGCCGACGAGGCCACGCCCGACTGGCAACTCAAGCCCTACCGCGGCCAGAACGCCAATATGCATGCTTGCGAGGCGATGCTGGCCGCGCACGCAGCCAGCGGTGAAGCGCGCTATCTGGACCGCGCGCTGGCGCTGGCCGATGCAATCACACGCCGCCAGGCCGCCCTAGCCGGTGGCTTGATCTGGGAACATTACAAGCCCGACTGGACGCCCGACTGGGACTACAACCGTGAGGACAAAAGCAATATCTTCCGCCCCTGGGGCTTTCAGACCGGCCATCTGACGGAATGGACCAAGCTGCTCTTGCAGTTGGAGCGGCGCATCGGAAAGGCCTCGCCTGCGTGGCTTTGCGAGACCGCCCGCCATCTGTTCGACACGGCAATGGCAAGAGGATGGGACTACCCCAACGGTGGTCTCGTTTACGGCTTCGACCCTGACGGCGAGGTCTGCGACGCCGACAAATATTTCTGGGTCCAGGCCGAGAGCCTGGCCGCCGCCGCCTGGCTGGCGGTGCGCAGCGGCGAGGACAAGTATTGGCAATGGTATGACCGCATCTGGGCCTATGCTTGGCAGCATTTCGTTGACCATCAGCATGGCGCCTGGTTCCGCCAGCTCACGCCAAGCAACGGCAAGATCGATGAAAACAAGAGCCCAGCAGGCAAGACCGACTATCACACCATGGGTGCATGCCAGGATGTGCTGGCGGCACTCAACTTCAAGCCATGATCGTCGCCTGCTGTGCTGGGCGGCCGAGGCCGGAGATTGGCAGGAACCTGGCGACGTTGAATCAGTCCTGTTTCTCTTCTACCTATTCATGCCCACCGCACAGCGTTTCAAACTTGCGTTTCGCATGCCTTGGTTAACACGGCGTTGCATGATGCGCTGGACTGCGGGGCGCGCTCAATTCACACTTGGCAGTTAAGGCAATCGGCCAGGATCGCAGTTGACTTCCCAGGGGATGCCGAAGCGGTCGACCAGGACGCCGAAACCGGGCGTCCAGAAGGTGGCCTGGAAGGGCATTTGAATCTGACCACCGTCGGCCAGCGCCTCGAACGCCCTGGCCGCCTTGGCGTGATTGGCAATGCCCAGGGTCACAGCGAAGCCCTGTGGCCGCTGGTAAGTGCCGGGGAAGGCGTCCGAGCCAAGCAGGCTCAGCTCGCCGAGTTGCAAGTTGGCGTGCAGGATTCTGGCTTGCCAGTCCTCTGGTAGCTGGGCGGCAAGCGGCGATTTGCCAAAGCTGAGCAGGGTCGTGATCTCGCCGCCCAAGATGCCTTGATAGCATTGGAACGCCGCCTCGCATTGGCCGTCAAAGTGGAGGTGGCAGCTGAGAGTCATGTAGCCCTAGCCCACCACCCGCGAACTCTCCCGCACCACCAACTCCGCCAGCTGCAAGGTGTCGCCCGCGCCGGTGTTGCCGTCGATCAAGGCCAGCACGGCCTCACGGCCCAGCGCCTCTTTGTCGACCCGCACGGTTGTCAGCGGCGGCTGGTTGCTGGCCGCCGTGTCGATATCGTCATAGCCGATGAAGCGGATGTCCTCGGGCACGCGTACGCCGGCATCGCTGCAGACCTGCATCGCCGCCAGTGCGGTGCCGTCGTTATAGGCAAACACGGCGTCGGGCCGCTGCTCCAGGGCGAGCAGGCGGCGCATCGCGTCGCGGCCGGCCTCCTCATAAGGCAGGGTCATGTCCATCGACACTTCGAGCTCGGGGTCGGCCAGCCGGCCGGCCTCGAACAGCGCGCGGCGGAAGCCCTTGGCACGCAGCGCCACCGAATGGTGGGACAGCGGACCCAGAATCATCGCCGGCCGCTTGGCGCCCCCCTCCAGCAGATGGCGGGTGGCCATCAAGCCGCCCTGCAGATTGTCGGCATTGATGCAATGCAGGCCGGCGTGAAAATGGTCGGCCAGCACCATGGGCAGATCGCAGGCACGCATCGCCGCCAGCGTTTCGATTTCGAAAAAACCCATGCAGAGCAGGGCCTCCGCCTCATGGCGGCGCACCGCCGTGGTCAGGTCATCGCCGGCCGCTACCGACATCAGGCTGAGCGAGACGCCGGCGTCGCGGCAGGCGATCTCGGCGCCATGCAGCACCACCGAATAAAACTGGTTGGTGGCGACCGAATCGATCTGCCGGTTGTACAAGAACAGAATACGGCGCGGCTTGCCGGTGCGCAGCTTGCCGACGTCATAGCCCAATTCCTGCGCCACCCGCAAGACCTCGGCGCGCGTCTGCGCTGACAGGCCCGGCTGGCCCTTCAGCGCGCGAGAAACCGTGCCTATGGACACGTTCGCCGCCTGCGCCAGCTCGCGAATGGTTATTTTCTTATCCGACATCCACTATCTTCACGTATTGTTTACGAAACGCTATTGTGGGTGCATTCTGCTGCAATTGTCGACACTGGCACTAGGCAGATTGAGCATATCTCTAGCTTGCTAGGGTTTTCAGGCATCCGGGATCGATTGACCGCGGAGCAACTTGGCTAGAGAATGCGCTGGCACGTTTACTAAACAATCAAAGTTTAGTTTACAAACCATTCACATTTCAGCGCCCGAGCCCGCTCGCCAGCCTTCCATGCCCGCCAATAACACCCTCGCCCAGCTCGTCGCCCCCCCGAAGAACTCGCGCATGCTTCACCCCGAGTTCATCTTCGGCGCCGGTACCTCGTCCTACCAGATCGAAGGTGCGGCGTACGAGGATGGCCGCCTGCCCTCGATCTGGGACGCTTTTTGCGCGGCGCCAGGCAAAGTCGTGCGAGGCGAGAACGGTGACGACGCCTGCGACCATTACCACCGCTATGCCGAGGATGTAGACCTGCTCGCCGACCTGGGCGTAGATGCCTACCGTTTTTCGATTGCCTGGCCGCGCGTGATGGACGCCGACGCCCGCCCCAACCGGCGCGGCATCGACTTTTACAAGCGCCTCACCGGTCGGCTGGCTGAGCGCGGCATCCAGTCCTTCGTCACGCTCTACCACTGGGACCTGCCCCAGTACCTGGAAAACCGGGGCGGCTGGCTGAACCGCGACACCGCTTACCGCTTCGCCGACTACGCCGACCTGATGAGCCGCGAGCTGACCGGCACCGTCAGCGCGTGGGCGACCCATAACGAGCCCTGGTGCGCTGCCTACCTCGGCTACGGCAACGGCCACCATGCGCCCGGCCACGGCAATACACGCTGGGCCGCCCAGGCCATGCACCATCTGCTGCTCAGCCATGGTTTGGCGCTGCCGGCCCTGCGCGCCAATGACCCAGGCGCTCAGGTCGGCATCGTCGCCAATGTCGGCCCCGGCTATCCGGCCAGCGACAGCGCAGCCGACCGCCGCGCCGCCAAGCTCTACGAGGCCTATCAGAATGCCTGGGTGCTGGACCCGCTGCTGACCGGCACCTACCCGGAAGAGTTGTGGAAGGTCTGGCCCGGCGCAGAACCGCTGGTGCTGGCCGGCGATATGGACATCATCAAGCGCCCGATCGACTACCTGGGGCTGAACTTCTACAGCCGCTCGGTGCTGAAGGCGCAGGGCGAGCATGGTTTCGACTTCGTCACTCAGACAGGCGCCGAGCACACGACGATGGACTGGGAGGTCTACCCGCAAGGTCTGCAAGACATTCTCGAAGCCTTCCAGCGCCAGTACCCGAATCTGCCGCCGATCTACATCACCGAAAACGGCATGTCCAGCGCCGACCAGCTCAGCAATGGCGCGGTCGACGATGTGCAGCGCCAGTCCTACCTCAAGCGCCACTTCGCTGCCTGCTCGCGGGCGATGGACAAGGGCGTCGACGTACGGGGTTACTTCATCTGGTCGCTGCTGGACAACTTCGAATGGGCCTGGGGCTACGAGCGCCGCTTCGGCATCGTCCATGTGGACTTCGAGACCCAGCGCCGCACGCCCAAGCAAAGCGCGCTGGCCTACAAGGCTTTCTTGCGCGAACGCGCCCTGGTGAACGCATGAAAAAACTGCTGCTGACGCTGCTGCTGGCCCTGAGCAGCCTCGCGCCCGCCTGGGCGCAAAAGTTCGAGGGCCTGGCCCAATCCCCGCCGATGGGCTGGAACAGCTGGTACAAGTTCGCCTGCGACGTCAGCGAGCAGCTGATACGCGAAACCGCCGACGCCATCGTCAGCAGCGGCATGCGCGAGGCCGGCTATGTTTACGTCAATATCGACGACTGCTGGCAGGGCGAGCGCGACGCGCGCGGCTTTATGCAGCCTGATGCCAAGCGCTTCCCCGGCGGCATGAAGGCGCTGGCTGACTATGTACACAGCAAGGGCCTGAAGTTCGGCCTTTACTCGGACGCCGGCTGGAAGACCTGCGGTGGCCGCCCAGGCAGCCGCGGCTACGAATTCCAGGATGCGCTGAGCTACGCCGAATGGGGCGTCGACTACCTCAAGTACGACTGGTGCTTCACCGAGGGGCTCAAGGCCGAGGGCGCCTACCAGACCATGAGCGAGGCGCTCAAAAAGGCCAGTCGGCCGGTGCTGTTCAGCCTGTGCGAATGGGGTACCGCCAAGCCCTGGCTATGGGCCGGCAAGGTCGGCCATGCCTGGCGCACCACCGGTGACATCTTCAACTGCTTCGACTGCATCGAAGATCATGGCGACTGGAAGGCCTTCGGCGTGCTGCAAATCATGGACATGCAGACCGGCCTGCGCGAGCACGCCGGCCCCGGGCGCTGGAATGATGCCGATATGCTGGAAGTCGGCAACGGCATGCCGGTCAACCAGGACCGCGCGCATTTCTCGATTTGGGCCATGCTGGCCTCGCCGCTGATCGCCGGCAATGATGTGCGCAACATGTCCAAGGAGACGCAAGCCATCCTGACCCGGCACGAGGTGATCGCGGTCAATCAGGATGCTCTGGCCGTACAGGGCTTCCGTTATGCCGCCAACGACGGCGTCGAATACTGGTTCAAGCCGCTGGCCGGCGGCGACTGGGCCTTCATGGCGCTGAACCGCAACAAGACGCCGCGCAAGATCGCCTTCAATTGGGCGGCCGAGGCGGTCAAGGATGAATTGTCAAAGCGTGACGCCGGCT
>CAUPEV010000035.1:0-31374 GCA_963510335.1 uncultured Roseateles sp.
CTGCTGTTGAGCGGGCTCGTGCTGGTGCAGCGGCGACGCCGGGCCGCGAGCGTCCATGACTGAGCGCCAGGCCTGGCGCTCAGTCATGGACGCTCGCGGCCCGGCGTCGCCGCTGCACCAGCACGAGCCCGCTCAACAGCAGCGCCAGCCCACCGAGTCCCCAGAGGCCGCGCTGCACCCAGTCGGCCTGCGGCGGCCGATAGTTGAGGGAGCTCAGGTCCATCCATTGCTGCACGATGCGGTCGCGATCGCCACGCGGCAGCTCGCGCAGGCCGAGGCGCAGCGCCTCGCCCAGGTCGCTGCGGTGGACGGGGTAGGCAAAGCTCATCGCGTACTGGAAGCCCACGACCTCGTGAATCTCGATGCCGCTCAAGCCTTCGCGGCGCTGGATGAACAGCACGCTGGCGGCATCGGCCACCACGCCATCGAGCTGGCCGGCGGCCAGCGCGCGCAGCGCGACGGCGTCGTTGGCCTGCGCCTCCCAGCGCACCTCGGGGTAGCGCTGGCGCACGAAGCCCTCCACCGCATAGGCCTTGCCGACACCGATGCGCTGCTGGCGCAGATCGGCCAGGCCCTGGCGACGCGGCGCACCCTTGCGCAGCACCAGCACCGCTGGCACCTCGACGTAGGGCGGGCTGAAGCCGAGGAAGCTGCTGCGCTCGGGGGTGGGCCTGAGCGACGAGACCAGGTCCACCTCGCCGGCCTTGACGCCCTGCAGGATGTCGGCGAGGTCGCGCGGCGGGAGGGTTTGAATGTCCAGCCCGGCGCGGGGCGCAATGACCCGCAGCAGGTCCACCGACAGGCCGCGGATCTGCCCGTCGCGGTCGGCGTAGACAAAGGGGCCGTAATCGGCCTCGGGCGCAAAGCGCACGGCGCGGGGCGGATCGCTGGCAGGTGCGGCCTGCACCGCGCCGCCGATGCCCAGACCCAAGACCAGCGCCAGGGCCAGGCCGGCCCAAGAGCGCTGGGTCGGCACGGATCGCGCGGTGCGGGTGTTCGACATGCGGAACTCCAGTCAGTGGGCCGTCGGGGCGGAGCTCGCCTTCCACGCCTGCAACAAGGCCAGCGCGGGCGCAAAGTCCAGGTCATCGATCATGCGCTGCAACTGCTCGCCGTCAGCGGCCGGCATGCCGTGCTGCAACAGCCAGGGCCGCAGCAGCGTGAACGATTCGGCCGCTTCCATGTCCTGCTGGGTCAGCAAGGTCTCCAGCCGGGCGAGCTGCGCGGCAGCATCCGGCAGCAGGGCGCTGCCCGGCTCCGGCTCCGGCGCGGGCGCGGACTCGCTGGCCGCCAGGCTGGCGCGCGCCGCCTCCTTCAGCTGGCCCAGGGCCTGCGCCAGGTCCTTGAACAGGCCGCTCAGATCCTGGGTGCTGGCGCCGGCGCCGAGGCGCACCTCGCCGTCCGCCGCCAGCGCCTGCACCCGCTCGGCCCCCAACCATCCCGCCGAGCCGCGCAGCCGGTGCAAGGCGGCGGCGGCCTGGTCGGCGCTCATTGCCGCCAGGCCGTCGACCCAGCTCGCCTCGTGCGTCTCCAAGAGCTTGCCCAGCAGGCGGCGGAACAGCGCGGCGTCGTTGCCCAGCCGGTGCGCGGTGGCCGCCGCCTCGATGCCGTCGATCAAGGGCCAGTCCGCGGGCAGCGCGGCCTGGGCGTCGCTGCCGCGCACCGGCAGCGGGGCGCCGCGCCGGGCTTCGATGTGCCGGCGCAGCGTGCGCACTAGGGCCTCGGGGTCCAGGGGCTTGGTCAGGAAATCGTCCATGCCGGCGTCCAGCGCGCGGCGGCGCTCCTCGACCAAGGCGCCGGCGGTCAGTGCGATCACCGGCAGCTCGCGCAGCTGCAGGCGCTCGCGGAGCTGCCGCGTGGCTTCCAGCCCGTCCATGCCGGGCATCTGGATGTCCATCAGCACGGCGTCGAACGGCTCGCCACCGGCCAGGCGCGCCAGCGCCGCCTCGGCATGGTTGTCGCAGTGCACCTGCGCGCCTTGGCGTTCCAGCATGCGCCTTGCCACTTCCAGGTTGATCTCGCTGTCGTCCACCACCAGCAGGCGCACCCCGGGCAGCAGGCCGCCGCCCAGGCGCCGGATCACCGCCGGGTCCAGCAGGTGATCGCTGCTGCCCTTGCGCTTGGCGATGGCCTCGTTCACCGCATTGAACAGCGTGGACGGGTTGGCCGGCTTGGCCAGCACCGCATCGACCACATCCTCGATGTCCTCGGTCTGCAGCGCGCGGCGTTGGTCCTGGGTGATCAGCAAGGCCGCCGGCACCTGGCCGGTCGGCAGCGATGCGCGCAAACGGCGCATCGCGCTGATGCCGTCCAGGCTGTCACCGAGATGCCAGTCAACCAGCAACACATCAGGCAGGGCCTGACCGGCTTGCTGGCGCTGCTGCAGTAGCGCCAGCAAGCCGGCGGCCTCGGCGAAGCTGCGCGCCTGCCAGCCAAAGCCGACGCACAGCGCGCTGAGGCGATCGCGTTGCAGCTCCTCGTCCTCAACGATGACCGCCTCCAGCCGTTGCGGCCTGTGCCGGCTGGTCTCGGCCGCCTCCAGCAGTGGCAACTCCACGGTGAACACGCTGCCCTGTCCCGGTTGGCTTTCCAGGGCCACGGTGCCGCCCATCAGACCTGCCAGGTGCTTGACGATGGACAGGCCCAGGCCGGTGCCGCCGAAGCGCCGGGTGGTCGACGCCTCGGCCTGCACAAAGGGCTGGAACAGCTGCGCCTGGGCCTCCGGGGGGATGCCGATGCCGCTGTCCCGCACCTGGAAGCGCAGGCCTGGCCGCTGCGCGTCGAGCTCGACGCGGTCGACGCGCAGGCTGACCTGGCCCTGGGCGGTGAACTTGATGGCGTTGCTGAGCAGATTGCCGAGCACCTGCTGCAAGCGCTGCGCGTCGCCGATCAGGGTGTCGGGCAGTTCCGGCGCGCAGTGGAGTTCCCACCTCAGGCCCTTGGCCTGTGCCGGGTCGGCAAACACTGCGTCCAGTTCACGCAGCAGCTCGCTCAGCTGGAAAGGCGAACGCTCGACGGCCAGCTCGCCGGCCTCGATCTTGCTCAGGTCCAGCACATCGTTGATGACGCCGAGCAGCGAGCGCCCGGCCACCTGCAGCTTGCGCAGCAGCTGGCGCTGGTCCTCGCTGAGCGGGGTGTCGGCCAGCAGGTGGGCGATGCCGATCACTGCGTTCATCGGCGTGCGGATCTCGTGGCTCATGTTGGCCAGGAACATGCCTTTGGCGGCGCTGGCCTGCTCGGCGGCGGCCTTGGCATGGCGCAACGCCCGCTCGGCGGCCAGCCGGGCCGAGATGTCCTGCGCAATGCCCAGGTAGCCGACGATCTCGCCGCGCTCGCTGCGCACCACGCTCGCCGTCAGCGACACCGGCACCCGGCTGCCGTCCTGGCGCACATAGGTCCATTCACGCTGCTCGCTGCCATCACGCTCGGGCACATGCAGGAAGACTCGGAAGCCCTGTACCTCTACGCCTTCGGCCGCGCTGAGCTCGACGCCGCGCTGCATGACCTCTTCGGGCAAGTGAATGAGGGCCGGCGTCTGCCGCCCGACCATCTCCTCGGCGCGGTACCCCAGCAGGCGCTCGGCACCGGCGTTGAAGACGGTGATCAGGCCGTCGGGCTCGGTGGCGATGATGGAGAAGTCGGTCGCTGCCTGCAGCACGCCGCGCAGCAGGCTGGCAAAGCGCTCGCGCTCCTGCTGCGCGGCGCGCATCTCGGAAATGTCCAGCAAGGTGCCGCTGACCCACTCGGCCCGGCCATCGGGGGTGCGGCTCATCACCCGGCCGGTCGACAGGGTCCAGACCCAGTGCTGGTCCTGGTGGCGCAGCCGGCTTTCGCAAACGTATTGCGCGCTCTCACCCTTCAGGTGCGCACCCAGCAGCTGCCGGGTACGTGCCAGGTCCTCGGGGTGGATCAGCGCGATCCAGCCGTCGCGGGTCATCGGCAGCAGGGCCTCGGGGCGGTAGCCCAGTATCTCTGCCCAGCGGGCGTTGAAGCGGGTCTCCCCGGTCTGCGCGTTCCACTCCCAGGTGGCGGCCCCGGTGCCCTCCAGGATGTTGCTCAGGCGGGCGCGCTCGCTCTGCAAATCCCGGGTCTGCTCGGCGACGCGGCGTTCGAGGTCGGCGTTGAGTGCGCTGAGCCGCCCCTGGTGGCGCTGCTGCAGGCGCCAGTACAGGTAGATCAGCGCATAGAACAGGCCCGCCAGCAACGCCGGCGGCAGCATCCGCGAGCGCCATTGCGTCCTCGCCTCGTCGTCCATGGCCGACTTGGGCACCACCGCGCGGTAGATGACTCTGGCGCTTCGGTCCCCAGGGTTGGGGTCGATGACTCTTTTCACGCTCAGCACCTCGGCCTGGGCGCCCTGCCAGGCGCGCAAGCGGTCGAGCGGGGTGGCGATCGCCAACGAGCCGGGGCGGTAGCGGTCCCGCCAGCTGTCGGCGGCGTTCCCCTCCAACGGGCCCTGGCGGGTCAGCCAGCGCTCGTCGCTGCCCAGCACATGCAAGCTGCCGCCCCAGGGCAGGCGCAGGCTCTCGGCGCTGAAGCGCGCGGAGACATCGACGTCCATTTCCAGCACGCCGAACAGCCTGCCGTCGACCAGCACCGGTTGGGTGTAGCGAATGAGCTGCCGCAGCGGCTCGCCGTGCGCGTCCGGGCGCGCTGCGGCGGTGATGGGATGCGTCCAGGCCTCACCGCGCAGCAGGCGGGCACGCAGATCGTTCAGCGTGCCGAGCGCTGCCGGGGCGAGAGGCTCGTCCATCGATACGGCACCCGCCTGGGTGGCGCCGGCGGTTTCCCGACGCCACGTGACCATTTGCCGGGCAGCGCCTTCCAGGCGGATCAAGCGGATCTCCTGGGCATCCGGGTTGGCCTGCGCATAGGCCGCGAAGATCTGCCCCATGCGCTGGCGCCACAGCGCGGCAGCACTGCCATCCAGCGGGTCGCGACCGCTGGCGTCGCTGCGCACCAACCCATCGACCGGCGGAGTTCCACGCAGGTAGACCAACGCGGCCTTGCGGCCTTTCATGGCGGTCTCGGCGGTGCTGGCGCGCTGGTCGACCAGCAACTGCAGCTCGCGCTCGACGCGGGCGGCAACCGACTGCCTGACCTGCCAGCCCACGAAGGCCGCATAGGCCCCGCCCAGGGCCAGCAGGACCAGCAAGGACCATCGCGCCAGCGGGCTGCGAACGAAGTCCGCCAGCCGGGTGCCGCCTTGCTGAGCCAGGACCTCGGCATCCGGCCGGGCCGTCGCCAGGCGGGTGACCAGGGCGATCAGCCCGCTGATCAAGGCGCCGAGCACCAGCACCAGCCAGACCGGTGCGAGGCGCGACTGGGCGCGCAGGGCGGGGCTGGGCTGCAGCTCCAGGCGCCAGGTCCGCCCGAACACCGACAGGCTCTTTTCAACGCGAGCCATGTCCGCGCCCCCCATGTCGCTCGTGTCCGGGTGGGTCGCGAAGAAGGCCTGGGCTTGATCGTGTTCCGCCAGGCCGATGCTCACCAGCGGGAACGCCTCGAGCAAGGGTCTGAGCACTTCGTCGGCCAGCAGCGGCGCGTAGGACCAGCCCAGGGTCCGGGCCAGTCTTGCATCAGGGTCGGGTGGCAGCACGCCCGGCGCGTAGACCGGCAGCAGCATCAGAAAGCCCTGCCGGGGCTTCTGGTTGGCCTGCACCAGGGTGATCGGCGCCGTCAGCCGCGGCGCGGCTGACTGAGCCGCGGCCACCGCTGCCTCGCGCCGCTGGCGTTCCGACGCGATGTCCAGGCCGGCCGCGCCCTGGTTGCTGGCCTGGGGATAGATGTACTCGATGACGAACCGCTCGCCCGGGTGCGGAGTCAGTTCGCGCAGCCGGAAATCCGGCATGTCGTCCGCGCGCGCGCGGCGCAGCTCGGCCTCATCCTGGCCAAGGGACCAGCGCCGGATGAAGCCCAAACCCCGCGCCCCCGGGAACTCTCGCGACAGTTCGCGGCTTTGCGAGTAGGCGGCAAAGGTCGGGCGCCGGATGTCTGCGCCGCCGCCGGCGAGGATGGCGCCGCGGGCGCCGCGCAGACCGTACTCGTAGAGGCCGAAGCGCGCCTCCACCTGCTGCGCCACCTGCTGCGCCTGGCGCTCCATCTCCTGCGCGAGTCGGCGCTCGTTCTCCAGGCTCAAGCCGCCGCCGACCAGACCCGTAGCGACCAGACCCTGCAGTCCGACCCATGTCCATGCCCTGTTGAATTGACCTTGCATCGTGTCGGGAATCCTGGCGTGGCGCAGCGTGCGACGGTCGCGCGAGCCGATCCTTTGCTATGGTTGGTGCCCATATAATACACAGACGGCGCCAGCCGAAGCGCCGGGATGGTCACAAGGAGGTTGATCGATGGCCGACAAGCCCAGACTGTTGCTGGTGGATGACGACACGGTCACGCTGCAGGTCCTGAGCAAGACCCTGGCGCCCTACGCCCGCATGCGCTTTGCTCGCAGCGGCGCCGAAGCGATCAAGGCGGTGGAGGCAGAACTGCCCGATCTGCTCATCCTCGACGTCAACATGCCGGGCCTCGGGGGCATGGAGGTGCTCGCGCAGCTCCGGGCCCGCCCCGCCAGCGCGCAGCTGCCGGTGATCCTGGTGACCAGCGCCAGCGATGAAGCGCTGGAGGCCACGGCGCTGCAGATCGGCGCGCAGGACTTCGTCCGCAAACCGTTCCAGCCGGAGCTGCTGGTCGATCGCATGCGGGCCTTGCTGCGGCTGTCGGCGCTGCGCGCCCGCCAGCCGGCCGCCCTGAACCCGCGCAGTGCGCGCATCCTGCTGGTGGACGACGACCCGATGGCGATCGAAGCCTTGCGGGCGACGCTGGCGCCGCTGGGTGCTACCTTGCTGGCGGCGGCCGATGGCGAGGAAGCGCTCGCCCAGATGCACAACGAGGTACCCGACCTGGTGCTGTTGGATGCCCAGATGCCGCGGCTGGATGGTTACGCGGTGTGCCAGGCCATGCAAACCGACCCCGTGCTGAGCCAGGTGCCGGTGGCCTTCGTCAGCGTTCACGCCGAGGCCAAGCACGAGACCCTGGGTTTCGCGGTCGGCGCCTCCGACTTTCTGGCCAAACCGTTCAAGCCCGACGTGCTGCTGGCCCGGGTGCGCAAGCTCTTGCAACTGCGCAGCGAGCGGGAGGAGGAGGCCAGCGCCATCGCCGCGCAGTGGCAGGAGCTCGGCGATCGCCGTGTGGCCGAGCTGGTGTCGGTGGCCTCGGATGCCATCGTTTCCGTGGACTCGGCCGGCCTGGTGCGGCTGATGAACAAGGCCGCCGCCGCCTTGTTCGGCGTCTCGGTGGAGCGCGCGCTCGGCCAGCCTGCGGAGGCGGTGCTACCGGGCTGGATGGCCTTGGACTTTGCCAACGAAGCCATGGACCAAGCCAACGAGCGGCGGCGCAGCGGCCGCCCGGCGCGGGTGCTGCGCCTTTACCGCGGCGATGGCGCCGTCCGATCGGTGGAGCCGGTGGTCTTTCAGCAGGGGGGCGGTGCGCACCGCATCACCACCGTCGTGCTGCGTGATGCGACCGATCGGATCGCCGCCGAGCAGCGGCGCGAGGCGCTGCGCGATGCGGTCGTCGCCTCCGACGTGCAGCTGGCCTTGCTCCAGGCCTTGAGCGACGGCGCCGGTGCGCCCGAGGACCTGGTCGCCGCCGTTGAGGGGCGCGCGGCGCTACCGGTTGCGCCCCCGCAGCTGAAAGGCTTTGACCTGGCGCGGGCGCTGACGGAGCTCGACGCATGGTGTCGAACCCAAAGCAAGGCCATCGACCTGGGCTTGGCCCTGCCCAGCCGGACCCTGGCGGTGGTGGGCAATGCGGAACATTTCCAAGCGGGGATGCAAAAACTTCTGCTCGCCCTGGCGGCGTCCAGCACCAGCGGCCTGACGCTGGAGATCAGCGTCAAAGCAGAAGAAGCCATCAGTCTGTCATTGACCTTCGGCGGGCTCAGGCTTGAGTCAAGCCACCTCGACTCCCCGCTGGTCCGATTGGCCATGATGCAGATGGGAGCGGGTGGGGCCATCGCCAGTCCCCGCGATGCGCGGGTGGGGAACGAAGGTCAAACCCTGGGCTTCAACCTGCTGAAGCCCTCGCTCACCCTCGAAGCCGACATCTGATCGGTTTCACTCCGAGTGAACCCGAAGCGGTCCAGTCCGGTCATTCGTTGGGTGTCATCGAATGTCTGATCTCGCTGCATCGCAGTCGGTCAGATACCCCGCAGTCAGTTTGGTGAGGCGACATTGCGACTACGGATACCCCAAGACTTACCCGCCTAGAGAGGGATTAACCACCTTGCCTGCTTTGGACGCCATTCGGGGCGGGATATAGCCCAATGGTCAAATCGAGGTATTTCTTGAACCAAAGAATTCCTGTGCCGTCACAAGAGTCGTCACAAACCTCGTCACAGTGACAACATGGGCGCAAAAAAGCCCTCTCAAGGAGGGCTTTTCTTTTTATTGGTTGCGGGGGCAGGATTTGAACCTACGACCTTCGGGTTATGAGCCCGACGAGCTACCAGACTGCTCCACCCCGCGCCAGATATGGTGTTCCGGGCGATCTCGTCACAGCGAGCCCGAAAGGAAAGTGGTCATTCAGACCGGCGACAACTTCCCAAATTTTTGGTTGCGGGGGCAGGATTTGAACCTACGACCTTTGGGTTATGAGCCCAACGAGCTACCAGACTGCTCCACCCCGCGACTGAAGCTAGCAGTATAGCGCACTTTTCACATCAGCGTCAAAGTTGCGCTGCCGCTAGCGACGAAAGAAAGCGCTCAGCGTCTTGAAAGCCGATCACCCGCGCTGCAGCAAGCTCTTTCCCTGTCGCATCAAAGAAGATGATGCCTGGAGGGCCAAAAAGATTGAAGCGTTTGAGCAGCTCTCGATCGGCGGCACTATTGGCGGTAACGTCCGCTTTGAGTAACACCGCCCCCGACAGGCGCGCCTTTACGGCTGGATCACTAAAAGTGAATCGCTCCATTTCTTTGCAGGATACGCACCAGTCTGCATAGAAGTCCAACATGACCGGGCGCCCGGCCTGTGCCAGCGCAGCATCCAAGTCGGCCTCATTGGTAATTCGCTTGAAATCAAGTCGCCCAGCAGCCAGAGTTGGCGAGGGCCCCGCCTCTACGCGGAACAAGCCGGACAATGGCTTGAGATTATCGGTGCCTCCGCTGGCTGCACCTACAACCTGTAGAAGACCATAGGTCACAGCAATCAAGGCCGCAGTTTTCCGCAACCAGGTGCGCGGACGGTGTACCGCATGCGGCGCTTGAAACAGTCCCAGCATGGCGGCGCTTCCGATCAGCAATGCGCCCCAGAGCAACTGAGCCAAAGCTGCCGGCAACACCGGCTGCACAGTCCAAATTGCCACCCCGAGCAAAAGCATGCCAAAGAAGTGCTTCACTCCGTCCATCCACGGACCCGCCCTTGGCAAGAGGCTGCCAGCAGAGATGCCCAGCAGCAACAAGGGCACACTCATGCCACTGGCCAGCGCGAACAATGCGCTTCCACCCAGCAAGACATCACGTGTCTGACTCAAATAGACCAGAGCGCCCGCCAATGGTGCAGCAACGCAAGGACTGACGATCAAAGCGGACACTCCGCCCATCACAAACACACCAAAGAAGTGACCGGCAGGCAACTTTTGTGAGGCTTGGGACAAACTACCGCTCATGCTGCTTGGCAGACTCAACTCGTAAGCACCAAACATCGAAAGTGAAAACAGCACCAATGCAAAGGCAAAGCCGGCCAACACCCACGGCTTTTGAAGCACAGCGGCCAGGCCTTCGCCGGCCAAGCCAGCGGCTACGCCCAAGGCGGTGTAGATCAAGGCCATGCCCAAGGAATAGCTGAGGGCAAGCAGGAAGCCTCTGCTTCGCGTAGTCTTTTTCGACGCCTCACCAACAATGATGGACGACAAAATAGGCAACATCGGCAAGACGCAGGGCGTCAATGAAAGCAGCAATCCGGCAACAAAGAAAACACCGATGACAGTCCAAAAGCGGCCAGTCTGAAGAGCAGCATCCAGTCGACCGATATCAGTGCTGGCGGGCAATTCAGTAGCCACCACGGCTGCTTTTGTGTCTTGCCCAGTGCTTCCAGGAACTTGCAGGCTGGGCTCATCCTCTTTGATGCGCTTGATTGAGACGGCGGCCGCATTTGCCCCTAGCTCGACATCAAAACTTGCACTCATTGGCGGATAGCACAAGCCCTTGTCCGCGCAGCCTTGCCCGGTAACTTTGAGCCTGAAATTCCCATTTGCTTGAAGAACTGGAATGACGGCACTCAAGGTGTCACGATGTACTTCGACTTCCTTTTGAAAAGTTTCATCGAACTTTATTTTGCCCTTGGGCACGGCCAATGCCCCTAATGAGGCGCCGTCGGCGAGGACAGCGAATTGCTCACGGTACATGTAGTAGCCGGGGGCAATTTCAAATTGCGCTTGCAGAGTTTGACCATCAACCGCCGACAAAGTCAGCTTGAATGCCTGCTCAGGGTCAAGAAAATCATCGGCCCAATCTTGCGCCCAAGGACTCAATGAGCACAGTATAGTGAGTGCGACCAAGGTCGCAAAACGTATGATTTGTGTCATGGACTGGCCTTGAGGGTAGGCGCTTCGGTGCGAAAAGTAGAGAAGAGAAAAGAGCTGCGCAGCTTAGTCGCATTTTGTCTGCGCCGCTCGCTGGCCAAAAACTCGGCACTGACAAACGTTCGGGCAAAAAAAATGGCCAGCATGAGCTGGCCATTTCTTAGCGGTGTTCTGGCTGCATGCAGCCCGAAATCACCTACTAACTATTTATTCAACCGTTTCGCCAGCGGTCTCGCCTTCGGCGCGATCCACCAACTCAACATAGGCCATCGGCGCATTGTCGCCAACGCGGAAGCCCATCTTCAAGATGCGTGTGTAGCCGCCCGGACGAGCCAGGAAACGTGGACCCAGCTCATTGAACAACTTGGTGACGATGTCACGGTCGCGCAGGCGGTCAAAAGCCAGACGACGATTTGCCAATGTAGGAACCTTGGCCAAGGTGATCAAAGGCTCGACGACGCGGCGCAGCTCTTTGGCCTTAGGCACAGTTGTCTTGATCGCCTCGTGCTGCAACAACGAGACGCACATATTGCGCAGCATTGCCTTACGGTGAGCGCTGGTACGGTTCAGCTTATGGAGGCCGTTACGGTGACGCATGGTGCTTATCCTTTCTTTGATTAATCGCCAGTGGCCGTATCAGGTACCACCGGGTGCACCGGACGGCGCATTGAAAAGCGCCGTCCATTTCTTTCTAAACTAATTAACGCTTGTCCAGCCCTTGAGGGGGCCAGTTCTCGAGTCGAGCGCCGAGCGTCAAGCCACGCGAGGCCAACACTTCCTTGATCTCATTGAGCGACTTACGGCCCAAGTTCGGAGTCTTCAGAAGTTCGGTCTCGGTGCGCTGGATCAGATCGCCGATGTAATAGATGTTTTCAGCCTTCAAGCAATTGGCCGAACGCACCGTCAATTCGAGCTCATCGACCGGACGCAACAGGATCGGATCGAAGGACGAGCTGCGTTGCTGCTGCTGCTGGGTGTCGAACATGTCGCCAACATCCGTGCCTTGCAACTGTGCAAACACTGCCAGCTGTTCGACCAAGATCTTCGCCGATGCGCGGATCGCTTCCTCAGGTGAAATCGCGCCGTTGGTTTCGATTTCCATTACCAGCTTATCCAGGTCGGTACGCTGCTCCACGCGGGCGTTCTCGACCGCGTAGCTGACCCGACGCACTGGCGCGAACGAAGCGTCCAACACAATCCGGCCAATTGACTTGGTCGGCTCGTCACCGTAGCGGCGCATAGAACCAGGCACATAACCACGGCCCTTTTCGACCTTGATCTGCATATCCAGCTTGCCGCCTTGCGACAAATGCGCAATGACGTTGTCCGGATTGATGATTTCAACGTCGTGCGGCGTTTGGATATCGGCAGCGGTTACTGGACCCTCGCCTTCCTTGCGCAAGACCAGCGTGACTTCTTCGCGGTTGTGCAGGCGGAAAACCACGCCTTTCAGGTTCAGCATGATGTGAACCACATCTTCCTGAACGCCATCAATGGCCGAGTACTCGTGCAGAACACCAGCAATCGTTACTTCTGTCGGCGCATAACCCACCATCGAAGACAACAGTACCCGGCGCAGCGCGTTGCCAAGCGTATGGCCATAGCCACGCTCGAAAGGCTCTAGGGTGACCTTGGCACGGTGACCGCCGAGCGGCTCCACATTGATCGATTTGGGTTTGAGCAGATTGGTTTGCATGAAGTC
This sequence comes from uncultured Roseateles sp., assembly GCA_963510335.1. GTDB lineage: Bacteria > Pseudomonadota > Gammaproteobacteria > Burkholderiales > Burkholderiaceae_C > Paucibacter_A. Next base: position 12,282 of record CAUPEV010000035.1, read on the forward strand.
TTTCTTTCAATACCCTCGGTTCGTTACACCGATAAGGCTGAGGGACCAACCGGGCGTCGCCGCGAGAGGGCCAACCCAGACGAGGGAAAGCCGACTACACCCCGAGGGGGTGCCGCCGGCAACTGCAAAACGATTAACGCGAGTACAACTCAACGATCAACGATTCGTTGATCTCGGCGCCAAACTCGTCACGATCAGGAGCCTTCTTGAAGACGCCTTCCAGCTTCGCTGTATCAACGGTCACCCAAGCTGGCAATCCAATCGACTCAGCCAACTTCATCGCGTCAATGATACGCAACTGTTTCTTGGACTTTTCGCGCACGGCAACGATGTCACCGGCCTTGACCAAGTAGGAAGCAATATTGACGACTTCACCGTTGACCGTGATGCCCTTGTGCGAAACCAGTTGGCGGCTTTCGGCACGCGTAGAGCCGAAGCCCATACGGTAAACCACGTTGTCCAGACGCGATTCCAGCAAAGACAGCAAATTGGTGCCGGTAGAACCTTTGCGGCGCTCAGCCTCAGCGAAGTAGCGGCGGAACTGGCGCTCCAGAATGCCGTACATGCGCTTGACCTTCTGCTTTTCGCGCAACTGCAGACCGAAGTCCGAAGTACGCTGACCGGAAGTACGGCCATGCTGACCTGGCTTGGAATCAAACTTCGCCTTGTCCCCAATGGCGCGACGTGCGCTCTTCAGGAACAGGTCCGTGCCTTCGCGACGGGAGAGTTTGCACTTGGGGCCTAGATAACGTGCCACTTTGGATGTCCTTTTTCATTCTGACGCACGGCCCGTCGGCGCATGCGCGAGTCTGGCCCAGTATTTTTTGTCGGCTCAGACGGTGGTGTTGTAGATTTCCATCGCAACAATGGAGATCAACGAAACGGCCGGCGCGGCACTTGCGTGCCCGCCGGCGCGGGGTAACTTGCGATTATCGCACTTTTCGCATCTTTGGCAAAAGCCTTAGATACGACGACGCTTCTGTGGACGGCAGCCGTTGTGCGGCACCGGTGTCACGTCAGAAATCGAGTTGATGCGGATGCCAAGAGCACCCAGCGCACGAACCGAGGACTCGCGACCTGGGCCTGGGCCCTTGATCTTGACATCAAGGTTCTTGATGCCTTGATCCTGAGCCGCACGTCCGGCTACTTCTGCCGCGACCTGTGCAGCAAAGGGAGTCGACTTACGCGAGCCCTTGAAGCCCTGACCACCGCTAGACGCCCAGGACAGCGCGCCGCCCTGACGATCGGTGATCGTAATGATCGTGTTGTTGAACGACGCGTGAACGTGGGCGATGCCGTCGGCAACGTTCTTACGAACTTTCTTACGGACGCGTTGCGCAGCCGAATTGTTGGGTGCTTTTGCCATCTTGATCTTCTTTCTATGCTAGCCGCAGATCACTTCTTACCCGTAGCAGCCGACTTGCGTGGGCCTTTACGAGTGCGAGCGTTCGTACGGGTGCGCTGACCGCGCATCGGCAAACCGCGCCGATGACGGAAACCACGGTAGCAACCGAGGTCCATCAAACGCTTGATGTTGATAGACATCTCGCGGCGCAGGTCGCCTTCGATGGTCATCAGGCCCACTGTTTCACGAATCTTTTCGAGATCTGTGTCAGTGAGGTCCTTGACCTTCTTGTCGAATGGAATACCGCAAGAAGTACAGATCTTCTGTGCCGTCGTACGGCCAACGCCGTAGATGGAAGTCAGACCGATTTCTGTGTGCTTATGCGGCGGAATGTTAATACCAGCAATGCGTGCCATGTGCGTCCTCTAATTCGCTCGTGTCGTGCTGCAATCAGCCCTGGCGCTGTTTGTGGCGGGGATCTGTACAGATCACACGCACCACGCCCTTGCGGCGGATGATCTTGCAATTGCGGCACATCTGCTTGACGGATGCCGAAACTTTCATGGTCTACTCCTTGACCTACAAAAATGCGCTCAATGCGCGTAACCGGGGAATAGAAATGCTCACTTCGCCCGGAACACGATGCGAGCACGACTCAAGTCGTACGGGGTTAATTCAACGGTGACTTTATCGCCGGGAAGAATACGGATGTAGTGCATCCGCATCTTGCCGGAAATGTGGCCGAGAACGACGTGCCCGTTCTCCAGCTTCACACGAAACGTAGCATTGGGCAGATTCTCAAGAATCTCGCCTTGCATCTGAATGACGTCGTCTTTCGCCATGCCTTCGTTTCTGTTCTGATGGATCTTGGTTGAACAATGGTTCAGCTTTTCAGCTGGCCTTGAAATTTGCCTTCTTCAGCAGCGAATCGTACTGCTGACTCATCACATAAGACTGCACCTGAGCCCAGAAATCCATGGTGACCACAACAATGATCAACAAGGACGTGCCGCCAAAATAGAACGGAACGTTGTACTTCAAGGTCAAGAACTCTGGCAACAAGCACACGCCTGTGATGTAAATGGCGCCAGCCAGCGTCAAACGGGACAAGATCTTGTCAATATGCTTTGCAGTTTGCTCACCTGGCCGAATACCGGGAATGAACGCACCACTCTTCTTCAGGTTATCTGCAGTCTCGCGGCTATTGAAAACAAGCGCCGTATAGAAAAAGCAGAAAAACACGATAGCACTGGCGTAAAGCAACACATAGATAGGTTGCCCCGGACTCACCATGCTCGCGAGGTCTTTCAACCACCGCAGGCTATCGCCTGTAGCAAACCAGCTCACCACGGTTGTGGGCAGCAGGATGATCGAGGAAGCGAAGATCGGAGGAATCACTCCGGACATATTCAACTTCAGGGGCAGGTGCGAACTTTGACCGCCATAGACCTTGTTACCAACCTGCCTCTTGGCGTAATTCACCAAGATCTTTCGCTGACCGCGCTCGACAAACACTACCAAATAGGTAACGGCGACGACCACAGCAACGATAAACAGAGAAGACACGGGGCCCATGGCACCGGTGCGCACCAGCTCCAGCAAACCACCAATCGCACCAGGCAATCCGGAAGCAATGCCGCCGAAAATCAGGATCGAAATCCCGTTGCCCAAACCGCGCTCGGTAATCTGCTCACCCAACCACATCAAAAACATCGTGCCGGCCACCAAACTCGACACCGCCGTGAGACGGAAACCGAAGCCAGGGTTAATCACCAGACCGGCTGAACTCTCCAGTGCCAGAGCGATGCTCAAAGACTGGAACAGTGCCAGACCCAATGTGCCGTAACGTGTGTACTGTGTGATCTTGCGGCGTCCAGACTCACCTTCCTTCTTCAACGACTCCAAAGCGGGTACCACATATGTCATCAACTGGATGACGATGGAAGCCGAAATATAGGGCGTAATGCCCAGCGCGAAGACGGTAAAGCGCGACAGCGCACCGCCAGAGAACATATTGAACAGACTCAGGATGCCACCCTCCTGACCCTTGAAGAACTGCTGCAACTGAGCAGGATCGATTCCAGGAACAGGGATATGAGCCCCAATCCGGAACACCACCAGCGCCAGTAACAGAAACACAAGCCGACGACGCAAGTCGCCGAACTTGCCGCTCTTGGCCAGTTGGTTTGCGTTGGTAGCCACTGTGCCTAGTTCCTGCTAATTAAGCGACCGAGCCGCCAGCGGCTTCAATCGCTGCCTTTGCACCAGCAGTCGCTGCCACGCCCTTGAGCGTAACTTTGCGGCTGATAGAGCCAGACAGAATCACCTTCACGTTCTTAGCGAGCTCAGGCACGAGGCCAACAGCCTTCAAGGTCAACACGTCGACTTCATCGGCGACCAGCGCCTGCAAGTCGTCGAGATTGATCTCGGCATTGAACTTCAAAGTCTGTGACTTGAAACCACGCTTAGGCAGGCGACGCTGCAAAGGCATTTGACCGCCTTCGAAGCCAACCTTGTGGTAACCGCCAGCACGGGACTTTTGACCCTTGTGACCGCGGCCCGCCGTCTTGCCAATGCCGGAGCCAATGCCACGACCCACGCGACGCTTGTAGTGCGTAGCGCCAGCTGCGGGCTTGATGGTATTTAGTTGCATCTTCTTGTCCTCAATTCGTACAAGCGCTTACAGCACTTGCACGAGGTAGGCGATCTTATTGATCATGCCGCGAACAGCAGGCGTGTCTTCCAACACGCTGGTGCTGTTCATCCTGCGCAGGCCCAAGCCAACCACAGTCGCGCGGTGCGAAGTCCGCGTACCGATCGGGCTGCGAACCAGCTTGACGGTCAGAGTTTTCTTTTCAGACATATGTGTCTCCAGTCCGGCTTCAGTTGAAGATGTCTTCAACGTTCTTGCCGCGCTTGGCTGCAACTTGAGCTGCTGTCGTCGAACGCTTCAAAGCATCCAATGTGGCACGAACCAAGTTGTACGGATTGGTCGAGCCATGGCTCTTTGTCACGATGTCGGTCACGCCCATCACTTCAAAGACGGCGCGCATTGGACCGCCGGCAATCACGCCGGTACCTGGCTGAGCCGGCACCATCATGACTCGCGACGCGCCATGCTCACCCACCACATTGTGGTGAATGGACCCGTTACGCAGATCGACTTTAACCATGTTGCGGCGAGCCGACTCCATGGCTTTCTGGACAGCGACAGGCACTTCTTTAGCCTTGCCTTTGCCCATGCCGATACGGCCAGCGCCATCACCGACCACCGTCAGCGCTGCGAAGCTGAGCGTACGCCCGCCCTTCACAACCTTGGTGACGCGGTTGATCGCGATCATCTTTTCTTTCAGGCCGTCGTCATTTGCTTCGGTCTGGACGCGGGGTTGAAACTTTGCCATTTCGAAATCCTTTTAGCGTCAGAACTGCAACCCAGCTTCACGAGCTGCTTCGGCGAGGGCCTTGACTCGGCCGTGGTAGGCAAAGCCCGCACGGTCAAAGGCAACTTTCTCAACACCAGCAGCTTTCGCCTTTTCAGCGATACGCTTGCCAATCAAAGTAGCCGCAGCTACGTTGCCACCCTTGCCCGAGCCACCAAGCTGCTCGCGGACAGCTTTTTCGGCTGTCGAAGCGCTGGCCAGCACACGAGTGCCGTCGTCTGAAATGACGCTGGCGTAGATGTGAAGGTTGGATCGGAACACCGACAAGCGCACGACGCGCTGGACTGCAATCCGAGCACGGGTCTGACGCGAGCGACGGATGCGCTGTTCTTTTTTGGTCAACATTGCGCTGCTCCTTACTTCTTCTTGGTCTCTTTGATGGAGACCTTTTCGCCGGTATAGCGGATGCCCTTGCCCTTATAGGGCTCAGGCGGACGGAAGGCGCGAACTTCAGCGGCCAACTGACCCACCACTTGGCGGTCCACACCTTTGATCAGAATTTCCGTCTGGGTCGGGCACTCAACCTTGATGCCTTCAGGCATGTCTTTCACCACAGGGTGAGAGAAGCCGATTTGCAGGTTGAGCTTTTGACCCGTAGCTTGCGCCCGGAAACCCACGCCGACCAAACTCAGCTTGCGCTCGAAGCCCTTGCTCACACCGTTGACCATATTGGCCACCAGTGCGCGCACGGTACCGCTCATGGCGCCAGCTGCTGTCGACTCATCAGTCGGCGCGAAAGACAGCTTGCCGCCTTCGCTTGTGATTTTGACAAGGGAGTTCATTGGGCGCACGAGTGTGCCCAGAGTGCCCTTGACGCTGATCTTGTCAGCTGTAACGGTAACGTCCACACCTTGCGGGATGGCGACCGGCATTTTTCCTACGCGGGACATTGTTTGTCTCTCCTTGCGCTTAGGCGACGTAGCAAAGCACTTCGCCGCCGATGCCGGCTTGACGTGCTTTACGGTCGGTCATCACACCTTGCGGTGTTGTGACGATCGCCACACCCAGGCCATTCATGACCTGTGGAATATCGTGGCGGCCCTTGTAGATGCGCAGGCCAGGGCGGCTCACGCGCTCGATGCGCTCGATCACCGGCTTACCGGCGTAGTACTTCAGCGCGATCTCCAACTCTGGACGGGCGGCTTCGCCACGCACAGCGAAACTGTCGATATAACCTTCGTCCTTGAGGACTTTGGCAATCGCCACTTTCAATTTTGAGGAAGGCATCACGACGTTGACCTTCTCGACGCTCTGGGCGTTTCGAATGCGGGTCAACATGTCGGCGATAGGATCACTCATGCTCATTTGCGATATCTCCTAATCGTGCCGATTACCAGCTAGCCTTGACGACACCAGGGATGTCGCCTTTGAAGGCCAGCTCACGAATTTTGTTACGGCCCAAGCCGAACTTGCGGAACGTACCGCGGGGACGACCTGTCAACGCGCAGCGGTTACGCTGGCGAGTTGGATAGGCGTTGCGTGGGAACTTTTGCAGCTCCAGGCGCGCCATGTAACGCTCTTCGTCAGACTTCTTAGCGTCGTTGATGATGGCCTTCAGATCCGCATATTTCTTTGCGAATTTGGCAACCAGCGCATCGCGCTTCAGTTCACGTTGAATGAGAGAAGTTTTAGCCACAAATCACCTCAGTTCTTGAACGGAAACTTGAATGCAGCCAACAAGGCCTTGCACTCATCGTCCGTCTTGGCAGAGGTGGTGATGCTGATGTTCAGCCCACGCAGCGCATCCACCTTGTCGTAATCGATCTCAGGGAAGATGATTTGCTCTTTGACGCCGATGTTGTAGTTACCGCGGCCGTCGAACGAACGGCCGGAGATACCCCGGAAGTCACGCACACGCGGCAAGGCGATAGTTACAAAACGGTCCAAGAACTCATACATCTGAACGCCACGCAACGTCACCATGCAGCCGATAGGCACCGAGTCACGGATCTTGAAACCCGCAATCGCCTTCTTCGACTTGGTGACAACCGGCTTTTGACCAGCGATCTTGGTCAGGTCACTGACAGCGTGATCCATGACCTTCTTGTCAGCGACGGCCTCACTCACACCCATATTGAGTGTGATCTTGGTGATGCGAGGCACCTGCATGACCGACGTGTAGCCAAACTTCTCAGTCAGGCCTGGCACAACTTTCTCGCGATAAAACTCTTGCAAACGAGCCATGTTGAACCCCTTAGGCCTTGATCTCTTCGCCGGTCGACTTGTAGACGCGCACCTTCTTGCCATCGGCGAGCAACTTAATGCCCACGCGATCGGCTTTACCGGATGCAGCGTTAAAAATCGCCACGTTGGATTGATGGATAGGCATCGTCTTGTCGACCACGCCGCCAGTTGTACCCTTCATTGGGTTTGGCTTGACGTGCTTCTTGACCATATTCACACCGTCAACAACGATGTGATCTTCGTCAATACGCTGCGCTACTGCGCCGCGTTTGCCCTTGTCGCGACCGGTCAAAACAATGACCTCGTCGCCTTTTCGAATCTTGTTCATGGCAATACCTTTTACTGTGGCCGCGCTCAGAGCACTTCAGGCGCCAGCGACACGATCTTCATAAACCGCTCGGTACGCAATTCACGCGTCACGGGGCCAAAGATGCGAGTGCCGATTGGCTCCAGCTTGGCATTCAGCAGTACAGCGGCATTGCCGTCGAACTTGACCAAAGAGCCGTCTTGACGACGAACACCTTTAGCGGTACGAACGACCACGGCACTGTAAACCTCGCCCTTTTTCACTCGGGAACGAGGCGCAGCTTCTTTGATGCTGACCTTGATAATGTCACCAATCCCTGCATACCGGCGCCTGGATCCACCAAGCACTTTGATGCACATGACGGATTTAGCGCCAGTGTTGTCCGCGACGTCGAGTCGCGATTGCATTTGAATCATGTCTATCCCCAACTTATCCCAAATCACCGCCAGGCCAAGGCCAAGGAGTTCATCGGTCAGTCTTGGGCCCGTTGACCAAGTGAAAACCCATCACACCCGTGATGACCTTGCACCCAGCAGTAGAGGGCGGATCCGAGGCCTTAACGCATCATTAGATGCGCCTTGCGTTCGGCGAAGCTTTAGATTGTGCATCAAAAGCTCTTGCGCCGTCAAGCCCCGGGATGAAATAACTTTAAAACAGCAGCGAACATGCACTGCCCGCTGCCCAGCAAGTCAGTTCGCGCTTAGAGCGCAGTTGCTTGCTTCAACATGGTAGCGGCGTCGCTGACTTCGAATTTGCCGGCAGCTTCAATGTTGAGCGTCTTGACCTGCCCATCGACCACCAACATCGAATAGCGCTGCGAGCGCAATCCCATACCGCGGCCGGTCAAATCTAGCGTCAGGCCTGTGGACTTGGTGAAGTCTGCGCTTCCATCAGCCATCATCCGCACCTTGCCGCTGGCCGCCAGATCCCGACCCCAAGCACCCATGACAAACACGTCATTGACCGACACACACCAGATCTCATCCACCCCAGCCGACTTGAGCGCCTCAGCCTGAGCGATGTAGCCAGGCACATGCTGGGCAGAACATGTAGGCGTAAATGCACCAGGAAGGGCAAACACCGCAACCTTTTTACCAGCCAAGGCCGCAGTCACATCGACCGGGTTGGGGCCAAGGGCACAAGCACCACCCTCGACATCAACAAACTCTTGCAGTGTGCCAGCCGGGACTTGATCACCAATTTTCAGCATAAAAGTTCTCCAAAGTGATGCACCTCGCGAATGAGCGCCGAAATGCAAAAAAACGGCCGGTCGCCAGTTTCCCAGCGCGCCGACCGTTCTGCCGCAATCAGGTTCTAGACCATCTCGCGTTTGTGCCTAGGGTCAAAATCAGACGATTTGAGCCTTCTCGACCAAGCGGGTCACAACCCAGCTTTTGGTCTTCGAAATTGGCCTGCCTTCAGCGATTTCAACGACATCGCCCATCTTGTACTCGCCATTTTCGTCATGAGCGTGGTACTTGCGGGACAGCGCGACGATCTTGCCGTAGAGCTCGTGCTTGGCACGGCGCTCAACGAGCACGGTCACAGTCTTGGAACGCTTGTCGCTGACCACACGGCCCACCAGGGTACGTGTGTTCTTCTCTTGAGCTTGCGTCATTTCGCGGCTCCCTTCTTCTTCTCGGCCAAAACAGTCTTGACGCGAGCAATGTCACGGCGCGTGTTGCCCAACACAGTGTGGTTGGTCAACTGTTGCGTCGCTTTTTGCATGCGCAGACCGAAATGGGCCTTCAGCAGATCGGTCACTTCCTTTTCCAAGGCGGCGACATCTTTGCTACGCAGTTCAGATGCATTCATGGTGTTCTCCGCTTCAGGTGCCAACCTGGCGAGTCACGAAGGTGCAACGCAATGGCAGCTTTGCAGCAGCCAACGTGAACGCTTCGCGAGCCAAGGCTTCTGGCACACCGTTGATCTCGTAGAGCACCTTGCCTGGCTGAATCTCAGCGACGTAGTACTCTGGATTGCCCTTGCCGTTACCCATCCGGACTTCAGCAGGCTTCTGGGAGATCGGCTTGTCAGGGAAGATGCGGATGAAGATGCGACCACCGCGCTTGATGTGGCGCGAGATTGCACGACGTGCAGCTTCGATTTGACGAGCCGTCAGACGGCCGCGTTCGGTAGCCTTCAGGCCGAAGTCACCGAAAGACACGGCGGCGCCGCGGGTTGCAACACCAGTGTTACGACCCTTTTGCTCCTTGCGGTATTTGCGACGAGCTGGTTGCAGCATTGTTATTCTCCTTTGGCCTCGCCACCAACGGGCGTGACCTTGCGGACCACGCGCTTGGCAGCGGGCTGGGCTGCGTCACCTGCTGCGGCCGGCTTGTCGCCGCCCTCACCAGGAGCGCCACTCGAACGCGGACCACCACGGCTGTCACCAGGACGGCCACGGCCGGCTGGAGCGCCTGGGCGAGCATTGCGACGTGGGCGACGATCATCGTCACCTGCCTCGCTCTTGATCACCGGCGCATCGCCATTGGCCAAACGGTCGCCACGGTAAACCCAGACCTTCACGCCAATAATGCCGTAAGTGGTGCTGGCTTCCGAGAAGCCGTAGTCAATGTCAGCCTTCAGCGTATGAAGAGGCACGCGACCTTCGCGATACCACTCGCAACGAGCGATTTCGATACCGTTCAAACGGCCCGAAGACATGATCTTGATACCCTGGGCGCCAAGACGCATCGCGTTCTGCATCGCACGCTTCATGGCGCGGCGGAACATGATGCGCTTTTCCAGCTGCTGGGTGATCGAGTCAGCGATCAGTTGCGCATCGATTTCAGGCTTGCGCACTTCTTCGATGTTCACTGCCACTGGCACGCCCAGACGCTTGGTCAGCTCGGCCTTCAGGTGCTCGATGTCCTCGCCCTTTTTGCCGATCACCACGCCCGGACGAGCCGAGTAAATGGTGATGCGGGCATTCTTGGCTGGACGCTCAATCAGAATGCGCGAAACCGCGGCATTCTTCAGCTTCGCCTTCAGGTATTCGCGAACTTGCAGATCTTCAGCCAGCATCGTGGCGAAGTTCTTGTTCGACGCATACCAGCGCGACGCCCAGTTACGAGTGACAGGCAGGCGGAAACCGGTCGGATGTATTTTCTGTCCCATAGTCTTCCTTCAGCCTTCAGTTGCCGACCGACACGAAGATGTGGCAAGTAGGCTTGCTGATGCGGTTGCCACGGCCTTTGGCCCGGGCAGAGAAACGCTTCAGCGTAGCACCTTGCTCCACATAGATCGTGGTGACTTTAAGCTCATCAATATCGGCGCCGTCATTGTGCTCGGCGTTAGCGATCGCAGATTCGAGCGCCTTCTTGATGATGCCAGCTGCCTTTTTCTGGGTGAATTCCAGGATGTTGAGAGCCTGGTCCACCTTCTTGCCGCGGATAAGGTCCGCCACGAGTCTGCCCTTATAGGCAGACAAGCGGACTCCGCGAACGATTGCACGGGTTTCCATCGTCTCAGTCCTTATTTCTTCCCGGCCTTCTTGTCGGCCGGGTGGCCTTTGAAGGTGCGGGTCAGCGCGAATTCGCCCAGTTTGTGGCCGACCATTTGGTCAGAAACATAAACCGGCACGTGTTGCTTGCCGTTGTGCACAGCGATCGTCAACCCGATGAATTCGGGCAAGATCGTCGAGCGACGCGACCAAGTCTTGATAGGCTTCTTGTCCTTGATGGCAACCGCTTTCTCGACCTTAGCCAAGAGGTGGTGATCAATGAACGGGCCCTTCTTCAGTGAACGAGTCATGGCCTACCCTTTACTTCTTGCGACGCGAAACGATGAACGTCTGCGTGCGCTTGTTGCTACGAGTGCGGAAGCCCTTCGTGAGGGTATTCCACGGCGACACAGGCGCCTGGCCTTCACCGGTACGACCTTCACCACCACCGTGCGGGTGATCCACTGGGTTCATCGCTGTACCGCGAACGGTTGGACGAATACCCTTCCAACGGATCGCACCGGCCTTGCCATACTGGCGCAGCTGGTGTTCTTCGTTGCTGACTTCGCCAATCGTTGCGCGGCAGTCAATATGGATCTTGCGAACTTCACCGGAGCGCAAGCGCAGCTGGGCGTAAACGCCTTCGCGCGCCATCAGCACCACAGACACGCCAGCCGAACGCGCAATTTGCGCGCCCTTGCCAGGCTGCATCTCGACGCAGTGAATGGTCGAACCCACCGGGATATTGCGGATTGGCAATGTGTTCCCAGCCTTGATAGGAGCCTCGGCTCCGCTCAACACGGTTGAACCCACTTCCAGACCACGCGGGGCAATGATGTAGTTACGCAAGCCGTCGGCATAACACACCAGAGCGATGTGAGCCGTGCGGTTTGGGTCGTACTCAATGCGCTCAACCTTGGCCGGAATACCGTCCTTGTTGCGCTTGAAGTCGACAAGCCGATAGTGCTGCTTGTGACCGCCGCCCCGATGGCGAACAGTGATGTGACCGTTGTTATTACGGCCGGAATTTTGCTTTTGTGGCTCAAGCAACGATGCTTCGGGCGCGCCCTTATGCAGATGCTTGTGCACCACCTTCACGACGGCACGACGGCCAGGTGAAGTAGGTTTGACTTTAACGACAGCCATTACGCAGCCTCCCCGGTGAAGTTGAGCTCTTGGCCCGCCTTCAGCGAAACATAAGCCTTCTTGATGTGGTCACGGCGACCGATCGAGCGGCCAAATTTCTTGACCTTGCCCTTCACGTTCACCACGTTCACCGCCTCAACCTCGACCTTGAACATCAGTTCAACAGCGGCCTTGATTTCTGGCTTGGTGGCGTCGCGCATCACCTTGAACAAGACTTGATTGTGCTTTTCAGCAACCGCCGTGGCCTTTTCAGACACGATGGGAGCGAGCAACACCTGGGCCAAACGGCCTTCAGAATACTTTACGGCGCTCATGCCAGCATCTCCGTCAGTTGTTCCATTGCGGCCTTGGTCACCAGGATCTTCTTGTAGAAGACCAGCGACAGCGGATCGGCGTAGCGTGGCTCGCAAATCAGCACATTGGCCAAATTGCGCGATGCCAGCAGCAGGTTGTCGTCCACTTGGTCAGCAATGACCATCACCGATTCGAGGCCCATGGCCTTGAACTTGGCAGCCAAAAGCTTGGTCTTTGGGGCTTCGAGAGTGATCGAATCCACCACGGCCAGGCGACCTTCACGAGCCAACTGCGAGAGGATCGCAGCCATACCGGCGCGATACATCTTCTTGTTGAGCTTGTGTGTGAAGTTCTCGTCGGGCATGTTCGGGAAAATACGACCGCCTCCGCGCCACAGAGGCGAGGAAGTCATACCAGCACGAGCACGGCCAGTTCCCTTTTGACGGAAAGGCTTCTTCGTCGAGTGCTTAACTTGTTCGCGATCCTTCTGGGCGCGGGTACCTTGGCGGGCGTTGGCCTGGAAGGCCACGACCACCTGGTGAACCAGGGCTTCGTTGTAGTCGCGAGCAAACAGCGTGTCAGGAGCGTCCACCTTAGCGGTGGCCTGACCTTGTTCATTCAGGAGCTCGAGCTGCATCAGATGGCTCCCTTCTTGAGCTTGACCTTGACGGCAGGGCGAACGACAACGTGGCCGTTCTTGGAGCCCGGCACAGCACCACGGACCAGCAGCAGTTGACGAGCTTCGTCAATGCGCACGATGTCCAGGTTTTGTGTTGTCACGGACTCATCACCCATGTGACCGCACATCTTCTTGCCTGGGAAAACCCGGCCAGGATCCTGAGCCATCGAAATGGAGCCAGGAACATTGTGCGACCGACTGTTACCGTGCGAAGCACGCTGCGAGTGGAAGTTGTGACGCTTGATGGTACCGGCGAAGCCTTTACCGATCGAAGTTCCTTGAACGTCAACCAACTGACCAATTGCAAACAAGGAGATTGGCACTTGCACGCCAGCCTTGTATTCAGCTGCAACATCAGCGGTAACGCGGAATTCGCTCATGACTTCACCAGCCTCAACACCTGCCTTGGCGAGGTGTCCGGCTTCCGGCTTGGTGACGCGCGATGCTTTGCGCGTACCGAACGCCACCTGAATGGCGGTGTAGCCGTCGGTCTCTACGGTCTTGATCTGGGTCACGCGGTTGTTGGACACATCCAGCACCGTCACAGGAACGGCGTCGCCGTCGTCTGTGAAGATGCGCATCATGCCCACCTTGCGGCCCAGCAATCCGAGACGATTGCTTAGACTCATGTTTTTCTCCAGCCCCGCAGGTTTACCCTGGAAGCCATTTACATACACCCGACATCGATTGGCCGGGCTGACCAGTGCAACACATGAGTGGTTCGAGCCTTGCGGTTCAAACCTGTGCTGCGCCAAATTCCGCGCAGGAAATTCTTACGCGGAAAAGCTGGCGAGTATAGCGTGAAAGTTGCGACTAGCGCAAGTACCACCTATCTCGCCAACAAAAAAGGGCCACCTTGACAGCTACCCTAGCCATCAATCCACCGAAGTGGATCGATGCTTTCTTTTACTGCAACTTGATCTCGACGTCGACGCCGGCAGGCAGGTCGAGCTTCATCAAAGCGTCAACTGTCTTGTCGGTAGGATCAACGATGTCCATCAGGCGCTGGTGCGTACGGATTTCGAACTGGTCGCGCGATGTCTTGTTGACGTGCGGCGAGCGCAGGATGTCGAAGCGCTGCATGCGCGTCGGCAAAGGCACTGGACCCTTGACGATGGCGCCGGTGCGCTTGGCAGTTTCAACGATTTCAGCTGCCGATTGATCGATCAACTTGTAGTCAAACGCCTTCAGGCGGATGCGGATCTTTTGCTTTTGCATGACGATTCCTTCAAAGAGCGAGCGGCAAGAAGCCGCGAAGTGGGTGAAGCCCTGCTTGCTACCGCTGGCGGCAAGCAGGACCGGTCACGCAAAAGTCTTAGGCGATGATCGTAGCAACCACGCCCGAACCAACGGTACGGCCACCTTCGCGAATCGCGAAGCGCAGACCAGTTTCCATCGCGATCGGAGCGATCAGCTTGATCGTCATGCCGACGTTGTCGCCAGGCATAACCATTTCCTTGTCCGCTGGCAGCTCAACAGCACCAGTCACGTCAGTTGTACGGAAGTAGAACTGTGGACGGTAGTTGTTGAAGAACGGCGTGTGACGGCCGCCCTCTTCCTTCGACAAGACATACACCTCAGCCGTGAAGTGGGTGTGTGGCTTGATCGAACCTGGCTTGCTCAGCACTTGGCCGCGCTCGACGTCTTCACGCTTGGTGCCGCGCAGCAAGATGCCGACGTTGTCACCAGCTTGACCCTGGTCCAGCAACTTGCGGAACATTTCCACGCCAGTCACGGTGGTCTTCTGGACATCACGGATACCGACGATTTCGATTTCTTCGCCGACCTTGATGATGCCACGCTCGATACGACCAGTCACCACGGTGCCGCGGCCAGAGATCGAGAACACGTCTTCAACCGGCAGCAAGAAGGCGCCGTCCATGGCACGCTCAGGCTGGGGGATGTAGCTGTCCAGCGCATCGGCCAGGGCGAAAATCGCCTCTTCGCCCAATGGACCCTTGTCGCCTTCCAGCGCCAACTTGGCCGAACCCTTGATGATCGGCGTGTCGTCGCCTGGGAAGTCATACTTGGACAAGAGCTCGCGCACTTCCATTTCGACCAGTTCCAGCAACTCAGCGTCGTCCACCATGTCGCACTTGTTCAGGAAGACGATGATGTACTTCACACCAACTTGGCGAGCCAACAAGATGTGCTCGCGGGTCTGTGGCATTGGGCCGTCAGCGGCCGAGCACACCAAAATAGCGCCGTCCATCTGAGCCGCGCCGGTGATCATGTTCTTCACATAGTCAGCGTGGCCTGGGCAGTCCACGTGTGCGTAGTGACGGTTAGCCGTCTCGTACTCAACGTGTGCAGTGTTGATCGTGATACCACGAGCCTTCTCTTCCGGCGCCGCGTCGATCTGGTCGTAGGCCTTGGCCTCGCCGCCGAACTTAGCTGCCAGCACGGTTGCGATCGCAGCCGTCAGCGTGGTCTTGCCATGGTCAACGTGACCGATCGTGCCCACATTGACGTGCGGCTTGGTACGTTCAAATTTGCTTTTTGCCATTTCTGCGCTCCGAAAGAGTATCAGTACAGACTAGAAGAAGAAAACAGGTGGTGCCCATGACGCGGATCGAACGCGTGACCTCTCCCTTACCAAGGGAGTGCTCTACCACTGAGCCACATGGGCATCGACACAGGTTTGGAGACTTCACTCAAACCCACAAACCAGTATCGACTACTTACCTACACACTAACCGACACCACAAACGCTGGAGCGGGAGACGGGAATCGAACCCGCGTGATCAGCTTGGAAGGCTGGAGTTCTACCATTGAACTACTCCCGCCCGGGAGCCTTGCCTTACGTCTTCTTGCCATCCTGGGATCGAGTCGCCGGACCAGCCGACGACTCGAATCAAGAAAAGCTTTTGCCCTGGTGGAGGAGGCTGGATTCGAACCAGCGTACGCGTTAGCGGGCAGATTTACAGTCTGCTGCCTTTAACCACTCGGCCACCCCTCCGAGGCAAGCCCGCAACTATAGCACAGCATTTTCAACGCACAAACACTTTTCTTCGCACGCTCTTTAAAAGGGATGTCGACACACCGACCACGACGCACCCCTCAAGCGATCCGTGTGTCATTGGCAGTCCATTTAGCCTAGCGACTGGACTTCCAAGCTCCACGAAATCACGTACCACCTTGCCCAAGCCGCAAATACCAGTTAGCTACCTAACATATTCAAGCCCGCCTGATCGACCGAGAAAACAAGTCCAACCGGTGGCGTCGCTTGTTCACTACAACTCAGAGTCGCCACGCCTCGTTCAGCTTGTTTTCACTTTTCAAGTCAGCTAGGTCGGCGCAGTATTTACCCTGCACCGTCGCCCGCCAGCCGCGATGAAAAGGGCGAAGGAAAGCCAAATTCGACCTGCCACTCAATCAGGTCAAACAACGAAATCCAGACAAGCCACCGAACCCAAGAACTCAAGAAGACCCACTCAATACGGCCTGAAAGCTCGGTGGCGGCGGCGCCACAGCAGGGAAAACACGGACTAAAAAGTGGTAGCAAAGTGGCACTACCGCGCCTTATAGTGGCATGGCATTGGTTGCATTCGTATGTCTTTAGCGGTGTCAAGCCCCTTACAACCTTGAAGAGGATGGACGGGCTGAGGTGCCAAATGGAAACAGGCCGAGTTGTTAATTCCCTCTTGGCCAATTTAAGGAAAAGAAATGAAGGTCAAACAGAGCCCTATCGCAGCAGCCGTCTCAATGACGCTACTGAGCATCACCATGGCTTCCCAGGCGCAGCAAGCAGCTCCTGCTGCGGCACAGGACACGGCGCAACTTGAGGCGGTGGTCGTCACCGGTATCCGCGCATCGCTGCAGACCGCAGCAAACATCAAAAAGGGCGCAAGCGCCGTCGTTGACGCGGTCTCTGCAGAAGATATCGGCAAGTTGCCGGACAGCGATGTGGGCCAAGCCCTGGGTCGCATTCCTGGAGTTACTGTCGGCCGCGCTTTCGGTCAAGGCGCTTCGGTCTCGATTCGCGGCACCGACCCGCAGATGACCTACACCACATTGAACGGTCAATCTGTCGCTTCGACCGGCTGGTACGACCAACAAACCATTGACCGCTCGTTCAACTACTCCCTGCTGCCGGCCGAACTCATCGGCGGCATGGAAGTCTACAAGTCGTCACAAGCTGATCTGACGGAAGGTGGCATCGGCGGCACCGTCATCGTGCGGACACGCAAGCCTTTGGACCTGGATGCCAACACAGCCTTCGTCAGCGCAAAGCTGGGCAAGGGCTCGGTCAGCGATGATCTGAGCAAGGAAGTTTCGGGCCTGTACAGCTGGAAAGACTCGCAGAAGAAGTTCGGTGCCCTGGTCGCCGTCGCTTACGAGGACTCCGAGTACATTCGTCGCGGCATTGAGTCCGATGCACGCTGGTCTGGCGACGTCGCCCCGACAACTTTTGTTCAAGACCGCAAGCGCACTGCCGTCAATGTGGCGCTGCAAGCTCGCCCAACCAAGTCGATTGACCTGGGCCTGAACTACTTGGCCTTGGAACTGACGGGTGACAACTCGAATACCAGCCACTACATCTTCCCCGGCAACGCCAAAACAGACCCTTGCTCGCAGAAGAATGCTGCTGGCTTGTGCACCAAGAGCGACGTGACCGCCGCAAACGCGACCGAAGCCTTTATCCAGACCTGGGCTCGCAAGGGAAAGATGACCTCGGATACCTTGGCCCTGACCGGAACATTCCGTGCTGACACATTCAAGGTGGACGCAGCTGCCGGGACGACGAAGGCCGAAGGCGGAACATCCCAAACAACAAACTATGGTTACTTCGGCGGCAATCTTCCAAAGTGGGTCGGCTCGATAGACGCCACTGGCAATCAGATTTCTGTCCGCCCCGGTGCAAGCCAAGACGTAGCCTTGAGCAATTTGCCCGCCAAAGTCGGGCCTTCCGGCTCATGGGCAACTTCACGCGGCCCAAATTCGGACAAGGAGAATTACGTCCAGGCTGACCTGACCATGGATCTGGAACTGGGCCCCATCAACTCGTTCAAGACCGGCTTGCGCGGTACCGATCACGAGTTCAAGAAAGGAACGGACCGCTCAATCTTTGCAGCCAAAACCATTGAAGCCGATACAGCCAGTCTGTACGACGGCAATATCGCTATGGGCACGAACGGTTGGAATTCGCCAAAGCCAAACATTGGCGCCATGATGGCCAATACCAACGCCAACGTGACGGGCTGGACCGAAGAGCGCGGCGGCCTGGGCATCATTGAAGAGAAGAACACCGCTGCCTACGGCATGTTCGAATTCGAGAAAGACCAGTGGCGCGGTAACTTCGGCCTGCGCTACATCAAGTCCAAGGTTACTGGAACTGGTTACGCCTTCGACGGCACTCCACTGGCCGCCGGTGACATTGACCAAAACCAAGGCTGGAGCAAGTCCCGGACTTCGAAGGATGCGAGCTATAGCGACTGGCTGCCATCTTTGAACGTCGCTTACACGCTGCAAAAGAACACGCTGGTTCGTTTTGCTGCAGCTCAGGCGATTACTCGTCCGAACTTTGACAATATGTTCCTCGCCAGCCAAAGCGGATGGAAAGACACCGTCGCCGGCAACGAAACGATGACCTACGGCGATGTCGGCCTCAAGCCACAAAAGTCGACTCAGTTTGACCTCGGTTTGGAGTACTACTACGGCAAGGGCAATCTGATTGCAGGCGGCGTGTTCTACAAGGACATCGACAACTTCATCACGACCAACACCAAGGTTGACCAAAAGATCGGTGTGATCAGCCCGGATAGCGGCAAAGACAGCTGGACCGTCAATCAGTTCGTCAATGCTGGCGGCGGCAAGATCAAGGGCTTGGAAGCGCAAATCAACCATGCCTTCGACAACGGCTTTGGCGTTGCAGCCAACTACACCTACGCGGATGCGACAGCCCCAGGCGAGAGCTTCCAAGACAGGCGTGCGCTGTTTACCCTGGCCTCCAAGCACACGTACAACGTGGTGGGCTACTACGAAATGGCAGCCTTCTCTGCCCGTATGGCCTACAACTATCGCTCGGAGTACATGATTCGTGAAACCGGCTGGTACGGCAACCGCATGCACGAAGGTTTCGGCACCTTGGACCTGGGACTGGGCTACAACATCACGAAGAACCTTCGCTTGAACTTTGATGCCACCAACCTGCTTGCAGCTGACGACGTTCAGTTCGGCGCCGCTGGTGTAGACACAACCGTCAAGGCTCCGCTGAAGGTCGGATATCCAGCTTGGTCCTTCATGGGCGAAC
>CAUPEV010000036.1:0-31249 GCA_963510335.1 uncultured Roseateles sp.
CAGGCCCAGATCACGGCAATCGACGAGCAGCGAGCATTGCTTGAAATACAGCTCCAGGGCCGGTTCGGGATCGTCGCTCACGATGCCGTAATTGCGCAGCATATGGCCGATCGCACGATTGCGGTGGCCGGTGCTGCGCTCGGACTCGAACACCGCTTCGTCGATGGCCAGCGGCCGCCCCGCAAAGGCGGAGATCGCGCCGACGACCCGCCCCAGCCGGGCTTCACTCGTGGCACCGTCGACCAAGGCTGCCGTCGCAATGGCGCCGGCGTTGATCAGCGGGTTCAGCGGCCGGCCGGTGCCGGCTTCCAGACTGATCGAATTGAAGGCATCGCCACTCGGCTCGACGCCGACCGCTTGCTTGACGCGCTCGCGGCCGGCGTCCTCCAGTGCCACACCGTAGACCAGCGGTTTGGAAATGGATTGGATCGTGAACTGCTGTCGCGACGCACCCGCCTCATACACATGCCCGTCGACGGTTGCGATGACGATGGCAAAGGCGCACGGGTCGGCCTTTGCGAGTTCCGGGATGTAGCTGGCCACTTGGCCGGCGTCCAGCCCCGCAAATTGCGCAAGCAGGCGGTCGAGATAGGCTTGAACGGGCGAGTTGCTGCGGGGTGGATTGCGGCTCATCTTTGCAGCAATGCAACTTTCGTGCTCGCCTTGCACGCACCGGAGGAGCTGCTGCGGCCCACCAAGCACGCGCACAAGGGCCCAGCGCGTATGCACCACGCCTGCACATAAATACCCTGTGCCCGCACCATGTGGGTGCTTTTGCGCCTGGTTCGGGTACTTCGCCGGCGCACCAGAACGGTCGATTCCATCCGATCAAATTCAGGCGCAAAGCCTGTGTGATTCAGCCCAGCGGCGTGACCGTCACCTTGACCTGCAATTGCTGCGCGCCGCCACCCAAGACGATGCCGCGCATCGGCGTGACGTCGCTGAAGTCGCGACCCCAACCCAGCGTGATGTGCTCGCCTTGCACCAGGCAGCGGTTGGTCGGGTCAAAGTCGACCCAGCCATGCAGCGGGCAAAACACCGACACCCAGGCATGCGAGGCATCGGCGCCCACCAGTCGTGGCTGACCCGGCTTGGGGTGGGTGAGGATGTAGCCGCTCAAATAGCGCGCCGGCAGCCCCAAGCTGCGCAAGCAGCCAATCATCAGCTGCGCAAAGTCTTGGCAGACGCCGCGGCGGCCGCTCAAGACCTGCTCCAGCGGCGTCGAGATCTCGGTGGCAGCAGCGTCGAACTTGAAGTCGGCAAAGATGCGCTGCGTCAGGTCCAACGCTGCCTCAAGCACCGGTCGGCCGGGGCGAAAGCTCGGGCGCGCGTAGAGCTCCAGCGCGCCGCTCAACTCGACATGCGGCGAGGCGTAGAGATAACGCGTTGCTTCCAGGGTGTCGGGGGACTGTGCGCGCTGCACCAGGTCACGCGCCAACTCCCAGGGCT
Organism: uncultured Roseateles sp.; assembly: GCA_963510335.1. Lineage (GTDB taxonomy): Bacteria > Pseudomonadota > Gammaproteobacteria > Burkholderiales > Burkholderiaceae_C > Paucibacter_A. The sequence goes on from CAUPEV010000036.1 coordinate 1,450, forward strand.
TGGAGCCTTGCAGCTGGGCCATGCTGGGTCGCTTGCTCAAACTCACCAGCGACTCGGCATGCACGGTCAAGGTCTTGTGCGGCGCCATCAGGGTCAGGCGCCGGGTCGGGTTGCCGAAGTAGTCGCGGCCCTCGCTGGCTTCATGCTCGGCGGGTTGCACCAAGACTCGGTGCGATTCGGGCGCCTGCAGCGCAAAGCTGCGCGGCGTCAGGTGCAGGTATTGCTGAGACAGCGTGACCGGGCTTTGATAGCTGTACTCGGTCTCATGCTCGACCCGGTAGCGGATGCCGGCTGCATTCATCGCGTGGCCGCCTTTTCGCCGGTGTAGCTGAAGAACTGCACGCTGATCAGCTCCGACATCGATTCGGCCGCGCGCCTGATGCGCAGCAGCAGCTGGGTCAGACGCGCATTGCCTGGGTAGAGCTCGGTGGCCGGTGCCAGCGCCAACAGTTCCTTGTGCACGGCCTGCATTTCAGCGCCGCCGAAGCTGCTGCTGGTCGTGCAACTGCCGGCGGCCAGCGCGATCTTGTCCATACCTTTATTGATGCCGTCGAGCTGGAACAGGATGCTGCGCGGGTTGCTGGCGTCCAGCAGCAAGAGGTCCAGCACCGGCAGCCACTCGGGCTGGGCCCGGTAGCGCGAGCGGTAGGTGACGATGCTGTCGGCCAATTCGAGCAGCCAATCCAGCTCGCCGTCCGCATCCATATTGAGTGCGTATTGCAAGACCTGGCACTGGTACTGCAGACGTTCCAGCCGCCGGCCCAGCGACAAGAAGCGCCAGCCAAGATCGCGGTTCATGCCGTCCAGCGCAAAGCCGGCCATCGTCATCGAGGCGGCGGCGGCGTCGTCGAGCAAGGTCATCGCATCGGCTTGCGACAGACGCTTGGCCTCGGGCGGCGTTTGTTGCAGCATGCGGTTGAGGGCGCGCCAGTTGTCTATCGATAGCCGCTCACGTAACTGGCTGGCGCTGCGGTAGAGCTGCTGCTGCTGGCGCGCCAAACCGGGCACTTCGGGCGACACCACGGCCAGCAGCAAAGCCTGCTCAACCTGAGCATCGTTCAGCGGTGGCAAACGCTCGGCGGCTTCCTTGTCTTTGGGCGGGTTCTTGCCGTCGAACAAATGATGTTGCGCGCACAGCGCTTTGACGGTCGGCCATTCGGCGCCTTGAGACGCGGGGCGCAAATTGAATAAGAAATTCAGGCTGACGCGCAGCAGACGCGCGATATTGTCGCAACGCTCGGCATTGCGGCCGAACCAGAACAGGTTCTCGGCTGCGCGGCTCGACACATGGGTGTCGTCTCTCACCAGATCGGCCGCCGTGGTGGTGCGCGAGAGGGGCCTGTGCACGTCCTGCAGCGGCAGCTCGCGCGCCTGCACCCAGGTGTCCTTGCTGCCGCCGCCGCGCTGCAAGGTGATTACGCGCACATCGGGGCCGGTGGCCACGCGCGTCAGGCCGCCCGGCATCACCACATAGCCGGTTGGCGTGGCACAGGCATAGACGCGCAAGCCCATTGCACTCGCGCCCAGGCCACCATGCGAGGCGGCTCGTGAGCCATGACCTGGCTTGCTCAAATCGGCACGCCAGACCGGCGCCTGCGACAAATGCACCAACTCCTGCGCCACATAGTCGGCCGGATGGGCGCGCAGCTTGGCGATAAATGCGGCCCGCTCGGCGCCCTTCAGGTCTTGGCCGAAGACGGTGAACTGGCGGCTTTGCGGGAAGCTGGGTTTGATCACCAGGCGGTCCAGCTTGGCAATCACCTGGGCCAAGGCGGCCGGCTCGCCGCACCACCAGGTGGCGACAGATGGCATCTTCAGCGGCGCGCCCAGCACGCGCTGCGACAGCGCCGGCAAAAAGCCCAGCAAGGCACCCGACTCCAGCAGATTGGAGCCCAGGCTGTTGGCGATCAATACATTGCCCAGCCGGGCCGCTTCGATCAGGCCGGGGATGCCCAAGCTGGAATCGGCGCGCAGCTCCAGCGGGTCGCAATAGTCGTCGTCGACCCGGCGCATGATCACATGCACCCGCTTCATGCCGGACAAGGTTTTGTGCCAGACCATGCCATTGCGCACGGTCAGATCCGACCCCTCCACCAGCGGCAAGCCCAGGTGGCGCGCCATATAGGCTTGCTCGTAATAGGTTTCGTTGTAAGGGCCGGGTGTCAGCAAAACGATCAGCGGCGGCTCGCCGGCGCGCAGCGGCGTGCTGCCGCTGTTGGCGCATTGGTGGCCCCAGTAGCTGAGGCTGTCGCGCATCTTGTCGAAAAAGCCGGTCAAAGGGCGCACATTCAGGTCGCGCATCAGATCGGGGAAGGTGCGGCCGATCACCGCGCGGTTCTCCAGCGCATAGCCACTGCCGGACGGTGCTTGCGTGCGGTCGGCCACCACCCACCAGCGCCCACTCGGTGCACGCGCCAGGTCCACCGCATAGAAGTGCAGGGCAATGCCGTCGCGATGCCGCATGCCGTGGCAGGGGCGCAAAAAGCCGGCGTGGCCGTGGATCAAGGCCGGCGGCAACTGGCCCTGCTGCAAGAGCAGTTGCGGGCCGTAGACGTCCAGCAAGATCTGGTTCAAGAGCGTGGCGCGCTGCGTCACGGCGGCCTCGATCTCGGCCCACTCGTTGTGCGGCAAGATCAGCGGCAGCACGTTCAAGTCCCAGGGCCGGCCGGCGCCACGCGTGTCGGCGTAAACGTTGTAGGTGACGCCGTTTTCGCGTACCTGGCGTTGCACCGCTTCGTCGCGCTCGCGCATCACGCCCGGCGCTTCGCGCGCCAGCGCCGTCAGCAGCGCGCGCCAATGTGGGCGGGGCTGCCCTTGGGCGTCCAGCATTTCGTCAAAGCGATCGGTGGCGGCCGGGTAGCCGGAAAGAAGTCGAGCGGGCACGGTGTAGCGAGAAGGTTCGCGAAGATTACAGGGCTGCGATTATCTCCGCGCTTGACCGGCCGCTATCAAAGCGGCTGCCAGCGCAGATCCAGCGTCATCGGAAAGCTCGGATTGAGCGGCTCCTTGAACACGGTCATTGGCCCCGGCGTATGGCCATGTGGCCAAAAGCGCGCGAAGCGCCTTGCCTCGGCCGCATTGGCATTGACGGGTGAATGTTCCTCGCTGCGCCCGCCCGGATGGACGACGTGATAGGTGCAGCCGCCAATCGCGCGGCCACTCCAGGTGTCGACCAGATCAAAGGTCAAGGGCGCTTGCACGCCAATCGTCGGGTGTAGCGCCGACCAGGGGCTCCAGGCGCGGAAGCGCACCGCCGCCACATACTCGCCCGGCACGCCGGTCGGGTGCAGCGGCAGCATGCGGCCATTGCAGGCAATCACATGACGGCCATCGGTGAGGCCGCGCACCAAGAGCTGCATGCGCTCGACCGAGGAGTCGACATAACGGGCCGTGCCGCCGGCAGCCATCTCTTCGCCCAGCACATTCCAGGGCTCGATCGCCTGCCTCAGCTCCAGCTCCACACCCTCGTAGACGACGGTGCCGAAGCGCGGGAAGCGGAACTCGATGAAGGGGTCGAACCAATGGTCCTCAAAGGCATAGCCGGCCGCCCGCAGATCGCGCGCCACATCTCGAATGTCCTGTGCCACAAAATGAGGCAGCATCCAGCGGTCATGCAGGGCCGTGCCCCAGTGCACCAGTTTGGCCTGGTAAGGCTGCTGCCAGAAGCGTGCCACCAGCGCGCGTAACAACAACATTTGAAGCAAGCTCATGCGCTCATGCGGCGGCATCTCGAAGGCGCGGAACTCGACCAGGCCCAGACGCCCGGTCGGGCCGTCGGGCGAGTAGAGCTTGTCGATCGAAAATTCCGAGCGATGCGTGTTGCCGGTCAGATCGACCAACAAATTACGCAAGAGGCGGTCAACCATCCAGGGTTTGTCGCCCGGCATCATGCCCGGCAAGACCCGGTCCATCTGCTGGAAGGCGATCGCCAGCTCGTACAGATTGTCATCGCGCGCTTCGTCCACGCGCGGCGCCTGGCTGGTCGGGCCGATGAAGGTGCCGGAGAACAGATAGGACAGGGCCGGGTGGTTCTGCCAATAGGTGATCAAGCTCTTGAGCAGGTCGGGGCGGCGCAGCATCGGGCTGTCTTCGGCGGTAGCGCCGCCCAAGGTCGCGTGGTTGCCGCCGCCGGTGCCGGTGTGGCGGCCGTCGACCATGAACTTCTCGGTGCCCAGGCGGCTCAGCCGCGCCTCTTCATAGAGCGTGCCCATGGTGTAGACCAACTCGTTCCAGCTTGCCGACGGATGCACATTGACCTCGATCACGCCCGGGTCCGGCGTCACGCTGAGCAGCTTGATGCGGGGGTCGCGCGGCGGGCCATAGCCTTCGATCCACAGCTTCAGCTGCAGCTTGGCGGCACTCGCTTCAACAATCTGCACCAGGGCCAGATAGTCTTCGATGCGTTTGATCGGCGGCATGAAGACATGCAGACGCCCATCACGGACTTGCACGCACAGGGCGGTGTGGATGACGTCGCGCGGCGCCGGCGTGGCGTTGTGCTGGCCGGCTAAAGGAGGCGGCGTTGGCTCGGATTCGGCACTGGTCGAGCGACCCAGGGTGGCACGCGCCAGCCGTTTGGCCGCCGCCAGCGCGGCGCGTGGGCCCCGCTGAGTTTCGCGGTCAGCATGGGTCAATTTGACCTCAAGTGTCGCCTTGGCTTCCAGCAGTGCGCTGCGTTCGGCAAAGGGGTCGAGATCGAATTCGGCCTCTTGCTCTTCCGGCAAGACCCAGGGCAGCGAGTTCAGCGGCAGTCGCAGGCCTAATGGGGAGTCGCCGTCTATCAGGTAGAGATGCTCGCGCTTAAGCGGCCAGGCCGAGCTGCGCCAGCTGCTGCTCAGGCTGATGCCGGGCTCAAACGGTGTCGGCGCCAGTGGCAGCACATAGCCCACGACTTCGCCCAGGCCCTTGTCCAGCAAGCGGGCCAGACGGCGGCGCTGCTCGGAGTCGCTCATATCAGCGAACAGCGGGTTCAAATTGCTCGGCAGACCCTCTTCGATTTGCGCCTGCTGGCGCACGTCTTCATAGGCGGGAATGGCGCTGGCGGCGGGCAGATGCAGACCCTCCAGCAGCGCGGCCATAAAGCGTTCGGCTTGCGCCACGCCATAGCCGTCATTGCTGCCTTCTGCCGAGAACAGCGAGGCGTCGCGCCACATGGGCTGGCCGTCGACCCGCCAATAGATATTCAGCGCCCAGCGCGGCAGCGGCTCGCCCGGGTACCACTTGCCCTGGCCGTAATGCAGCATGCCGCCGGGGGCGAAATGTTTCTTGAGCCGCAGCATCAGCTGGCCGGCTAGTTCGCGCTTGTGCTCGCCATGCGCTTCGGTATTCCATTGCGCGCCGTCCATATCGTCGATGGACACAAAGGTCGGCTCGCCGCCTTGTGTGAGGCGCACATCATTGCGCTTGAGGTCGGCGTCGACCTGCTGGCCCAGGCGGTCTATGGCCTGCCAGTCGGCGTCGGAATAGGGCTTGGTGACGCGTGGGTCTTCATGGATGCGGGTCACCGTCATCTCATGCACGAAAGTGACTTCGGCTTTGTCGGTGAAGCCGCTGACCGGCGCCGCCGACGAGGGCAGGGCGGTGCAGGCGAGCGGGATATGGCCTTCGCTGGCCAGCATGCCCGAGGTTGGGTCGAGGCCAATCCAGCCCGCACCCGGGATGTAAACCTCGGTCCAGGCGTGCAGATCGGTGAAGTCAACTGCCGTGCCGCTGGGGCCGTCGAGCGAGGCTTGATCGGGCTTGAGCTGGATCAGATAGCCGGACACAAAGCGTGCGGCCAAGCCCAGCGAGCGCAGTATTTGAACCAGCAGCCAAGCGCTGTCGCGGCAGGAGCCTGAGGCTTTTTGCAGCGTCTCCTCGGGCGTTTGAATGCCCGGTTCCATGCGCAGCAAATAGCCGATGCGGACCTGCACTCGCTGGTTCAGATAGACCAGAAAGTCATTCGTCGGCAGCGACGTGCTGAGCATTTCGCTGCGCACCGCTGCTATCCATTCCTTCAGCATGGGGCCGGGCGGGTCGACCTGCAGATAGGGCCCTAACTCCGCCGCTAGCTGGGCCGGGTAGGCAAAGGGGAAGCGCTCGGCGTACTTTTCGACGAAGAAGTCAAACGGGTTGATCACCGTCATGTCGGCGACCAGATCGACGGTGAAGCTGAGCTCCTCGGCCTTCTCGGGGAAGACAAAGCGGCCGATGTAATTGCCGTAGGGGTCTTGCTGCCAATTGATGAAATGCTCGGCCGGCTCGACGGTCAGCGAGTAGGACAGGATGGGCGTGCGCGCATGCGGCGCCGGCCGCAGCCTCACCTCATGCGGCGAGAGTGCTACGGCGCGGTCATAGCGGTAGCTGGTGCGGTGGTGCAGTGCGACGCGGATAGCCATTCGGTTCTACCTAGAGTTGGGGTGGGACCTGCGCAAAACCGCCCCAGCGTCGTTTCGCCGCCTTGCCGTACTGATGGCAGTACTGTCTGCGGCGGCGCGCCTAGCTGGAACAATTATGCGCATGTCCTGGGTCAGGGGTTAGACCGACGGATTCAAAAAATCGCGGCTGATGCCAACGCCGAGCTTGCCGACGCGGTCCAGAAACTGGCTCAGGAAAACATGCAAGCCGGGTTGCAGGATTTCATCGATGCTGGCGAATTCCAAGTCGGCATGGATACGACCGGCCAGGCGCAGCGTCTCGCCCGACTGGTTGTTGGCGACCCGCTTCAAGTTGCTGAGCAGGCGCGCCATGCAATGCGCCAGTGAGCGCGGCATATCGGGCCGCAGAATCAGCAGCTCGGCCACCTTGTCCGGCGTGATCACATTGCTGTAGACCTTGCGGTAGACCTCAAACGCCGAGACCGAGCGCAGCACGGCTGACCAATGGTAGAAGTCGCGCGCTCCAGGGCCGGACGGCTCGGCCGCGGCTTCTAGTGCGTGGAACTTCACGTCCAGCAGCCGGGCGGTATTGTCGGCCCGTTCCAGGAAGGAGCCTATGCGCAGGAAGTTGAAAGCTTCGTCCTGCAGCATGGTGCCCACCGTCACGCCGCGCGACAGATGCGAGCGGAATTTGACCCATTCGCACAGAGCGGCCGGGTCTTGGCTGAGCAAGCCGTCGGCAATCATCCGTTTGAATTCCAGCCAAGTCTGGTTGGTGGTTTCCCAGACTTCGGTGGTCAGCGTGCCGCGCACCGCGCGGGCGTTCTCGCGCGCTTCGCGCAGGCAACTCAATATGGACGAGGGGTTGCGTTCGTCGCTGACCATGAAATGCTTGACGCGTTCGCTGTCGATTTCGCCCCAGCGGGCTTGATAAGGTCCGGTCAACTCGGAAATCGACAGCAGGCTGCGCCAGCCCTGCTCGGCGGCCTCGGCCGACTGCGGCAGCAGCGAGGTCTGGTAGTTGACGTCCAGCATGCGGGCGGTGTTTTCGGCCCGTTCCATATAACGGGAGAGCCAAAACAAGTGGTCTGCGGTTCTTGAGAGCATGAGTCTATTCCGTCAAAACCTGATCAATTAATCTTCAAGCACCCAGGTGTCCTTGGTGCCACCGCCCTGGCTGCTGTTGACGACCAGCGAGCCCTCCTTCAGCGCCACGCGGGTCAGGCCGCCGGGCACGATCTGCACCTTGTCGCCGGACAGCACAAAGGGCCGCAGATCGATGTGACGCGGCGCAATGCCGGCCTCGACAAAGGTCGGGCAGGTCGAGAGGCTCAGCGTTGGCTGGGCGATGTAGTTGCTCGGGTTGGCCAGCAAGCAGGCGCGGAAGTCCTCGATCTCCTGCTTGGTCGCAGCCGGGCCGACCAGCATGCCGTAGCCGCCCGCACCATGCACCTCTTTCACCACCAAGTCGGCCAGGTTGTCCAGCACATACTTCAGGTCTTCAGCCTCGCGGCAGACATGCGTGGGCACATTGTTCAGGATAGGTTTTTCGCCCAGATAGAACTCGATCATCTTGGGCACATAGGGGTAGATGGATTTGTCGTCCGCGATGCCTGTGCCTATGCCATTGGCCAGATTCACATTGCCGGCCTTGTAGGCCTCGACCAAGCCCGCGCAACCTAAGGTCGAATCCTTGCGGAAGACCTTGGGGTCGAGGAAGTCGTCATCGAGGCGTCGGTAGATCACGTCCACCCGTTTCGGGCCGCGCGTGGTGCGCATATAGACGATGCTTTCCTTGACGAACAGGTCTTTGCCTTCGACCAGCTCCACGCCCATTTGTTGCGCCAAAAAGGCATGCTCGAAATAGGCCGAGTTGTACATGCCCGGCGTCAGCACGACCACGGTCGGCTCGCTCTTGGCGTTCATGCTGTGGGGCCCAACGCTGCGCAGCGTCTCCAACAGCAGGTCGGGGTAATGGGCGACCGGGGCGATGCGGTGCTGAGAGAATAGATCGGGGAACAGCCGCATCATCATCTTGCGGTTTTCCAGCATATAGCTGACGCCGCTGGGCACGCGCAAATTGTCTTCCAGCACGTAGTAGCTGCCGCTGCCGTCGGGGTTGGCGGCGCGCACGATGTCGATGCCGGCAATCTGCGAGTAGATATCGCGCGGCACATCAACGCCCATCATCTCGGGGCGGAATTGCGCATTGTTGAGGATGGGGGCCTCGGGCACGATGCCGGCCTTGATGATGTCCTGGCCGTGATAAACATCATGAATGAAGCGGTTCAAGGCGGTGACGCGCTGGCGCAAGCCGGCTTCCATCTCGCGCCACTCCAGGGCGGGAATGACGCGCGGGATCACGTCGAAAGGAATCAAGCGTTCGGTGCCTTCGCCACTGTCTTTGTCGCCATAGACAGCAAAGGTGATGCCGACGCGGCGGAAGATCACTTCTGCTTCTTCCCGGCGCAAGCGCATGGTCTCTTCGGGTTGACTGGCCAGCCAGCGCTCGAAGGTTTGGTAGTGCGTCCGGGCCGTGGATCCAGGGGACTCAAAAGTGCCCGGTGCGCCATTGAAGTGCATTTCGTCGAAGCGGGATTTCATTCATGCTCTCCTTTGCTCATCTATGAGCAATATCCGGGCCATGCCCTGGCTGGCGCTCGCAGCCCAGGCTTCGCTTCAAAAACGGGCATGGGTGCACCGGCATGGTCTCACGCGAAGCACCTACTTGGTGCTTGCTTCTCGCGGCCTGTTGTGTGAGCCAAGAGGGCAAGGGATAGCTCGGGCAGGCATAGCGCCGCGAGCACCGCATAATGGGCGCCCCGCAAGCCACCGCTGGTGCGGGGACTGCCTATTGAGCCCGCGCTGGCCCCGCCACCATGCCTTTGGGGAAGCGAAATGCTCAGACTCCAGTTTCAGCTCGAATTGAGCTACGAGATCGAGCCGCCGGGCTGTGATTTCATCTTCAATCTGCAGGCCGCTCAAACAGCGCAGCAATCGCTCGTCAGCGAATTGCTCAGCAATAGCCAGGGCTTGCCATCGAACAGCCATGTGGATCCCGCGACCCAGAATCGCTACTTTCGTCTACAGGCGCGGGCCGGCCGCCTGACATTGAATTACCAGGCCAGCGTGGATCTGGACCATGTCCAGACGCCGCCGGAGCAGCTCTGCGAGCCCGCTGTGGCGGATCTGCCTGGCCATGTCTTGCCCTATGTCTACCCGAGTCGCTACTGTCAGTCAGATCGGCTGCACCGCCTGGCCGTGCAGGAGTTTGGTCATCTGCCCAAGGGCTATAGCCGGGTACTGGCAATTCGCGACTGGGTGCACTCGCGCACGACCTTTCTGGCCAATTCCTCAACCGGCACCACCACCGCGGTGGACACGCTGATCGAGCAAGTCGGCGTGTGCCGCGACTTCGCGCATTTGATGATTGCGCTATGCCGCGCGCTGAACATGCCGGCGCGCTTTGCAACCGGCATCGACTATGGGTTGGACTTGAGCCTGCGCGCGCAGGACTTTCATGCTTATGTCGAGGTCTATCTGGGGCAGCGCTGGTATTTGTTTGATCCATCGGGCGTGGCCATCCCGATGGCCTTGATACGCATAGGCACGGGCCGCGACGCTGCCGACACGGCCTTCGCGACCATCTTTGGCGGGGTGCGCGGGGCCGCGCCGCTGATTCACATCGAGGCGGTGGCCAATGCAAAGGGTCAGCTCATGCTGCCCGTGCAGGTGACGCAGGCTTTGTCCACAGCGAGCTGAGCGCTGCGCGTTCGGCCCCTTTTTGCAGCGTGTGAAGGCTGGGTGGCCAAGGCGCTTTATCTTCTGGTTTTGCCCAGCATACGCAGCAGCGTCGCATCTTTGTCCACCCAATGGTGCTTGAGCGCTCCTGCGATATGCAAGAGCAACAAGGCCACGACCGCATAGCCAAAATACTCGTGCAGAGTCTGCGCCAGCACTTCGAGGCTCTCGTTGTAGCTGATCACTTCGCCCGGCTTGGCTGCGTCAAAGTTGGGCGTCAGCAATGGCAGGCCGAAGACGGCAATGCCGTGGCCGCTGATGCTCGAAAACAGCACGCCGCTGATCGGCATGGCGACAGTCGAGATCAGCAGCAATTGGTGCACCCATTTGGCCAGACCTTGGGTGAACGCCGAAGATGTGTTGGGCAGCGCCTGCCATGGGCGCAAGACGCGCCACAAGAGCCGCAAGGCAATGAAGAAGCAGGCCAGCATCGCCAAGGATTTGTGCAGCTGATACAGGCTCCAGACTTCCAGCTTGGTCATGTAAAAGCCCATGGCGAGCAGGCTCAGCATGGCGAAGGCGACGATCCAGTGCAGGGCGCGGCTGGTCTTGTTGATTGCGGGAAGGTTTTGCATGAGGGGCTTGTAGAGATCAGAAATAGGGTTGGGCGTCAGGGCGGAGCAAGAACAGCAGATTCGGCCGAGCAGCCATGCCCCCGCGTGAGAGCGACTGCGAGTCAAGCGGGCGGGCAAGCGATGTCTGTGGCGGCGTCATATCGGCTTTGGGGTCGGGCCATGGAGTCGGGTGTTTGGAGCTTGTTCACTGGTCAAGCAAGGCATAACGCTAAGCTTGCCCAGGCCCGATTAAGGCAAGGTTAAGGACCATGGCCAGGCCTGGCTCAAGTGCGGCAAGCTTGGTCAAGCGCTCGTGTTGCAGCGACACTGCCGGTCTGAACTTTCTATGCAAGGGCGTTGATGCGGGTTTTGGTGATCGAAGACGATGAGCTGATTGCGCTGGGCTTGTTGGCCGGGCTGCGCGCGCATGGCTTGGCCGCCGACCATGCCAAGACAGCGAGCCAGGCGCGCGCTGCTCTGGCCTGCACCGACTACGCGGCCGCCGTGCTGGATCTGGGCCTGCCGGATGAAGACGGCATGAGCTTGCTGCGTGCTTGGCGCGCGGCCGGTGTGCTGCTGCCGGTGCTGATTCTGAGCGCCCGCTCAAGGGTGGAGGAGCGTGTCACGGGTCTGCAAACCGGAGCGGATGACTATTTGGTCAAACCCTTCGATCTGAACGAATTGATGGCGCGTCTGCACGCGCTGACCCGGCGGGCGGCCGGGCGCGGCGCCGATCTGATCGAGTGGGGGCTGTTGCGGGTGGACCCAGTTGGCGGCGAAACCCGTGTAGACAATCGCAGCGTGCCGCTGTCGCGGCGAGAGCTGTCCCTGTTGGTGGCCTTGTTGAACGCAAAGGGCCGTGTGCTCAGCGCCGATCAACTCAAGGACAGCATCTACGACTTGCACGATGACATCGAGAGCAATGCCCTTAATGTGCACATTCACCATCTGCGTCGCAAGCTGGGCGCGGACCTGATCGAGACCGTGCGCGGCCTTGGCTACCGTATGGCGGCAATCAACAAATGACAATGAAGAACGAGCACAAAAAGCCGGCCGGCGCGCGGATGAGTCTGCGCCTGCGTTTGCTGCTGCAGATTGGCCTGGCTTTGAGTGTCTTGTGGGCTGCGGTCGCGCTTTGGATGCAGCGTGAGCTTGACAGCACGCTGCGCGCCACGCTCGACCAGCGCCTGGTGATGGCCGCAGAAATGGTGGCCGACCTGGCGGCCCAGAATCCTGCGATCTGGACCGGGCCTGTTGCCGAGCGCCCGGCTCTGCCACTGATACCGTCTGCGGATGACAGTGCCTTGGTCTGTCAGATCAGCGATCTGCGCGGCGAAGTCTATGCGCGCAGTGCGGGCAGCAAGCGGCCCACCGAGGGCAGCATTCGGGCCGATAAACCGGGCTTCGCGGAACGCTTGGAAAACGATCTGCTCTGGCGCACCTACACGCTGGAGAAGGCGGGCCTGCTGGTCACCACGGCGGACCGTATCGACAAGCGCTCGGCGCTGTTGCGCCAGCTGATGCTGGCCGCGACGCTGCCGTTTTTGATTGCCCTGGTCGGCGGCTTGGCCGTGCTGTGGTGGGGCGTGGGGCTTGGCCTGAGGCCGCTGGAGCGTTTGCGGCACAAGCTGGCCTTGCGCAATAGCCGTGATTTGACACCCGTGGTGCTGAGCGACTTGCCCGCCGACTTGGCGCCGCTGGTCGGCAGCTTGAACGATATGCTGGAGCGGATTGATCTGAGCCTGGCCCGCGAGCGCCGCTTTACCGCCGACGCCGCGCATGAGCTGCGCACGCCGCTGACGGTGATCAAGCTGCACCTGCAGGTACTGGGCCTGTCACAGGGTCAGGCAGCGGAAGTCGCGCTCGAGCATGCGCTGGAGGGCGTGGCGCGCCTGCAGCAGGTGCTGGCGCAACTGCTGACCCTGGCCGAGCTGGACAGCGATGCAGGCAGTGATGAGGGCATTGCCCGAGTCGAGGGCCCGCAAGCCTGCGCTGATGTCGATGAGGTGATTCGGCTGGCGCTGCGCGACTGCCCGGACCTCGCGCCCGAGCGGCTGCGTCTGCACAGACAGCCGGGTTCGGCACTGCTCGCCTTGCCGCTGGCCTTGGCCGTGACGGCGCTGCGCAACTTGTTCGACAACGCCGCCCGGCATTCGCCGGCCGGTGAGGCCATTGATCTGAAGGTGAGCGCCGAGGCCGACCGGCTGATCCTGGTGCTCAGCGACCGCGGCCCCGGCATGAGCGACGAAGACATGGCGCGCGCCACGGAACGCTTCTGGCGCCGCGCCCAGGGGCCGGGCAGTGGCTTGGGGCTGGCCATCGTGCTGGCCATCGTCAAGCGCTATGGTGGTGCGCTTTCTTTGGCGCGGCGGGCGAGCGGCGGGCTTGAATTGACCTTGAATTTGCCCCGCGTCGTGGGGCCGAGCTGATGGTTGCAAAGTAGCCCGCGAGTAGCCTCGCCAGCGCAAATGCCATTGCCGGCCGGCGACGAGCTCGGCGCCCTGAGACAATCAAGCCATGAAGATCACTCAAATCGAATTTGTATTGCGCGGTGAGTACATCGAGCTCGACAAGCTGCTCAAGGCCAACGGCTTGGTGGAAAGCGGTGGCCGCGCCCGCGTGCTGATCAGCGAGGGCCATGTGCAGGTGGATGGTCAAGACGAGCTGCGCAAGACGGCCAAGATACGCGCCGGGCAGCTGGTGTCGTTTCAGGGCACGCGCATCAAGGTTTTGGCCGATTCCTCGTCAATTGAAGGAGGTCAGCCATGATCGACGCCTTTTCGACTTGCGATTTTTGCGATGCGCACAAAGCCGATCAGTCGGGCAGTTTCCGCTGGCTGCCCGGTGTTTTCACGAGCTATGGTGGCCTGAGTCGCTTTGCTGGCCCGGTCAGCACGGTCAAGTGCTTTGAGGACAATAGCCTCGTCAAAGCGGCGGTTGAAAGCCCCGGCATGGGGCGCGTACTGGTCGTCGACGGCGCGGCCTCGATGTGCCGCGCCTTGCTGGGTGGGCAATTGGCAATGGCCGCCGCCCATCATGGCTGGGCCGGTCTTGTGATCAACGGCTGCGTGCGCGATCTGGCCGAGTTGGCACAGGCGCAAGTGGGCATCTTTGCGCTCGGCCATGTGCCCATGCCTACCGACCGCAAAGGTCAGGGCTTGGCCGACGTGCTGCTGCAACTGCAAGGCGTCAGTGTTCGCCCCGGCGACTGGCTCTATGCCGATGCAGACGGGCTTGTGCTGAATGATCAGCCCCTGCATCAGGCTTGATGCGGGATTCAAGCGGCCGCGCGGCCCGGTACGGACTCGGCAAGCAAGTCGGCAATGATTGCCCTGCGCTTGTGGAATGCTGCTCGGAAGCCGCCACGCAGGGCCACCCATATGCGGGCGGCCTGAGCTGAGTTCTAGCAGAATGATGGCGTGTCCACGAGGGAGGCTTGAATGCTGATGAGTTGGCGCATCTTGAGGATGGCCTTTGTCGGCTATGTGCTGGGTCTGCTGCCCGGCTTCTGCCTTGCCCAGACCTTGCAGCTCTATACCCACAGCATCGGCGACCAAGTCGAGGTGCGGGGCGAGGCCTTGCGGGGCAAACCGCATGCGGGCAAACGGGCTTTTCATGTCGAGGTGGTGCGTGCATTGTTGGCCGAACTGGGGCAGCCGGATGCGATCACCGTTGTGCCGTTTGCGCGCGGCATGAAGCTGGTGCAAGAGGGACCGCGCCGCGCCTTGTTCAATGTCATCAGGACGCCGCGGCGCGAGAGTAGCTTCAAGTGGGTGGGCCCCTTGCTGATCGACAGCGACTGGTTCTTTGAGTCGAGCAAGACCGACAAGCCAGTGCTGAACCTGGAGCAAGCCCGCGCCTTGCCGGTTTGCGTGGCTAACGGCACGGCTTACGAAGAGTTGCTGGGCCGGCAGGGCTTCAGTCGATTCGAGCGCGGCGTGTCTTATGAGGCCTGTCTGCGCATGCTCAGGGCGGGCAGGGCTGAACTGATGGCTTCATCGGAAGAAAACTTCCGGGGCCTGCTGCTGTCAACAGGGATTGCGGCGGCGGAGTTCAGACGCACGCCCGTCGCGGCCGGGCTGAGCCCTGGCTATATCGCGTTTTCGCTCGATACGCCGGAGGCCGAAGTGCAGCGCTGGAGTCAAGCGCTGGAAAAACTGCGTGCTGGCCCGCTTTGGCAGCAGCTCTACAGCCGCTATCACGACTGAGGCGCCATTGCCTTGCGCGAGTTCAGCGCAGCAGTTCGAGCAGGCGCTCCAAGCCACCCTGATTGATGGCCACCATGGCCTGCTCGCGCACCCGCGGCTTGGCGTGATAGGCCACCGATAGGCCGGCCGCGCCCATCATCAAGAGGTCGTTGGCGCCGTCGCCGACCGCGATGCATTGTTTGGCCTCGCAACCAATCTCGGCCGCGCATTGCAGCATCATGCGGCGCTTTTCTTCGCCGTCGCAGATATCGCCCCAGTCCTGCATCACCAGTTCGCCGGTGAGCAGGCCGTCTTTGACTTCCAGCTCATTGCTGCGCACAAAGTCCATACCCAGCTCGGCCGCGACGTAAGTCGTAAAAAACGTGAAGCCACCCGACACCAGCAGCAGCTTGACGCCGGCGGCCTTCAGCGCCGCGCACAGCTCGCGCGCGCCGGGGTTGAACTGCAGACGCTCCTTCAAGACGGCATCCAGCGCCGTGACCGGCACGCCCTTGAGCAGCGCCAAGCGCCGGCGCAAGCTGTCTTTGAAGTCGGTGATCTCGCCGCGCATAGCGGCTTCTGTGATGGCCGCCACTTCGGCCTTGCGGCCGGCGGCGTCGGCGATCTCATCGATGCATTCGATGCTGATCAGCGTCGAGTCCATGTCGAAGGCGGCGAGTTTGAAGTCGGCCAAGGCCAGCGGCGGGGTGAAGCCTTGCACCAGCAAATCTTGTGTAGTCATCTTGAAGCTCAATCGCTCAGTCTTGTTTGATCGGGGCGCCCAGCAGGCGCAGCACTTCGCGGATCGCTTGCGCGCGGTCCTTGGGGTCGCTCAGCGCCTTGTCGATGCGCAGCTTGTCGTTGCCGACCAGTTTGATGTTGCGGTTCTTCTGCACCAACTCGATCACCCGCATCGCGTCGATAGGCGGGTTGGGGCGGAAGTTGATGTTCATTGCGAGCGGTGCGGCATCGATCTTGGCCACGCCATAGGGCTTGGCCAGCACGCGCAGGCGGTGGGTGTCGAACAAGGTCTGGCCCTGCGCCGGCAATTTGCCGAAACGGTCGGTGACTTCTTCCAGCAGCTTGTCGATCTGCTCGCTCTTCTCGGCCGAGGCCAGGCGCTTGTAGAGCGAGAGGCGCTGATGCACATCGCCGCAATAGGCGTCGGGCAAGAGTGCGGGCGCATGCAGATTGATTTCGGTGACGGCCGCCAGCGGGCTGAGCAGATCGGGTTCCTTGCCCGACTTGAGCGCGCGTACCGCCTCGGCCAGCATCTCGTTATAGAGCTGAAAGCCGATTTCCATCATGTTTCCGCTCTGGTTCTCGCCCAGCATCTGGCCGGCACCGCGAATTTCCAGGTCGTGCATGGCCAGATAGAAGCCCGAACCTAACTCCTCCATCGCCTGGATCGCGTCCAGGCGTTGCGCCGCCTGCTTGGTCAGGCCTTCGATGTCCGGCACTAGCAAATAGGCATAGGCCTGGTGGTGCGAGCGGCCAACCCGGCCGCGCAGCTGGTGCAGCTGCGCCAGGCCGAACTTGTCGGCGCGCGCCATGATGATGGTGTTGGCGCTCGGCACGTCGATGCCGGTTTCAATAATCGTCGAGCACAGCAGCACATTGTGTTTGCCGCCGACGAACTCGCGCATCACCTGCTCCAGCTCGCGCTCAGGCATTTGGCCATGAGCAATGATGATGCGCGCCTCTGGCACCAACTCGGCCAGCTTCTGGCGCCGGTTCTCTATGGTCTCGACCTCGTTGTGCAGGAAGTAGACCTGCCCACCGCGCTTCAGCTCGCGCAGAATCGCCTCGCGAATCGTGCCGCTGCTCTCGGCGCGCACAAAGGTCTTGATTGCCAAGCGGCGCTGCGGTGCGGTGGCGATAACGCTCAAGTCGCGCAGGCCCTCGAGCGCCATCCCTAAGGTGCGCGGGATCGGCGTGGCGGTCAAGGTGAGTACATCGACCTCGGCCCGCATAGCCTTCATCTGCTCCTTGTGACGCACGCCAAAACGGTGTTCTTCGTCGATCACCAGCAGGCCCAAACGCGCGAACTTCACATCTGGGCTGAGCAGCTTGTGGGTGCCGATGACGATGTCTATGGTGCCGTCGGCCAGGCCGGCCATTGCGGCCTTGATCTCTTTGGCGGAGCGGAAGCGGCTCATCTCGGCCACGCGCACCGGCCATTTGCCGAAACGGTCGGCAATGTTCTGGTAATGCTGCTCGGCCAGCAGCGTGGTCGGCGCCAGAATCGCCACCTGCTTGCCGCCCATCACGGCGACGAAAGCCGCACGCAGCGCCACCTCGGTCTTGCCAAAGCCCACATCGCCACAGACCAGCCGGTCCATTGGTTTGGGCGAGATCATGTCCTGGATCACCGCATGAATGGCGGCGCGCTGATCCGGGGTTTCCTCGAAACCGAAGCTGGCCGCAAAGGCCTCGTAGTCCGGCCCCGAATAGCGGAAGGCGTGGCCTTCGCGGGCGGCGCGGCGGGCATAGAGATTGAGCAGCTCAGCGGCGGTATCGCGCACCTGCTCCGCGGCCTTGCGCTTGGCCTTTTCCCATTGGCCAGAGCCCAGGCGGTGCAGCGGGGCTTCTTCGGCCGACACGCCGGTGTAGCGGCTGATCAGATGCAGCTGCGAGACCGGCACGTAAAGCGTGGCCTCATCGGCATAGATCAGGTGCAGGAATTCACTCGGCCCGTCGCCGATGTCGATATTGATCAGGCCCTGATAGCGGCCGATACCGTGGTTGTTGTGCACCACCGGATCGCCAACCTTGAGCTCGGACAGGTCCTTGATCAGCGCATTGACGTCCGAAACCTGCTCCTGCTTGCGGCGCCGGCGCGTGGTCGGTGTGGTCGCAAACAGCTCGGTCTCGGTGAAGATTTGAATCAGCTTGCCGTCTTCCGGCTCATGCCAGAAGAAACCGGCAGCCAGCGGCGCGGCCGTGATGGCGAACTTCTCGGCGCCAATTTCGAATTCAGCCAGATTGGCAACCGAAGGTGGATCGATCTTGTTGTCGCGCAGCAGCTCCAGCAGGCTTTCGCGCCGGCCATCGCTTTCGGCCAGCAGCAAGACCCGGTGCGGCGTGGCCTTCAGGTGAGCGGCTAATCGCGCCAGCGGCTCTTGCGCGCCGCGCTCGACGCTGACGTCGGGCAGGGGGCGCGCATAGTCGACCGGCTCGTTGCCTCGGATCGCGAGCACTGGATGCACATGGGTCAGCGCAAAAAATTCCTCGACCTTGAGGAAGATCTCTTCCGGCGCCAGGATGGGCCGCTCGGGGTCATGCTGCAAGAAGCGGTGGCGCTCGCGGGTGTCGGTCCAAAAGCGCGTCAGCGCCTCGTCGACCTCGCCGTGCAAGGCCAAAGCGCATTGCTCGCCCAGGAACTCGAAGATGCTGGCGGTCTGCTCAAAGAAGATCGGCAGGTAATACTCGATGCCGCCGGTGGCAATGCCTTGGTCGATGTCCTTGTAGAGGCGCGAGCGGGTCGGGTCGCCGTCCATTTTTTCGCGCCAGCGTGAGCGAAAGGCCTTGCGCGCCGCCTCGTCCATCGGGAACTCGCGGCCCGGCAGCAGCCGCACCTCGGGCACCGGGTAGAGGCTGCGCTGGCTGTCGGGGTCGAAGGTGCGGATCGAGTCGACCTCGTCGCCGAACAGGTCGACCCGGTAGGGCACCAGCGAGCCCATCGGGAACAAATCGATCAGTCCGCCGCGCACCGCATATTCGCCCGGTGACACCACTTGCGAGACATGCGAATAGCCGGCCAGCGTCAGCTGCGACTTCAGTGCGGCCTCATCAAGGCGCTGCTTTTGCTTGAAGTTAAAGGTGGTGGCGGCAAAAAAACTCGGTGGCGCAAGTCGGGTCAAGGCGGTCGCGGCAGGCAGCAAGACCACATCCAGCTCGCGCTGATCGGCCGGCTTGCCGCGGCTCTGCAGCAGCTGCCAAAGCGTGGCTAGGCGCTCGGAGATCAGGTCCTGGTGCGGGCTGAAGGTGTCGTAGGGCAGGGTCTCCCAGTCGGGGAAGACGCCAACGCGCAGCTGCGGGGCGAAGAATTTCAGCTCATCTTCCAGGCGCTGCGTGTCGCCCGGCTCGGCGGTGAAGATGGCGGTGATGCGCCCGGCAGCCATCTGCTGCACGGCGAAGCGCGCCAGCAGCAGCGCGTCGGCCGAACCGGT
Source organism: uncultured Roseateles sp. (assembly GCA_963510335.1). Classification (GTDB taxonomy): domain Bacteria; phylum Pseudomonadota; class Gammaproteobacteria; order Burkholderiales; family Burkholderiaceae_C; genus Paucibacter_A. The sequence continues at coordinate 20,520 of CAUPEV010000036.1, forward strand.
CGGTCTTGCTTGCGTAAATTTCTTGCCGGGGGAAATCAATGGAAGCTGCATGGGGCCACAAATAGGAACAGCCCCGGGATGGGGCTGGCGCAATTGTAGGCAAGCGAGGCTTGGGGATCCGGCTTGGGCTTGAATTCGCCTCGCTTCAAGGAGGCTTCAAGGTGGATTCAAGGGTAAGTCAGCTGGCGCGCTCGCAAGCAGTCGGCTAGGGTTCAGCGCAGGACTATGCGCTGACCTAGTCATTTATGCCCTCTGTCTCCCAATCTTGAGGTCCGAGCATGTTGAAGCCCCAATTTTCTCTGCGTCGCGCCCGTGTCGTCGCGGCGCTTGGTGTTTCGCTGGCGCTTGGCGCTTGCGCCATGATGCAGGCTGAAACGCCGCAAAGCAAAATGACATTCTTCGTCACCAGCGTCAACCCTGGCAAAGGGGCGGATCTCGGCGGCCTGGAGGGCGCCGATGCGCATTGCCAAAAGCTGGCGGCGGCAGTGGGTGCGGGCAATCGGACCTGGCGCGCCTATCTCAGCACCACATCCAACGGGCAGCCCAAGGTCAATGCGCGCGACCGCATTGGCAGAGGGCCGTGGCAAAACGTCAAGGGTGAGGTCATCGCCTTTCATGTGGATGAGCTGCACACCCGCAATAATTTGACCAAGCAAACCGCCTTGACCGAGAAGGGTGAGGTCGTGAGCGGCCGAGGTGACGCGGTCAATCTCCATGATGTATTGACCGGCTCGCAGCCCGATGGGCGCGGCATTGCCGGCGATGCAGACTCCAATTGCAGCAACTGGACGCAAACCGGCAGCGGGGCCGCAATGGTCGGGCATACCGACCGCTTGGGGCTCAAGGACGATATGCCGTCCAAGTCCTGGAACTCCTCGCATCAGTCGCGCGGCTGCGGCATTGAAGCCTTGAAGAGCACCGGCGGCGCCGGGCTGTTCTATTGCTTTGCGGTCAACTGATCAATTGTTGGGCAATTTCGGGACGATACGTATGGGCTTGCTGGCGGCCCGCGCGCGCAGTTGCCCGCAGCCGCCGTCCACATCCTGGCCTGCTGAATCTCGCAGTTTGGTCAGAATGCCTCGCTGGTGCAAATGGCGGGCAATCGCTGCGGCCTTTTCCCAGCTCGGACGCTTGAAGTCAAGGTCCGGGATGGTGTTGTAGGGGATCATGTTCAGGAGTGCGTACTTGCCGCTCAGCAGACGCACGATGCCGTCGAGCTCCTCGGCGCTGTCATTGATGCCCTCCAGCAGCGTCCATTGATATTGAATCGGGTAGCCGGTCGCGCGGGCATAGGCTTCGCCCAGATCGACCAGCTCTTGCGGGCTCAGGCGCGGCGCGCGCGGCAGCAGGCGCTCACGCAAATCCGCCTTGCTGCTGTGCAGTGACAAGGCCAGCGCGGGCTTAACGGGACCCTCCAACAAGCGCGTGAAGATGCGCGGATCACCGACGCTGGAGAAGACCAGATTCTTGTGGCCGATATTGCCCTCGCTGCCGAGCAGATCAATCGCCTCGATGACGTTGTCGAGATTGTGGGCCGGCTCGCCCATGCCCATGAAGACGACTTTCTTGACCGGCCGCAGCGTGCGCGCCAAGGTCACCTGCGCGACGATCTCGGCACTGGAGACCTGCCGAATCAGACCGTCTCGCCCGGTCATGCAAAAGACGCAGCCCACCGCGCAGCCAACCTGGGACGAGACACACAGGCCGTCCCTGGGCAGCAGCACCGATTCGACCGTTTGGCCGTCCTGCAGCCCCACCAGCAAGCGCGCCGAGCCGTCTTCGCCGGGGTGGCTGGAGATCAAGCGCGTGAGGCCCGCCAACTCGGCCTCGATGCCGTCCAAGGCCTCCCGCAGGGCCAGCGGCAAATAGTTGCCGGGGCGGCGCCGGCCGCTTTCGCGTGCGCGCACTTGCACCCAGTCGCGCAAGACGCGTTGTTCGTGTTCGGGTTTGGCGCCGAGGGCGCGCAGGCGTTGGCGCAGGGCTGAGATTTGCATGGCGGCCGATTTTAGTTGGGGCCTCACTAAAATCAGGCCATGACGACAAGCATGAACGATAACTACACGGTGGGCGTGCAGCCACGCTGCTTTGCCTTGGTGCCGGCCGCCGGCATCGGCAGCCGCTCCGGCGCTGCGGGTCCAAAACAGTATGAGCTCGTGGCCGGGCGCCCCATGATGAGCCACACCTTGAGTGCCTTGGCGCGGGTGTCAGGTCTTGCCGCAACGCTGGTGGTGCTGGCGCCGGATGATGATTTGTTTGAAGTGGCCGTGCCGGAATTCAGCGGCGAGGCGTGCTGGCTGGCGCGCTGCGGCGGGGCCAGCCGGGCCGAGACGGTGGCCAATGGCTTGCGTGAATTGCTGGCGCGCGGCGCCCAGCCGCATGACTGGGTTTTGGTGCATGACGCAGCCCGCTGCTTGCTGCGGCCCGAATGGGTCGAACGACTGATCAAAGCCTGCGAAGCCGATGAAGTGGGCGGTTTGCTGGCCCAGCCCTTGGCCGATACCTTGAAGGCATCAAACCAAGGGCGGGTTGCTGCGACCATCCCGCGGGCCGAGAAATGGGCGGCGCAAACGCCGCAGATGTTTCGCCTCGGTCTCTTGATGCCGGCGCTGGCCCATGCGGGTGAGAGCGTCACCGATGAAGCCAGCGCGGTCGAAGCGCTGGGTCACAGCCCCTTGCTGGTCGAATGTTCGATCGAGAACTTCAAGGTCACCTGGCCCGAGGACTTTGCGCTGGCCGAGCGACTGCTCTTGAGCCGCGCCTGACGCCCGAAGCTGAACAAGCCCGGACGCGGCCACTGCACCGGACCTTCACTGCGGCATCATCGCCAGCAAGGCAGCCATCGCCTTGGCATGGCCGGTCATCAATGAGTCTGCAACAGTTGGGTCAAAGACCTGCAGCTTGACCTTGGGCGGAATGCCGCGGCCTTCAAACAGTTCGCCCCGTGGGTCGCGGTACTTTTCATTCGACAGCGTGATCAAGAAGTTGCCCGGCAGCGACTTGGGCAGCATATTCGACATCGCGCCGCTGGTCGGCTGCCCCACATGAGTGACATGCGGCAGTTCCCGCATAAAGAGCGTCAAGGTGTCGCCGGCACTGACGGTGCGATCGCTGGTCAGCAGATAGACGGGCTTCAGGTACTGCTTGGCGCCACGCGGCTCGACAAACCATTGCTGCGTGACGCGGCCCTGCGGCCGATGCTGCTCGACGCTGAAGGCGGCGCGGCGCCGGTCGGCAAAGCTGCCGGCCAGCTCGGCACTGACATGGTCATAACCGCCATCATTGACGGCGATGTCGACGATGATGGCCTTGGTCTCGGCCAGGGCGGACAAGGCGCGGTCCATCTCGGCGCGTATCAGTTGAATATCGCTGGCGGCGTTGCCGGCCTCGGAGAATCCTGCCAAACGGGCCACTTCGATATAGCCGATATTGCCATCCAACTTGCCCCACACCATGGCACCGTTCAGTACGCGGCCCTTGCTGCCGCCGCTGATCTGGGGTGCAAGCGCTTGCCGGCGCTGGTCGTGCCATGCAGCTTCGAACTCGTCGAAGTCGGTGACTTCGGTTTGCGCTGCAAAGGCTTGCTTGAGCATCAGGATGGTCGGCGTGGCTGCGCTGTCGGCGTAAAAGTCCCGCTCGCCCTTGGCGTCGAAATGCATCAAGGACAGGTGGTGGTCATTGAAGCCTTTGATGGCCTTGAGCAGCACTTGCTGCAGTTGAGCGTCATCTTTGGCCGCTGCGGCCAGCGGCGCCAGTTGCTTCGTGCGGGCCGGCCAGTCGATGCCGCGTTCCTTGAAGAAGGCGTAGTCGAGATCGAAGATCTCCTGCATCGCCTTGAAGCTGCTGGCCGCATCGCGAGGCGCTTCAGCCTTGCAGCGATCAGGAATGCCGGCGATGCGTTCGAGGCTGTAGCTGGACGGCTGGCGCGGGTCTTGAAAGAGTTCCGCCGAGACGCGCTTGGCGCTGCTGCTGTGCTGGTAGCTTGCGCCCTCCAGATCGGCGGCCTGGGTCTGCATGCGGTCCCGGTAGCAAAAAGAGGGCGTTTCCTGGTAGCTGCTGATGGTTTGATCCGTCACTTCGATCAGCCGACTCTCGCCAAGCACCCGCCATGTGCCGGTGAACTTGGGGTCGAATTTGCCGGCTTGAATGAGCGCCCCTTGGCTCACCACCGGTTTGCTGTCGCTCTCGTCGCTGCTGTCGCCGCAGGCCGACAAGAGCAGGGTCGCAGCCCAGCAAATTAGCAGGGCTGAGAGGGATTTGTTGGGTTTGTTCATGGAAATAGTCCTGAAACGCTGGATGGGGCAAAGGCGAAGTCGCCACCGCTTGCTTCTGGTGTTAGCGTCGGATGGCGGAGCGGAGTTTTCCTCGGCTTGGCAGCAAATGCCAGGAACTTGATCCTTGTGCCGATTTTTTGGCTGCCTGGTATTAACATTCGCTACCAAATCGACCGAGCCTGGGAGGGCGCATGAGCAGTCCGGAAATATTGATTCAAGTGCTGCGCAGCGAAATGCGCGCCGCCGACATGACCTACAAGCAGCTGGCGCTGCGTTTAGGCATGAGCGAGTCCAGCGTCAAGCGGGTGTTCTCGCAGGGCGATATGAGCCTGAGCCGACTTGAGCAAATCTGCAAGGCGGTCGGTGTGGCGATGGAGGATGTGTTGCGCCAAGCGGCCGATTGCGCGCCGCATGCCGACACGCTGACGCTGGACCAGGAGCGCTCACTGGTGCGCGACCCCAAGCTGCTGCTGGTGGCGATTTGCTGCCTGGGCCACTGGACGCTGGAGCAGATCATCGAGGTCTACGCGATCAGCGAGACCGAGTGCATCGGCTATCTGGTCAAGCTTGACCGGCTGGAGCTGATCGAGCTGAAGGCGCTGAACCGCTACCGCATGCGGGTGTCGATTGCGTTTCGCTGGCTGGCGGACGGGCCGGTGCAGCAGTGCTTCCGCAAGCATGTGGTGGATGATTTCTTCTGCGGACGTTTTGACGGCGCGGGTGAGGCCTTGCTGTGCGTGCATGGTCGCTTGTCCAACCCGAGTGCGCAGGAGCTGGTGCAAAAGATTCGCCAGCTTGCGGCCGAGTTGGCACGCCTGCACCAAGATGATCAGCGCCTGCAGGCCAGCGAGCGCGATGGCTTCACCTTGCTGCTGGGCTTGCGCTCCTGGGAGTTTGCGCAGTTCACAGCGATGCGCCGCAGCGCTGATTGAGCGCTACCAGATCGGCCCGAGGAACAAGTAGAGCGAGGAGCGGCCCTGGTAGGTGGTGCCTGCCGCCACGTAAAAGGGGCCGAAGCGGGTGTCCATAGACAGGAAAGCGCTGCCGGCCAGCTTTGATTCGGGCAGGGCAAAGGCGAACAAGCTGTTATCGCTATTGCGCAAAATGGCGCCTGACTCCAGCGAGAAGCCGGCCCGTATGGCGCCGCCCAGACCCACCGGCATTTGAGCGATGCGCCGCGCCGCGACCAAGCGCGTCATGGCCACGACGCGGCCACTCAAAGAGCCTTGCTGGGAGCCCGACAGGCGCAAGAACCCGCCCAGGTCGCCGGTGGTGCCGAGCGAGGATGCTGCAACTTCTCCGTAGACATGGCCCGCCCAATCACCGAGGCGAAAGGCACTCAAGGCGCGCAGGTCCAGCTTTTCCACCGAGGCCTGTTCGCGGTTGGTGTAGCGCTCCAAGTTGAAGTTGAGCAACTGGCCGCGCGTCGGGAAGGCCAGCGAGTCCAGCGTATCGACATTCATGGTGATGAAACGATGGCGGTAATTGCCGTTCAAGGGGGCTACCTCCGGGTTCTCGGGAATCGTCAGTTGAGCGCTGGTGTTGAGTCGCCCGACGCCGATGCGCAGATCGCCCCAGTTGGAAAACTGCCGCCCGACGGCGATGCGTGCTTCATTGCTATTGGCTCTGAGCCTGGAGGTGCGCAGCCCTTGGGTATTGAAGAGGTCAATGCTATTGGCCTGGAGCTGCACGCCGCTGCTCAGAAACCAGCGCGAACCCGCGCCCAGAGGCTGATAGAGCTCGGTCGCCAAGCCGCGTTCGTTGCCGATGCTGCCGACCGTGCGCAGCTCCGCTCCCCAAGGGTTCAGCCAGGTCCAGACATGCATGACCGAGATCGAGAAACGATTGGCATCATCAAAGTCGCTGTACAGCTGCAGGCCCACGCGCAGGCGGCTGCTGGCCCAATCGGCCTCGCTGACGTTGAGCGTGACTTGGCGTTGGCCTTTTTCGTCGCTGATCTGCGTATCGATGCGTTCGAAGTCGCCGCGCCCATACAGCTGGGCGCTGGCTTTTTGAATATCGCTGACGCTGGCCGGTGCGCCGAGCTCCAAGTCGAGTTCCGCTTTCAGCGCGGCCGGGTTGCTGCGGCGGGTGCCGCGAATCTCCAGGCTGGCCAAGGGCAGACCTTGCCTATGGCTGGCCAGCTCGCCGGTATTGCGGCGATTCAATTCAAACGCAGCGTAGTCCTCGGGGCTGAGCGCCAATGCACGCAGCCGCTCATGGGCGGCAAAGGCGGCACGTTGACCCGATGCGACTGCTTCTTGATGCCGGTCGAAGTCCATGAAAGCGATATTGCCCAGATCGGGGTCGATCAATACATCGGTGGGCTGCAATTCCTTCAGGGAATGGGCAACGTTCTGGTTGGTCAGAATCTGCAGCATCTGGTTGGCCACCCCAACCGCGCTATTGATCTCGCGTTCCTCCAGCAGCGGCGAGCCCACATTGACCGCGATGATGATGTCCGCCCCCATCTTGCGTGCAATATCAACCGGCAAGTTGCGCACCAGGCCGCCGTCCACCACCGACCTGCCATTGATGCGCACCGGCGTAAACACGCCAGGCACAGCCATCGAAGCACGCATGGCCAGAAAGAGCGGCGTGTCCACCATCTCCAGCATGTCGCCGCTGAGCAGGTCGGTGGCCACGGCGCGAAACGGCAGGCTCAGCTGGCTGATGGGCGCCTCGGCCTGCTCCGGTCTTACCAGTCGCTCCAGCGCAAACTCCAAAGCGCTATTGCCTGCGGCCGAAGGCGGCAGGCTGACGCCGGTGGCGCGGTGCAGGCCCAGCTCGATGCGCGAGGGCAGGATCAGGTCTTCTTCACGGCGGCGAAAACTCAAGGCTTGGCGCGGCGGCCGGTCGGCCAAGATGGCCGGCCAATCGGTGGCCTGTACAAAATTTTCCAATTCATCCAGATTGCGCCCCGAGGCGAAGGCGCCTCCGACCACGGCGCCCATGCTGGTGCCCACCACCAAGTCAATCGGCACATGCAACTCATGCAGAACGCGCAGCACGCCGATATGGGCCAAGCCGCGCACACCGCCACCGGACAGCACCAAGCCGATCTTGGGGCGCTTGAGAGGCTCTGCGGCCGGGGCGGGTGCAAGTTCTTGCGCATAGCTCGGCTGGGCGGCCAAGGCCAGCGCAGCCGCCAACAAGCGCAGCCTTGGCCCAGGGCGCAGAAGAGATCGCACCGCCGACCTTTTGGGCAAGCCGGGGCGAGTTTGGGAAATTGATGCAAGCATGGTCAGCAGATCGGCAAGGCCGCGAGCGTAGCTCAGCTTTGTGTAAATCCGAGCTAAGCTCGCAGCGATTTTGATCTACGCTCACTGCAGCACTTTCTTGCCCACCATGACCCAAACTCAATCTTCACCCGCCGTATTTCCATTCCCTTTCCGTATTGGTGAAGGCTGGGACACCCATGCCTTGGTGCTGGGCCGGCCGCTGGTGCTGGGCGGCATCACCATACCGCACAGCCATGGCTTGCTGGGCCACTCGGACGCTGATGCGCTGGCACACGCGATCACCGATGCCTTGCTGGGCGCGGCTGCTTTAGGCGATATCGGCAAGCTCTTCCCGGACACGGCGGCGGAGTTCAAGGGCGCAGATTCGATGCTGCTGCTGGCCGAGGCTTACCGACGGGTGCGTGCGCAAGGCTGGCAGATCGTCAATATCGACAGCACCATCAAGGCGCAGGCGCCCAAGATGGCGCCGCACATCCCCTTGATGCGGGCACGCTTGGCCGAGGTCTTGGGGCTGGATGTTGAGCAGATCAACGTCAAAGCCAAGACCGCCGAGAAGATGGGCCCGGTGGGGGAATGTCAGGCCATTGAAGCGCAGGCGGTGTGTTTGCTGGCCAAGGGCTGATCAGGTCAAACGCGCACGCTAGTTCGACGGACTTACAAGGCGCGGGCGACCAGCTCTTCCACGTCATGGGTCGAGATGGCTTTCATCACGGTTGGAGTATTTGAGGCCTTGGCGCGAACATCAAGCTTGCTGCTCTGGCCGTCTGGCGGAAGCTTGGTGGCGTTGACCTAAGATTTTTCGCCGTGGCCTGTGACCGTCATAGCGGCGTCGCCGGTCTCAGCGCGCATATCGAAGGCTTTGTAGTAGTTGACCGTGTGCCGCCTTCGGCAGCGTCGTAACTTGCCCGCATGAGCAATTGCGCGGATTATGGGCAGAACTTCATCCCTGCTCATGCATTCGAGCAGTGCGGGATTCAACTGGCCTTTTGCAGCAAGATCCGCGCAAACAGACCACCGCCCTCGGCGTTGCCGATCTCCAACTGCCCGCCCAGGCGCTGCACCGATTTTTCAACAATCGCCAGCCCCAAGCCCGCGCCGTTGGCGGCTGTGCGCGCGGCGTCGCCGCGGAAAAATGGCGTGGTCAGTTTGGCGAGCTTGTCTGCAGGCACACCCGGGCCAAAGTCGCGCACCAGCAAATGCACCCAGTTGGCGTTCAGGCTTGCAGTCACTTCGACATGGGCGGCTTCGTCCCTTGACTGGCCCGAGCGGCCATAGCGGCGCGCGTTCTCGAACAGGTTCAGCAGCACCCGGCCCAGCTCGGTGTCATCGGCCCAAACCTTGAGATCCGGCGGCACCGTGTTTTGAATGCGTATCTGTTGCGGCTCGCGAAAGCCTTGCGCGACCCGGTCGACCAAGTCGCCCAGCTGCAGCGGCTGCAGCTGCAGCTCGGACGGACGGGCGTAGTCCATGAACTTGTGGATGATGGCGTCGAGCTGATCGATGTCTTGCGCCATGAACTGGCGTGCTTGCTCGTCCGGCACGCTCATCTCGGCCTCCAGACGCAGGCGTGCCAGCGGGGTGCGCAAATCATGCGAGATGCCGGCCAACATGACGGTGCGGTCTTCCTCCATCTTGGCCAGCTCGCGCGCCATCCGGTTGAAGCCCATATTCACGTCGCGAATTTCGCTGGTGCGCGTGCTTTCATCCAGCACCGAGTCGTACTCGCCTTCGCGGATGCGGTGGGCGGCAAAGCTCAAATCTCGCAGCGGCTGGTTGATCAGCCGGGTAATGGCTGCCGAGCCCAGCACGGTGCCGATCAATGCGATCAGCAACCACCAACTATTGTTTGAACTGGCAATGCTGAAAGGCCGCGCGCTGGTTTGCAGCCAGTAGGCGTCTTCGCCAATATTGAAACGCACCCACAGGCCGGGGGCACCATTGACGCTGCGTGCGACCACGGTGTTAGGGCCGAGGCGCCCGCGCATCTCCGTCGCCAGCTGTTTGGCGAAGCCGTTCGTGTCGTAGGCCTCCCAGCGATCTGCTGCCTCGGCCACGCGCACCTGCACGGTCTCGCTGCGCTCCAGCGAACTCAGGACAGCGACGCGGTTGATGCTGTCTGAATCAGCCAGCGCAACGCGACTCAGGTTGACTAAGCCAGCCAGTTGTTGCGCGGATTCGAGCGCGCGCGGCTCGGCTTCCAGCACCTTGAAGGTCTGCTGCCAAGCCAGCACGCCACCGGCCAGCAGCAGGGCCAAGAGCGCGAAGGTGCGCCAGAACAGATTGAGAGCGAGGTGGGGGCGGGTCATGCTGCCCCCAGGCCGAGCAGACTTGTCCGGCCAGTCGGCATGCATGCCGATTGGCGCTTCAGCGGGATGTTCCCGAGTAGTCGGGAACATCTTTCCCGCCTACGCCTCCACGAGGGCGCGCCGATGATCATGGGGCTTGCCCCCTGATCACATCGGCAGCCGCCGTTCTTGGGGCGGCCCGGCGAACGGCTGGGGCTGCTAGGCATCGATAAACTCAGACGGTCTCGTCCGGCACAAACACATAACCGACACCCCAGACGGTCTGGATGTAGCGCGGCTGGGCTGGGTCGGTCTCGAGCAGCTTGCGCAGGCGCGAGATCTGCACATCGAGGCTGCGGTCAAAGGGCTCAAAGTCGCGGCCGCGTGCCAGCTGCGCCAGCTTGTCACGTGTCAGCGGCTGACGCGGGTGGCGCACCAGCGCCTTCAACATCGAGAATTCTCCGGTGGTCAAGGGCAGCGCCTCGCCGCCGCGCGACAAGCGGCGCAAGGCCAGATCGAATTCAAACGGGCCGAAACTGACCGTCATCGCCTCCAACGAGGGCGCGCCGGGCGCCTCCATCACCGGCCGGCGGCGCAGCACCGCGTTGATGCGGGCCAGCAGTTCGCGCGGGTTGAAGGGCTTGGTCAAATAGTCGTCGGCGCCCACTTCGAGCCCCACGATGCGATCCACGTCCTCGACCTTGGCCGTCAGCATGATGATGGGGGTGAGGTCATTGCCGGCGCGCAGACGCCGGCAGATGGTCAATCCATCTTCCCCCGGCAACATCAGGTCGAGCACGATCAGGTCTACCGTCTCCCGACTCAGTTGTTTATTGAGTGCGCGGCCGTCTTCGGCGAGCCGGACCTCACAGCCGTCTTGGCTCTGGTAGCGCCTGAGCAAGTCTCGGATCGTGGCATCGTCGTCACCGATC
>CAUPEV010000037.1:0-30270 GCA_963510335.1 uncultured Roseateles sp.
CCCAAGCCGCCCAAAAGCTTGGCGGCAGGATTGGCGTTGATGGCCTCGGACCAGACGACGGCGCCGAAGCGCCGCGGGTCTGTCAAGCGCAGCAGGCCGCGGTCGGTTTGCAAATCAAAATGATCATGCGCACCAGAGGCCGCCTGAGCACGCCCTGGCGTAAATGCCAGCGAGCCCGACCTACCCAGGTGCAGCAGCAGGCCGCCGCTCACCGCCGGGCGCGACACCGGCAGCCACAAATACTTTCCGCGCCGGCTGACCGCACCGACGCGCGCGCCGATCAAATGTTCCGGGTCCAAGCCCAACGGCCAGCGCAGCGGCTTGCCCATACGCGCTTGCAGGACGGTGGCGCCTTCAATGGCGGCGGCAAAACTGCGGCGGGTGACTTCGACTTCGGGGAGCTCGGGCATGGCCCGCATGATATCGGGCGAGAATGCCCCCTGGCCTCAAGCGGCAACTGTCAGTGCTTGGGGCATGCATATGAGCTGGAGCCTTCATGCCCGAGAATTTCCGTCGCTGCACCATTGCCGCCAAAGCCATTGGCGTGTCGATGCTGATCGCCAGTCTGATTTGCCAACCAGCGCTGGCCGATACGGCCCTCAAGCCCAAAACAACCGCCGCACCCGCCACGCCCGCTGCCCCCGTCAACTCGGACATCGACGCGCCGCTGTTCTACCAACTGCTGGTCGGCGAAATGGAGTTGTCAAGCGGCCAAACCGGCGTTGCCTACCAAGTGCTGCTGGACGCTGCCCGCCGCACCGGCGATGCAGCCTTGTTTCAGCGCGTCATCAATATCGCCTTGCAGGCAAGAGCTGGTGATCAAGCCTTGATAGCCGCCAAGGCCTGGCGGGAATCGCAGCCAAAGTCCAGCGACGCGCACCAAATGGTGATCCAGTTGCTGGCCCTGCTGAACCGACCCGCAGATACCATCGAGCCCTTGCGCTCGCTGCTGGCCATCACACCCGAAGCGCAGCGCTCGACCGTCTTGGCCGGCCTACCTCGGATGTTTCAACGGGCAGCTGAGCCCAAGCGAGTGCTGTCTGCACTTGAACCTGTATTGCAAAGCGCCGCCCAGCAAGCGGAGACAAGAATTGCGGCCAAGGTGGCACTGGCCTGGTTGAGCCTGGCCGCCGGAGACAGCAAACGAACACTCGCGCTGACGCAGGAAGTCATTTCGCTGGCGCCCGCGTCCGACGACGCGATGCAACTGGCCTTGGAGTTGCTGCCGCTGGAACCGCAGGCAGAAGTTTTGATTGGCACCCAGTTGCAAGCGCAGCCTGACAACGTCGGCTTGCGGCTTGCGTATGGGCGAGCCCTTGCGCGAGCCCAGCGCCCGGCCGAAGCCGCGCGTGAATTTCGCGCCATCACCCAGGCCTCACCCAGCACCAGCAGCGCCTGGTTTGCGCTCGGCACCTTGGAGCTGGACCTGCGCCACGCGGCGGCCGCAGAAACGGCCTTGACTGAATATTTAAAGCTGCTCGATAGCCAGGCCGCAGCCATTGCCGCACCGGACGGCGAAGCCGACCTGCTTGCGATCAGCGAAGCGCGCCAGCAAACATGGCTCATGCTCGCTCAAGCCGCCGAGCTACGAAGTGACCTGAAGGCCGCCAATGCTTGGCTAGACAAGGTCGATTCGCCGCAGCGCCTATTGGAGGTGCAGTTTCGCCGTGCGTCTTTGCTTGCGCGCCAAGGCCGTATGAGCGAGGCGCGCAAATTGCTGCAATCGCTACCGGAAGGCAGCCCGCAAGAATTGCGATCCAAGCTGCTGGCCGAATCGCAGCTCATGCGAGATTTGCAGAACTGGCAAGCCGCCCATGAAGTACTGGCCGAGGCCAATGAGCGCCTGCCCAATGACCCAGACCTCATTTACGAGCAAGCAATGATGGCCGAAAAGCTCGGCCGGCTTGAAGCCATGGAAGTTTTGCTGCGAAAAGTGATTGCCATCAAACCCGACCATCACCACGCCTATAACGCCCTCGGCTACTCGCTCGCAGAGCGTGGTCTGCGCCTCGACGAAGCCAAGGCCTTGATCGCCAAGGCGCTCAGCTTCGTGCCTGCCGAGCCTTTCATTCTTGACAGCATGGGCTGGGTGGAATATCGCCTCGGCAATAACGCCGAGGCCTTGCGGCTACTGGGTCAGAGCTATGCGGCTCGCCCCGATGCAGAGATCGCCGCTCACCTCGGCGAAGTGCTTTGGATGAGTGGCAACAAGGCACAAGCCGAACGCATTTGGACCGAAGGCCTGGCGCGTGACCCAAAAAATGATGCCTTGCTCGAAACTATCAAGCGCCTGAAAGAACAACCATGAAGCGACTTGCCGCCCTGCTCTTGAGCTGCGCCTCAATCTTGCTGTCTGCTTGCGCCAGCATCAGCCCCAAGCCTGCTGAAATCATGGCGGAAGGTGATGTCCGACTAAGCGGCAGGCTCAGCGTACAGGTACCGGGCAGCAGCGGTCGCGCCTCGGGCGGCAATGCCGGCTTCGAGCTGAGCGGCAACCCGCGCGCCGGCCAGTTGGAACTCAGCACGCCGCTAGGAAGCCTGGTCGCACGCGCAAGCTGGGGGCCGGAAATGGCGACGCTGCAAACGCCTGAGGCCGAACGCAGCTTTGCCGACCTTGACGCATTGACGCGCGAACTGCTGGGAGAAGCCATCCCCGTGGCTGCTCTATTTGATTGGCTGCGCGGCCGGCCTTGGCCGCAAGTCCACAGCGAGCCGCTGACCGAAGGCGCTGGCTTCACTCAACTCGGCTGGCAGATTGATCTGGCACAGTTTCAAGATCGACTGATCATCGCGACCCGCAAAGCCGAACCCCTCGTCACGCTGCGCGCCCGCGTCGACCCCTGAGTAACTTTTCAAGCCCATTGATGCAAGCGATCTACGACGTCCCCGCCCCGGCCAAGCTCAACCTCTTTTTGCATGTCGTCGGCAAAAGGCCGGATGGCTATCACCTTTTGCAATCGATCTTCACGCTGATCGATTGGGCTGACACCCTGCATTTCGAGCGTCGCAGCGATGGTCAATTGCTGCGCCACGACCGTGGCGCCAGTTTGCCACCCGACGATTTGTGCCTGCGCGCGGCGCGCCTGCTGCAGGCGCAAAGCGGCTGCGCTTACGGGGTGGACATCCAGATCGAAAAGCGCCTGCCGGCCGGCGCCGGCATGGGCGGCGGTTCCAGCGATGCGGCATCTACCCTGCTCGCTTTGAACCGGCTTTGGGGATTGAACTGGCCACTTTCAACGCATTTGTCGCTGGGCTTGAAGCTCGGGGCTGATGTGCCATTTTTTCTTGGCGGCAACCACGCCTTCGTAGAAGGCATCGGCGAAATCCTGCATCCCATCGAACTGCCGCCATTGACGTTTGCCGTCCTGAAACCGGGGCAAAGCATCTCCACGCAAGAAATATTTTCGAGCCCCCTCTTGGCAAGATCGAAAAACATGGCTATAGTAGCGGGCTTTCCTGCAAACAATTCTTCAGGCAAAGAATCAAGCAAAGCACCGAACAATATGTTTGATGCCAACTTAAACTCTTGCGAAGAATTGATTAGTTTGGACAGCGAAGGAATTGCAAGATTGCTTGGCGGGTTTGGTCGCAACGACCTACAAAAACCAGCCGAAGCGAATTGCGCCGAAGTTGTTCAGGCACTGCACATATTGGAATCCGAGTTCGGCAATAGTCGAATGACAGGCTCCGGAAGCGCAGTGTTTGCCAGAGTGAATACTCCAGCAAGCGAGCAAGAAATAAATCTGTTAAATCAGATACTTTTGACGAAATTGCAGGGTTTACCTGCAGATTGGTCTGGTAGAATTTGCCGCAGCTTAGATAGACACCCACTGCATGGTTGGGCCGACTAAGTTAAAGCAAGTTTTAGCATCGAAGTAGATGTGACAGATGAGCCAAGTTATAGGGTGCAGCAGCTCTGCTGTGTCCTGTGTAGGGGAGTCGCCAAGTTGGTTAAGGCAACGGATTTTGATTCCGTCATGCGAAGGTTCGAATCCTTCTTCCCCTGCCAAAATATTCTGCGCTAAAGAAACACCCGGACACGCTGGCTGGCCACGGGTCCTTCTAAAAAGGATGGCTCGTGCTACTCAATACCGTCCTCTTCACCGGCAACGCGAATCCGGTTCTCTCCCAAGAAATTGCAACACACCTCGGCCTCGACCTCGGCAAAGCTTTGGTCGGGCGATTCTCCGATGGTGAAGTCACCGTTGAGATTCAGCAAAACGTGCGCGCACGTGACGTTTTCGTCATTCAGCCGACCTGCTCGCCGACGAATGAGAACCTGATGGAATTGCTGATCATGGTCGATGCCCTGAAGCGCGCTAGTGCTCGCCGCATCACTGCCGTGATTCCCTATTACGGTTATGCCCGCCAGGATCGCCGCCCACGTTCGACTCGCGTGCCAATTTCGGCCAAGGTTGTTGCTGACCTGCTGGAAAAAGTAGGCGTCGAGCGCGTCTTGACGATGGACTTGCATGCCGACCAGATCCAGGGCTTCTTCAACATCCCTGTCGACAATATTTATGCCTCGCCTGTTTTGTTGTCGGACCTGAAGGCGCGCAATTATTCGAACCTGGTCGTGGTCAGCCCCGACGTCGGCGGCGTGGTGCGTGCGCGTGCCCTGGCCAAGCAACTCGGTTGCGATCTGGCCATCATCGACAAGCGCCGCCCGGCCGCCAATGTGTCCGAAGTGATGCATGTGATCGGTGAGATTGACGGCCGCAACTGCGTGATCATGGATGACATGATCGACACCGCTGGCACCCTGGTCAAAGCTGCCGAAGTATTGAAGGATAGAGGCGCCAAGAGCGTCTACGCCTATTGCACCCACCCAATCCTGTCCGGTCCGGCGATCGAGCGCATCTCCAAGTCCATGCTCGACGAAGTCGTGATCAGCAACACCATTCCTCTGAACGACGCGGCCAAGGCCTGCGGCAAGATCCGCCAACTTTCAGTGGCCTTCTTGTTCGCCGAGACGATCCGCCGGATTTCGGACGGTGAGTCGGTCACGTCCTTGTTTAGCGAACAAAACAACAACTTCTGAACAAAATTTGAACCGAGGCCGAGGGTAACCTTGGCGAAGGTTTGAAACGCGGTCGCAAGACCGCACATGCCGAGCAGCCTGGTCGCGGGCGCTCAACACTTTGAACACCTCTCGGGGTGTTCAGCCTTTTTGGAGTCACTATGAAATTCACAGCTTTTGACCGCAAGTTGCAGGGGACCGGAGCGAGCCGCCGCCTGCGAGTTGCTGGCCGCGTCCCAGGTATCGTGTTTGCCGCCGGCGAACCAGCCATGATCGAAATGGATCACAACGCGCTGTTCCACGCCTTGAAGAAGGAAGCCTTCCACAGCACCATCCTCGAGATGGAACTGAACGGCGCCGTCTCGCAAGTGCTGTTGCGCGATTTCCAGATGCACCCGTACAAGCCGCAAGTTCTGCACGCAGACTTCCAGCGCGTTGACAACACGACCAAGATCACCAAGAAGGTGCCTTTGCACTTCGTGGGCGAAGAGACCTCGGCCGCTGTCAAGACCGACTCTTGCACCGTCAACCACGTGATCACCGAATTGCTGATCACTTGCTTGGCCCAGCAGTTGCCTGAGTTCATCGAAGTGAACCTGTCTGGCCTGACCAAGGGTCACTCGGTGCACGTCAATGACTTGACACTGCCAGCCGGCATCAAGGTCGTCACACACGGCAAGCCAAACCCAGTGGTTGCTACGCCGGTTGATCCAGCCGCTGAAGAAATCATCGTCGTCGCAGCAGCGCCTGTGGATGACGGCAAGAAGAAGAAGAAGAAGTAATTCTTCCTCCTCCTTGTGTGTTCAAAAGGCCCTGCTCTGCGGGGCCTTTTTGCATTGGAAACCTTCTCAGACACCCGGCCACGGCCATAAACTCGCACCATGATTCGACTCTTTGTTGGCCTCGGCAATCCAGGCAGTGAATACGAGCAAACGCGCCACAACGCGGGTTTTTGGTGGATTGATGCGCTGGCCCGCAAGCTCGGCGCCTCGCTGCAGGTCGAGCGCAATTACTACGGCCTTTGCGCTCGCGTCAACAATGCGCCCGGCGCCGCCGGCCCCATCTGGTTGTTGCAACCGCTGACATTCATGAATTTGTCCGGCAAGTCAGTGGCACCCTTGGCGCGTTTTTTCAAGATTGCGCCCGAGGAGATCTTGGCCATTCATGATGAGCTTGATCTTGAACCGGGCCAGATGAAATTCAAACTTGGCGGGGGCAATGGCGGCCACAACGGTTTGAAGGATATGCAAGCACAGCTCGGCTCCGCCAATTTCTGGCGCTTGCGTTTGGGTATCGGACACCCCGGACACAAAGATGAAGTCGCCGGCTATGTGCTGCGCAAGCCACCGCTGGCTGAGCGGCAAATGCTGGAAGACTGCATAGATAAATCGATGCAGTCCGTGGAGCTGATGTTGTCAGGCCAATTGGACAAGGCGCTGACCAAAATTCACGCCAAACCGCCCAGGCCGAAAGCCGAGAAGCCGCCGCAGCAAGAAGCCAAGCCGTCCGGCGTTGAACTTCCAGCAAGCGTGCAAGAAAGCCCCTGATGAAGCTTGCGCCGCTTCTGCTGCTGACAGTCGTGATAACGACTTATGTCAGCGTACCCAGCGCGCAGACAAAACCTCGAACCATACCCATCTACCGCTGCGGCCCGGAAGGCCGCGATTTGCGTGACTCACCTTGCCCAAACCAACAGTCGGCGAGTCGCTCGCAACTGCTGTTTGACGAGCCCAGCGCCGGTCAAGCCCAGGCCAGCAAAGAGAATACGGCGGCCGACGTCAAGCGCGCCAAGGAGCTGGAAAAGGAAAGAATCAAGATAGAGGCTGAGGCCAGCCGGCGCAACAGCTCCGTTGTCGGCATAGACGGACTCAAACCTATTGGGCCGACGCCAGCAGCGGCCAGCGCAGCCAAACTCCAAGCACCGGCAAGCGCAAAGTCCCCAAAATCACCAAAGCCGCCAAAAACACCGAAGCGCCCAAAACCGCCGACAGGTTCAAAGTCTGCCGAAACTGCCGCGCAGGCCGGTTAGAATCCCCCGCTGTTGGTGCTCGTGCAGAACCTCAAATCTGCACAGTTAAACGGGAATCAGAACGGAAAGCTCCCACGGAGCAAGCCCAAACTGAGCTGTCCCCGCAACGGTAAGTGGACGAAACGCATCAGCGTTTCAAGACCTGTCATTACTCCACTGGTGCTTTTTGCGCTGGGAAGGACACAGGCCTCGCTCCACCAGCCCGGATACCGGCCAACAACGTGGAGAGCCTCGACCTTTTTTTGGTCAAGGCATTCCGTTCCACAGGTGATCAGCGGGTGAGCTGATGCCTGGTTGTTTTGTTTGGCCTATCCCTGATGACTTCTTCTGCACGGCGTCTTGCACGCCCCGCCTTTCACGCGACCTCGTCCGTGAGGACTACTTTCGCTTTGACTAGTTTGGCTACTTTCGCAAGCCTTGTTCACACCGCCGCTCTGGCTCAAACGCCGGGCCCGCTCAACCAGCTTGAACCCATGGTGGTTTCGGCCACACGCACTGCAAGCCGCGTCGACCAGTTGGTCGCCGACGTGACGGTTTTGTCGCGCAGCGACATCGAAAAAAGCGAAGGCCGCACGCTGGTCGAGCTGCTCTCGCAACAGCCAGGCATTCAGTTCTCCAGCAATGGTGGCCTTGGCAAAAGCGCGTCGCTCTTCATTCGCGGCCTGGAAGCTCGGCACACGCTGCTCTTGATTGACGGTGTGCGCGTCAGCTCGGCCACCCTGGGCACTCCCTCGCTAGACAACCTGCCGCTGGAAATCATCGATCGCATCGAAATCGTGCGCGGCCCCATGTCTGCGCTCTACGGCAGCAATGCGATGGGCGGCGTGATCCAGATCTTTACCCGCAGCGGCCGTGCAGGCCTGCACCCCAATGCCAGCGCAGTGGCCGGCAGCAACGCCTATGGCAAATTGTCCGGCGGCTTGGCCTACGGTCATCAAGGCCTGGATGTCGCGGTGCAGGTGCAGCACACAGACACCGATGGCTTTTCGACCACCAATGAAAGCGCCCAGTTCGGCAACTACAACTCAGACAAAGACGGCTTTCGCCAGACCGGCGGTAGTCTGAATGTCGGCTGGCAAATCGCGCAGGGCTGGCGCCTGGAAGGCCTCGCCATCAGCTCCAGCGGCAACACGGCTTTTGACGATGGTCCCAAAGTCGACTCGCGTGCCAAGCTCAGCAACGGTTTGCAAAGCCTGCGCCTGCAAGGCCAGCTGATGCCCTCATGGCAAAGCAAGCTGTCGGCGTCCAAGTCCACCGACAAATACGACACGCTGTCCAGCGCCAGCGAGTTCACGCAGCTCGGCGCGATCGAAACCGAACAGACGCAGTTCAGTTGGGAAAACTGGATCGCTACACCCCTAGGCACGGCACTTGCCCTGCTTGAGCGTTTGGAGCAGAAAGTCAGTCGCCCGGGCGATGCCTATAGCGTCAGCGAGCGCAATATCAATGGCCTGGGTCTCGGACTCAATGGCAGCAGCGGCGACCACAGCTGGCAAGCCAGCTTGCGCATGGATGACAACTCGCAGTTCGGCAAACAAAACACCGGCGCCTTGGGCTGGGGCTATGCCTTGACCCAAACGCTGCGCCTTGGCGCCAGTTACGGTACCAGCTTCACGGCACCCAGCTTCAACCAGCTCTACTACCCAGGCTTTGGCAACCCCACGTTGCTGCCCGAAGACGGCAAACATGCCGAATTGAGCCTGCGCTGGAAGCAAGGCGCGCAAAGCCTCAAAGCCGCCCTGTTTGACAACCGCTACCGCAACTTCATCTCCAGTGGCCCAGCTCCTGCCAACACGCCACGCGCGCGCTCGGAAGGCATCTCCTTGGCCTACGAGCTCAACCTGCAAACCGTCAAATTGAGCGCATCGCTGGATCACATCAACCCGCACAACGCCACTGACGGCGTAGCCACCAGCGGCAATCTGCTGCCGCGCCGCGCCAAAGACAGCTTCAAGCTGCAAGGCGACTGGGAGCTCGGCAATAGCGTCAACTTGGGCGCCTCCTTGAACAGCTTCTCGCAGCGCTTTGACGATGCGGCCAACAAGTACAAGCTGGCCGGCTATGCCACGCTCGATCTGCGCAGCGATTGGCAATTCGCCCCTGCCTGGAGCTTGAACGCCAGATTGAACAATGTGGCCGACAAGCAGTATGAAACCGCACGCGGCTTCAATCAGCCAGGGCGCGAGTTCTTCCTCGGACTGCGCTACGAGCCGCAGTAAGCATGTAGCAAGCAGGAACAGCACCATGGCGCAGCACCATTTGATCGTCGGCGGCCAACGCAGCGGCAAGTCGCGCCAGGCCGAGCGGCTGGCACTGGCCTGGCAGGCCGCTGCCAGCGGCCATCAAGTGACGGTGCTTGCCACCGCGCTGGCCTTGGACGGCGAAATGCAAGCGCGCATCTCGCGCCACCAGCAAGACCGGCCCGCCGGTTTTGCTTGCGTGGAGGCGCCCATGCTGCTGGCTGCGGCTTTGCAAGCGAATGCTGCACCCCATCGGCTCTTGCTGGTCGACTGCCTGACCCTGTGGCTGACCAACTGGCTGATGCCCATGTCGGGTCCGCCCGATCTGGCGGGCTGGAAGGCCGAGCTGCAAGCGCTGCTGGATGTCTTGCCAAAGCTGGCTTCACCGGTGCTGTTTGTCTCCAACGAAGTTGGCTGGGGCGTCTCGCCGATGTCCAGCGAGGCGCGTTTTTATGTCGACGAGTTGGGTCGCTTGAACCAGCAAGTGGCGCAAGCCTGTCAAGACCTGACCCTGATGGTAGCCGGCCAAGCCTGGACCCGGCCGGTGGAGCAAAGAAGCAAGCCATGAAGAAAAACATCCACGCCGCTTTCGCTACGGCCACACTTGCCCTGCTGGCCGGCTTGTGCGCAGGCGCAACAGCCCCGCCCATCAAAATTGTCGATGACGCCGGCCACACCCTGCAACTGAGCGAGCCGCCGCGCCGCATCATCACGCTGCTGCCCTCGCTGACCGAAACGGTCTGCGCACTCGGCGCCTGCGACCGGCTGGTCGGCGTTGACCGCTATTCCAACTACCCCGAGTCGGTCAACAAGCTGCCCAAGCTGGGCGGCCTGGACGACACGCAAATCGAAACCGTGGTGGCGCTGCGCCCCGATGTGGTGATCGTGGCGCCATCCTCGCGCGTACAAGACCGCCTGGCCAGCTTGGGGCTCAAGGTGCTGGTGCTGGAGACGCGCAGCCAAGAGGATGTGCGGCGGGTGCTGGGCAAGATCGGTGAGCTGCTGGCCGTGGCCGAGCCGCAAAAGGTCTGGCTGAATATCGACGCGGCGATCTCCCAGGCCGCCGCCAGCGTGCCCCCTGAGATCAAGGGCATGAGCGTCTACTACGAGGTCGACAGCGCTCCCTTTGCGGCCGGCGAGTCCTCCTTCATTGGCGAGACGCTGGCTCGACTGGGCCTGAAAAACATCGTCGGCAAGGAGCTCGGCCCTTTTCCGAAGTTGAACCCCGAGTTCATCGTGCGCGCCGATCCGCAAATCATCATGGTGGCGCAGCGCAGCGCCGTCAATTTACCCAGCCGCCCCGGCTGGGCCGGCATCCGCGCGCTGCGCGAACAGCGTCTGTGCGTCTTCCCGAAGGAAGAGTCCGAAGTGATGGGCCGCCCCGGCCCCCGCATGGGCGAGGCTGCCGGCTGGATGGCGCGCTGTCTGCGTAGTTTGACCCCTGCGCCTAGCAAGACCAAGGCAGTCGCAAAACCATGAGCTGCCCCCTATGAATCGCCATAGCAAGCCGCTGACCCTGCTGCTGGCGCTAACGCTGATCAGCAGTGCATTGCTGCTGATTGGCGTGGCGGTGGGCAGCACCGGCTTTGGCCTGAGCTGGTTGGACAGCGATGACGCCATTCAACAGCAAATCCTCTGGCAGATTCGGCTGCCGCGCTCCAGCGGAGCCTGGGTGGCTGGCGCTTTGCTGGGCCTGGCCGGAGCGGTGGCGCAAGGTCTATTTCGCAATGCCCTGGCCGACCCTTATTTGCTCGGCGCCTCCTCCGGCGCGGGCCTGGGCGTGGCCCTGCTCTTGGTGCTGGCAGGCACATCTCCAGCGGCAGCCTCGCTATGGCTGCGCGTGGGCCTGACCGGCGCGGCCTTCTGCGGCGCGGTCGGCGCGGTGCTCTTGACCTTGGTGTTGGCACGCGGGGTGGAACAAACCATGCGCTTGCTGCTGGCCGGGGTCATCGTCGGCGTGGTGCTGGGTTCGGCCACCACCTTGATGATCATGCTGGCACCCGACATCATGCGGCCCATGCAAGCCTTTGTGATGGGCAGCACCGGCTTCTTGGGCTGGAACAGCGTGCTGATCATGGCGCCGCTATTGCTGCTGTGTCTGCTCGCGGCCATGGGATGCAGCCGTGCACTCGATGCCATGACGCTGGGCGAATCGACCGCTGCCTCACTGGGGGTGCGCTTGCAGGCGATCCGCTTGCTCTTGATTGGCGTGCTGGCATTGGCAACCGGTGCGGCGGTGGCGCAGGCCGGCTTGATTGGCTTTGTCGGCTTGGTAGCACCCCATCTGGTGCGCAGCCGCCTGCATTGCACACACAGCTGGCTGCTGCTGCTATCGGCCCTGACCGGCGGGGCACTGCTCTTGGCGGCCGATATCCTGGCGCGCTGGTTGGTGGCCCCGCAAGAGCTGCCGGTCGGCGTGGTCACCACGGTCCTGGGCGGCGCCTATTTGCTTTGGTTGATGCACCGCAAACCGCTCTTGGAGAGTCGCGCATGATGCTGAATTCAACGCCGAGCCCAACGCTGCAGCCTGCCTTGCAGGCGCAAATCGAATCCGTGCATTTGCAGGGCCAGCCCATCCTGGCTGCCATCGACTTGCGATTGCAAACAGGCCAATGGACCGCCATCGTCGGACCGAACGGCGCCGGCAAATCCACGCTTTTGCGCGCGCTGGCCGGTCTGCTGCCGATGAGCGGCCGGGTGCAGCTTTTTGGGCAGAACTGGACCCAGATTCCCGCCCGTGAACGGGCTCGTCAATTAGCCTGGTTGGGCCAAAACGAAACCAGCTCCGACGTGCTGAGCGCCTATGAAGTGGTGATGCTGGGCCGCTTGCCGCACCAGGCATGGCTAGCGCCGCCCAGCAGCGCCGACCATGCGGCCGTGGTGCAGGCGATGCAGCAAACCCAAAGCTGGGACTGGCGCGAACGTCCACTTGGGCGCCTCTCGGGTGGCGAGCGCCAACGTGTGCTCCTGGCGCGTGCGCTCGCCGTGCAAGCCAAGGTGCTGTTGATGGATGAGCCGCTGGCTCATCTGGACCCGCCCCATCAAGCCGACTGGTTAGGCCTGGTGCGCGAACTTGTTGCCTCAGGGGTCGCCGTTGTGAGTGTGCTGCACGAACTCAATATGGCTTTGCAGGCCGACAGCCTGGTGGTGATGCAGGCAGGCCGCGTCAGCTGCCACGGCGCACCGCAGCGGGCCGACACCAGGGCGGCGCTGCAAACAGTGTTTGATGATCGCTTGCACCTGATTGAGGTCCAGGGCCAATGGTTGGCCCTGCCGGCGGCATTGCCCGCAGCAATGCCCGAAAGCAGACCGATAGCCAAGACCACCGGCAATGTATTGCCACTGAAGCGGGCGGGCGAATGAAAGCGTCTCATTGTCAGGCGCTGCTGATCAGTGCGCCGTCTTCCGGCTCCGGCAAGACCAGCATCACCTCAGCGATTGCCCGCTGGCATGCGCGGCTTGGCTTGAAGGTGCGCGTATTCAAAACCGGGCCTGACTATCTGGACCCGATGATCTTGCAGCGGGCCAGCGGCCATGCCGTTTACCAGCTCGACCTCTTTATGGGCGGCTTGGACCATTGCCGCGCTTTGCTGGCGTCAGCCGCAAGCGAGGCGGATCTGATCCTGGTCGAAGGCGTGATGGGCTTGTTCGACGGCGATCCAAGCAGTGCTGATCTTGCCGCCGCCTTCGGTCTGCCGGTGCTGGCGGTCATCGACGCGTCGGCCATGGCACAGACCTTTGGCGCCTTGGCGCTGGGTTTGCAGCAGTACCGCCACGATATCAAGTTATGCGGCGTGGTTGCCAACCGCGTCGGCAGCGCTGCACATGGCCGCATGGTCAGCGAAGGGCTACCCGCCGATCTGCCCTTGATCGCCGCCCTGCCCCGTGACGCCTCGCTGACGCTGCCCGAGCGCCATCTGGGCCTGGTGCAGGCGATAGAGCTGCCGAACCTGGATGCGCTTCTAGACGGCTGGGCCGATGCTTGGGGCTCGGCCGTAAAGCCGGGCTTCGAGTTTGCCTCTGTACGCTTCGAGCCAGCGGACCTGCCCGTCGCCACGCCCAGCCTGCCCTTGCAAGGCCGTCGCATTGCCGTAGCCCAAGACGCCGCCTTCAGCTTCATCTATCCGGCCAATCTGGACTGCCTGCGCGCCCTCGGCGCCGAGGTTTTGCTCTTCTCGCCACTGCAGGGTCAGGTCTTGCCCGATTGCGACGCGCTATGGCTGCCGGGCGGCTACCCGGAGTTGCATGCCCAGGCGCTGCGCAGCCACCCAAGCTTCTTTGACGATATACATGCACATTTGACGGCAGGCAAACCTCTGCTGGCCGAATGCGGCGGCATGCTCTGCCTGAGCATTTCTTTGACCGATATCGAAGGCCGCACCCACCCAATGGCCAGCGTCATGCCGGGGCAAGCGGTGATGCAAAAAAAGCTCTCCGCCTTGGGACTGCAAAGCATAGAGTGGCCGGAAGGCCGCTTGCGCGGCCACACTTTTCACTACTCCAGCCTGGCCACACCGCTGACGCCGGTCGCCGTCGCTAGCAATCCCAATGCAGGCCGGACCGCCGAAGCCCTGTATCAACATGGCAGCCTGCGCGCCAGCTACATACACCATTACTTCCCCTCCAACCCGGCAGCGATCGCGGCCTTTTTTGCCGGCTGAACCGGTTCTGCATCCCTATGGAAATCACACCACCCCCGGTTGATCGCGAGCGCGTGATCCCCACTGCCGAGCGCCGCGGCCTTGTGTTTGTTCACACCGGCGACGGCAAGGGCAAGAGCACTGCAGCCTTTGGCCTCGCGCTACGCGCCCATGGCCGAGGCAAGGCGGTCAAGATCTATCAATTCATGAAGGTGCCCAGCGCCCGCTTTGGCGAGCACCGCATGTTTGAGCAATTGGGTGTTCCGATCGAAGGTCTGGGCGACGGCTTCTCCTGGAAGAGCAAGGATCTGGAGCACTCCGCGCAATTGGCGCGCGACGGCTGGGCGCGCGCCGAAGCGACCATACGGGCCGGCGAGCATTTCCTCGTCGTGCTGGACGAGATCATGTATCCGCTGCGCTATGGCTGGCTAGCACTGGAGCCGGTCTTGCAAGCGCTGCGCGAGCGGCCCGCCCATGTGCATGTGGTCTTGACCGGACGTAACGCGCCGGAAGAGCTGATCGAGTTGGCCGATACCGTCACCGAGATGAGCCTGGTAAAGCACCATTTCAAGGCCGGTGTGCCGGCGCAGCGCGGCATCGAAGATTGATTAACTGACTGACAAGTTGACTGCTTGATGGACCTGACGCCCTGGCTCCTGCCTCTCGCCATGCTGGTCGCGCTGGGCGTCGATCGCGCCTGGGGCGAGCCGCCGCCGCGCTGGCATCCGGTCGTGGCGATGGGCTCGTTCCTGGGCCTGTTCTCAAAGCACCTGTTGACGCTGGCACCGCGTGCTGCCTTCAGCGCTGGCGCCTTGATCTGGTGCGTCGGTGCGCTCAATGTCGGCCTGCTGGCAGCTTTCTTGGAAACATCGCTGATCTACGCCTTCAAGCCCTGGCAAGGCTGGCCCGGTCTGCTGGGCGCCGGCCTGCTCTTGGGTCTGATCTTGAAGCCGATGCTCGCTTGGAGAATGCTCAGCGATGAGGTCGGCGCGGTAGAGATGGCCTTGGCTGAATCGCTGCCGGCCGGACGTGCGCGCTTGGCGCGGTTGGTCAGCCGCGACACCAGCAATTTGAGTGAATCTCAAGTGCGCGAGGCAGCCACCGAAACCTTGGCCGAGAACCTCAACGACTCGGTCGTGGCGCCGCTGTTCTGGTTCATGCTGGCGGGCCTGCCGGGTGCGGCGATTTACCGCTTCGCCAACACGGCGGATGCGATGTGGGGCTATCGCGGTCAGTGGGAATGGGCCGGCAAATGGGCGGCGCGTGCCGATGATTTACTGTCTTGGGTGCCTGCGCGCATCACCGCTTTGGCCATGCTGGGCTTCAAGTTCAATTTGCTGCCCGCGCTCTGGCAGCAAGCCAGGCGCACGCCCTCACCGAACAGCGGCTGGCCGATGGCGGCGATGGCACTGCGGCTAAACATACGGCTGGCCAAACCGGGCGTCTATATGCTGAACGAGGCCGGCGCGGAGGTGACGCCGGCCGACATCAGCCGGGCCCAAAGCTTGGCGTTGAAGGCGATGCTCGCGTCCGCTGTGTGCTTGATGGTCAGCGCTGCGGCCCTGCGAGGTGGCTTGTGATCGCTGAACATGGTGGCAGCGACAGCGGGCCGGCAATTCGCCATGATTTCTCCAGCAATGCCAGCCCGCTGGGCCCGCCGCCAGCGTTGTTGCGAGCGGTCTTGGCGGCAGACCGTGGCAGCTATCCCGATCCCGACTATCAGCGCCTGAGCGAGCATCTGGGCTCGGCCGAATCCGTCCATGCCGCGCGCGTGCTGCCCGCCTCGGGAGGCGCCGAGGCCATTCGGCGCCTGAGCCTGGCAGCGCTGCTTTCAGGTCTGCGCGCGGTCTGGGTGCCGCAACCGGGCTTTGGTGACTATGCGGCGGCGGCCTTGGCACTCGGTCTGCAAGTACATCGCTATGCCAGCATGCCGGCGCTGTGTGCGGCTTTGCAAGAACCCGCGCTGGTCTGGGTGTGCGAGCCCTGCAACCCGACCGGCGACAGCCTCAGCCGCCCCGACTGGCTGGCCTTGGACGCTGCGCTGCAAGCCAGCGCCTCGGTCTTGGCTGTCGACTGCGCCTATGAAGCGCTGCGCTTGGATGGCTGCAGCCAAATGCCGGCGAGCTTGGCAGAGCAGGCTTGGCGTCTGATTTGCCCCAATAAAGCATTGAGCCTGACCGGCGTGCGCGCTGCCTATCTGCTGGCACCAGCGTCGGGTCGTTTGGCCGACTGCGCAATGCGCCTCGCACCGAGCTGGGTGCTGTCCAGCGAGGGTGTCAACTTATTGATGCATTGGCACAGCGCCGAGACCCGCCATCATTTGCACCAAGTCCGGCAGCAAGTGATCGCCTTGCGCGCCAGCCAAAGGGCGTTGCTGGCCGAATTGGGCTGGCAACAGCGGCCCAGCTGCACAAACTTCTGGCTGGCCCAGCCTTCTTGCCAAGCGGACTTGCCTGGCAGGCTACGCGAGCGCGGCATCAAGCTGCGCGACGCGACTTCTTTTGCCCTGCCCGGCTGGGTGCGGCTCTCCACTCAAACACCCCAGGCTCAACAAGCGTTGCGCCTGGCGATCAAGGAACTACAGACATGACAGCCAAGGCAGTGATGGTGCTGGGCACAACCAGCGGCGCAGGCAAGAGCTGGCTGGCCACAGCGCTATGCCGCTACTACGCCCGCCAAGGACTCAAGGTCGCGCCCTACAAGGCGCAGAACATGAGCAATAACGCGCGAGTGGTCATGAGCCCCTCGCCAGCGGGTACGCAGGCGGCCCCCCGAGGGGGCGCGGCGGAGCTTGGGAGCGGCCCTGCGCTCCGCCCGGGTTTGTACGGCACCATGGGCGAAATCGGCTCCGCACAATACTTCCAAGCGCTGGCCGCCCGCCGAATCCCCGAGGTGCGCATGAACCCGGTCTTGCTCAAGCCCGAGAAAGACACCGCCTCGCAGGTAATCGTGTTGGGCGAGGTGGACAGCGAGTTGACCGACATGCCTTGGCGCGAGCGGAGCGAAAAGCTCTGGCTGCGCGCCCGCCCGCCCTTGCACGAGCTGCTGGCAGAGAACGATGTGGTGGTGATCGAGGGCGCCGGCTCGCCGGCCGAGATCAACCTGCACAGCAGCGACTATGTCAATATGCGCACCGCGCTGGAGGCCAAGGCCGCCTGCTTGCTGGTCACCGATATCGACCGCGGCGGCGCCTTTGCCCATCTCTTCGGCACGCATCAATTGCTGCCTGCCCATGAGCGCGCTTTGATCAAGGGTTATGTGCTGAACCGTTTTCGCGGCGATGCCTCCTTGCTGGCGCCGGGCCCGGAGCAATTGCAGGCGCTGACCGGTGTGCCCACCGTTGCCGTGCTGCCGATGTGGCGCGGCCACGGCTTGCCGGAAGAAGACGGTGTGTTTGACGACAGCGTCAGTGGCTCAGGACTCAAGATCGCCATCGTCGCCTACCCGCGCATGTCCAATCTCGATGAGTTCCAGCCCTTGCGCAGCTTGGCCGATGTGCGCCTGAGCTGGGCCCGCACGCCGGCGCAGCTGGAAGGCGCCGACTGGATCATCTTGCCCGGCTCGAAAGCCGTTGCGGCCGATCTGGCCTGGCTGCGCGCTCAGAAGCTCGATCTGGTGATCGCCCGGCATGCGGCGGCAGGCAAACCGCTGCTGGGCGTTTGCGGCGGCTTGCAGATGCTGGGCGAAAGCCTGCTCGACCCGCATGGCCTGGACGGCAATGCGCCCGGCCTGGGTCTGCTGCCACTGGTGACGCAGTTCGAGAAAGACAAGCTCCTCAAGCCTTGCTCGCTGCGCTTCGAAGCGCTGACCGAGCCCTGGAGCGCGCTCGCGGGCGTTGAGGCTGAAGGTTATGAAATTCACCACGGCCGTACGGTTCAGCATCCGGCCATGGCGGCCGCGCGGGTTGCCGTGCGCAACGAGCTCGGTGAGGCGATAGGTTGGAGCCAAGGCTCGGTGCTGGGCTGCTATGCCCACGGCCTGTTCGAACAGACCCGCGTGATGCAAGCCTTGTTCGGCACCGAGCAGCCGGGTCTGGACGCGGTATTTGAGGGCCTGGCCGATTTCATTGAGGCCCATTTTGAGCCCGGCGTATTGATGGGTTTGCTGCAACAGGACGGCGCGCAATGAGTGTTCCTCAGCGCATCGCCTGCCTGTCCACCGAGGCGGTGGACACGCTGTACCGCATCGGCGCCCAAGACCATATCGCCGGCATCTCCGGCTACACCGTCTACCCGCCCGAGGCGCGCCAGCACAAACCCAAGATCAGCGGCTTCACCAGCATGAAGATAGAAAAGATCCTGGCCGTACAGCCGGATCTGGTGATTGGCTTTTCCGATCTGCAGCGCCCGCTGCTGGATGAATGCGAGCGCGCTGGCTTGGCCACGCTATGGTTCAACCACCGCGACCTGGCTGGCATCCATGCCATGGTGCGGCGGCTCGGGGCCTTGGTCGAGAAAGAGCTTGCTGCCGAGGCCTTGTGCGAGCAGTTGCAGGCCTGCCAGGACCGCATTGCTGCCGCGGCCGCGCTGCTGGCGCGTCGGCCACGGGTGTGTTTTGAAGAATGGGACGAGCCCATCATTTGCGGCATAGGCTGGGTCAGCGAAATCATCGACTTGGCCGGCGGTATCGACATCTTTGCCGACAAGGCTCGCGCCGGCTTGGCGCGTGATCGCATCGTCAGCGCCGAAGACATCCTGGCCCGCAGGCCTGAGCTGATTCTTGGCAGTTGGTGCGGCAAGCGCTTTGTGCCCGACAAGGTGCTGGCTCGACCCGGCTTTGCCGGTTTGGGCGCGCAACTGCTTGAAATCAAGTCGGCCGACATCCTGGCACCCGGCCCTACCGCGATCGAACGCGGCGCCGCCCAAGTGCAGGCGGCCATCCAAACCTTTATCGCGAACTCATCAAACTCAATATGCAAAACCTGATTCCAGAAATCCCCTCCTTGCAAAATCCGGCGCTGGCAAGCGCGCTGCAGCGCCGCATCGACGGCAAGACCAAGCCGCTGGGTTCGCTGGGGCAGCTGGAAGCTTTGATGTTGCGCCTTGGTCTGATTCTGGGCAGCGAAACCCCTGTTTTGCGCGAGCCGCAACTGATGGTGTTTGCCGGCGACCATGGCCTCGCGCGGCGCGGCGTGTCGGCCTATCCCAGCGATGTGACCTGGCAGATGGTGGAGAACTTTCTGGCCGGCGGCGCGGCGGTCAGCGTGCTGGCGCGCCAGCATGGCCTGAGCCTGACGGTGGTGGATGCCGGCGTCGCGCATGAGTTCGCACCACGTGCCGGTTTGGTCATCGCCAAGATCGCCGCCGGCACCGCCGACTGCGCCGAGCAGGCGGCAATGACAAGCGATCAATGTGCGACCGCAATAGCCGCCGGCAAGAACTTGCTGACCAAGCGCCCCGGCAATGCCTTGCTGCTGGGCGAGATGGGCATTGGCAACACCTCCAGCGCCGCCCTGCTGCTGGCGCGCTTGCAGAATTTGCCGGTCGAGGCCTGCACGGGCCGCGGCACCGGCCTGGATGACGCCGGTTTGCAGCGCAAGATCGCCACGCTGAGCGCCGTGCTGCAGCACCATGCCGAGGCCACCGAGCCGCTGCAGGCCTTGGCGGCCATGGGCGGCTTCGAAATTGCGATGATGGTGGGCGCAGTGCTGCAAGCGGCGCTGGAGCGGCGCGTCATCGTGGTGGATGGGTTCATCGCCAGCGCTGCCGTCTTGGTGGCGGCGCGCCTGCAGCCGGCCGTGCTGGAGCGCTGCGTTTTCGCGCACCGCTCGATGGAGTCGGGCCACCGCTTGATGCTGGAGGCGCTGGAAGCCGAGCCCTTGTTGGATCTAGGCTTGCGCCTGGGTGAAGGCTCGGGCGCCGCAATGGCCTGGCCTTTGCTGGAGTCGGCTTGCCTGATTTTGGCCGAGATGGCGAGCTTCGAGTCAGCAGGGGTTAGCCAGCAAGAGTGAGGCTTATCCCACAGCGCCCAAGTTTTCCCCACATTTCAGTACAAAAATCATTCCAACCTTGGCCATAATCGACGCAAAGGTTCTTGCACAATCCCTAGGTTCGGAGCTTTTAAGGTGCGTTTGAAAAGCTCCACTCGCTAAGACATAAGGCGTCCCATGACAGACTTGGTTTTCGCAGACGAATTGCCCGCACCCGGCAGCGATGACACGGCGCCCAAGCCGCTTGAGCCCTGGGTGGTGATGATTGTGGATGATGACGTCGCCGTGCATCAGGTGACGCAGCTGGTGATGGCGGATTTCGAGTTTTCAGGCCGCCGCCTGCAATTCCTCGACGCTTACAGCGGTGTCGAAGCGCGCGAATTGCTGAAGTCTCGCAACGACATCGCCTTGATTTTGCTCGATGTGGTGATGGAGTCGGAGCATGCAGGCCTGGACGTTGCCCGCTACATCCGCGACGAGCTGAAGAACAACCATGTGCGCATCGTGCTGCGCACCGGTCAGCCGGGACAAGCCCCGGAAGAGCATGTCATCAAGACCTATGACATCAATGACTACAAAGAAAAAACCGAGCTGACCAAGCGCAAGCTGATCACGGTGTTTTACGCCGCTTTGCGCAGCTATCGCGACATCATGATCATCGAACAGTCGCGCCAAGCGCTGCGCCGCTCGATTGACGCCATCACGCGGGTCTACGACTCGCAGAATCTGCGCCGCTTTGCTTCCGCCGTGCTGGAGCAAGTCACCCATTTGCTGGGCATGGATGCGCGGGCGCTCTGTGCCAGTCGGGTGTCGGCCTACGCGGCCAGTAACTGCGAAGGTCATCTGAAGGTGTTGGCGGCCACGGCCGAATACTCGCGCCTGCTGGTCGATGACGAGATCAGCAATTTGCCGCCTGAAGTGAAGGTGGCTCTGGATCGCGCCTTGGTCGATCAGACCGGCTATTTCGACGCCCATCATTTCATCGGTTACTACCGCAGCAGCACCGACAACGAGACCCTGCTTTATATGCAGTTCTCCGACCCGGTCGATGCGCAGGCGCGCGAGTTGCTGGAGATTTTTTGCGCCAATGTCGCCATCACTTACGAGTCACTGCTGCTGCGCGAAGAGATTCAAGAAACCCAGCGCTCGACTGTGTTCATACTCGGCGAAGCGGTCGAGCGCCGTTCCAAGGAAACCGGTGCGCATGTGCGTCGGGTCGGCGAAATATCCGCTTTGCTGGCCGAAACTTCGGGCATGCGGGCCGCTGACGTTGAATTCATGCGGCAGGCCTCACCGCTGCATGATGTGGGCAAGATCGGCATCCCCGATCGGGTCTTGAACAAGCCCGGCAAGCTCGACGCCGAGGAATGGGAAGTCATGCAGACCCATGCACGCATCGGCTTTGAGCTGCTCAGCAAGTCCGACAAACGCATTCAGCAGCTCGGCGCCATCATTGCGCATGAACACCATGAACGCTGGGACGGAGGCGGCTATCCGCGTGGACTGATCGGCGATCAGATCAATATTGCCGGCCGCATCGTGGCCTTGGCCGATGTCTTGGACGCGCTGGTCAGCGGGCGTTGCTACAAAGAAGCCTGGGAGTTTGATGCAGCGCTGTCCTACATCACCGAGCAGTCCGGCAAACAGTTCGACCCGGCCTTGGTGCAGCAACTGTTCGACAATCTGGAAGCCGTGCACGAAATCTACAGGCGCTACCCGGACACTTGAGCCCAGGCCAAGCAGCAGCACGGTAGAGTGCGAGGCCTGCCGCTCCGCCCACCTTGGGCCTCTCCATTTGCTATGAGCTTCTTGCTGCACGAACTGCGCCTCTTCTTCATCGCCCTGCAATTCTTCAGCCGCTGCCCAACGCCCGGCTGGGTAGGCTTTGAGCCCGTCTGGCTGCAACAATGCGCACGCCACTTCCCCGCTGTTGGCTTTTTTATTGGTAGCTTTGCCGGCCTTGTGCTTTGGCTTGCCTTGTGGATCTGGCCGCCAACGGTGGCCGTGGGCTTGAGCATGGCTGCGAGCGTCTGGCTGACCGGTGGCTTCCACGAAGACGGCTGGGCCGACACCTGCGACGGCCTGGGCGGAAGCGTCAGCCGCGAGCGAGCGCTGACCATCATGAAAGATTCCCGCATCGGCAGCTACGGCTCACTCGGCCTGATCTTGATGTTGGGGCTGAAGGCTGCAGCGCTGCTCGCATTGGCCGAGGCCAAGCCGGAGTTGGCTGTCTTGCTGACCATCTGGGCCCACACTGCCTCGCGCGCCGCGCCGGTCTGGCTAATGCACAGCCTCAGCTATGCCGGTGATGCCGAACATGCCAAGGCCAAACCGCTGGCCACACAGGCTGATGGTGCGACCCTGGCGGTCGCCTTCGCATGGGTGCTGTTGGCCGCTATCGGCCTGGTCCTGTGCCTGCCGGCCTTACTGCCTGTTTTGTTGCTGGCCATATTAGGCGCCGCTGGCCTAACGCTCTATATGCAGGCCTGGCTGGACCGGCGCCTAGGCGGCTACACCGGCGACAACCTTGGCGCCACCCAGCAAGTGGTGGAGTTGGGCATTCTGCTGTGCGTATTGGCGCTCTTGAATGCATTCTGAGCAACTGCTGTGGGTCTGGCGTCACCCGCGCCCCGACGGCGCGGTCGGTCGCTGCATTGGCGCGGGCACCGATCTGCCTGTGCATTGGCGGGCCGCCAAGCGCCTGGCCCGGCGAATTCAAAAACTCGCGCAGAGGCAGCGGTTGCCGAAAGTCGTCTGCAGCTCGCCGCTGCGCCGCTGCGCGGCGGTGGGCGCCTGGCTCAAAACATGGGGTTGGCAGCACCGGCTTGACCCACGCTTGTTGGAGCTGGACTTCGGCGCATGGGACGGCCGCGCCTGGGCAGAAATCGAGCGCAGCGATATCGACGCCTGGGTGGGCGACTTTGTCGCTTACGCCCCGGGCGGCGGCGAATCACTTGCGAACCTGCTTGAACGCGCCGGCGACTGGCAGCCGCCAGCTGGGGCTTGCTTGCTGATCAGCCATGGCGGCTGGATGCTGGCGCGGCGCTGGCGAGCCGAGCAGGGTCAGGTCTTGCCCACAGCTGCCAACTGGCCCAAGCCACCAGGCTATGGAGAATTGTGGCGTTTGTAGAGATCGTTACGCGTCAGAAAAGCTCGGGGCAAGGCACAAGAGCCAAAGAGGCGCCAAGAGCAGCGAAGCGCAAGCTTGGCGGACCTGGCACGGGGCTTCGCTCAGGTTCTTGACTGCCACTGGGCTGCCAGGCAATTTTCAGACAGGCACCTTGCGATCCTCAAAGGCCTTGGACCAATGCAGAATTTCCCAACTCTCGCGCAAGCCGCCGGTGAAGAAGGGATCTTGCTTCATGAGCGCTTCGACAGCCGCTTTGCTCTCAAGCTCGACAATCCACAGCCCGCCCACCGGCGCCTGCTCTGGCGAATGGCGCAAAGAGCCGCCCACCAACACGAACTCGCGCACTTGATCCAGCCAAGCGATATGTGCCGCCATCAGGGTCTGGCGCAAGGCCAAGGAATTCGGCTTGTCGACAAAGCGAATCGCAAACAACATAGAACAAGTCATTTCAAAAATAGAGGTTGAAAAGATTCCGCCGCGCAGCATAGAACATGCCCGCAAAAGCTGGCAATGCTTGTAAGCGGTAGCGCCGGACGCGCCCAAAAGCAGCATCCAGCGCTACTTGCCAGCCAAGACCCAGTGCTGGCACTTGGCTGGTTTAGCATGCCCGGCCATGAGCAAACATATCCTTTCAGCGTGCAAATCAGCCGAGCACTCTGCCTCTGCCACGGCGGTCTGGCTGCTCGCCATGGCCCTTGCCCTCGCCTTGAGCGGCTGCGCATCCAGAGGCCCGCTCGTGATTGAAAGCGCCAGTGACTCCATGAACGAGCAGGCCGATCGCTACGATCAGCGCGCGCGCGAGTTGCAGCAGGTGGGTGCCGGCCGTCAAAGCGCTGAGCTGCGCCGACTCGCTGACAAGCAACGCCTTGACGCCAAAAGCAGTGAGTCCAAAGACTTGGTCGGGGGAGCTTTTGACCTCGTACTCAACAGCTTGTTTCAATCCTGGCTGGCGTCCTCGCCCAAGGGGCTGCAGAAGTAGCCGCCGCAATGGGCGGCCGCTTGATCGCACGCGGGACTACACGAACATCCCGCCCGAGGCTTCGATGCGCTGGGCATTGATCCAGCCGCTGCCGGGCGCCAGCAACGCCGCTATCGCGCCGCCGATATCGTCCGGCAGGCCGGTGCGGCCGAGCACGGTTTGTGCCGCCACATAACTGTTCAGCTGTGCGTTGTCGCGCACCGCGCCGCCGCCAAAGTCTGTCGCGATCGCGCCCGGCGCCAAAGTGTTGACAGCAATGCCGCGCGGGCCAAGTTCCTTGGCCAGATAGCGACTCAGCACTTCGACCGCGCCCTTCATGGCGGCATAGGCGCCGTAGCCGGGCAAGGCAAAACGGGTCAGGCCGCTGGAGATATTGACGATGCGCCCGCCGTCATTGATCAGCGGCAAGAGCTTCTGGGTCAGGAAGAAAACCCCCTTCAGGTGCACATTCATCAACTCGTCGAATTGCGCCTCGCTGGTCTCCGCCAGGCTGGCATGGTGGCCCATGCCGGCGTTATTGACCAGGTGATCGAATCGCTCGCGCTGCCAGGTCTGCGCCAGCGCGGTCTGGACGGCGGCGGCAAAGGCCGGGAAAGCGGCGCTGTCACCCATGTCCAGCGGCAGCGCCACGGCGCGGCGACCGAGCGCCTGGACGGCGGCGACGGTCGCCTCGGCTTCGGCACGGGCGCTGCGGTAGCTCAGGATGACGTCGCTGCCTTGAGCGGCCAGATGCAGGGCGGTGTTCTTGCCCAGGCCGCGGCTGCCGCCGGTGATCAGGACGATCGGGTTGATCGGATTGACGGGGTCTATGGGGTATATCGGGCTGCT
Source organism: uncultured Roseateles sp. (assembly GCA_963510335.1). Taxonomy (GTDB): domain Bacteria; phylum Pseudomonadota; class Gammaproteobacteria; order Burkholderiales; family Burkholderiaceae_C; genus Paucibacter_A. Next base: position 24,796 of record CAUPEV010000037.1, read on the forward strand.
ACTTGCGTTCATTGAAAGCTCCTTGATTGGCATGTGGCGCAGTCTATTGAATTCAAGTTTGAACATAAACTCAAAAAATTCAATTTATCTGTTATCCAAAAATCGACCAATGAATCCACTTGAACGGCTGCAAATCTTTCACCGCGTAGCCGAATTGGCCAGCTTTACGCAGGCGGCGCTGAGCCTGGGCCTACCCAAGGCGAGCGCGTCCAGTGCCGTGCAGCAACTCGAAAGCCAGCTCGGTGCGCGCTTGCTGCACCGCACGACGCGGCGCGTGCAACTGACCCAGGACGGGCAGGCCTTCTACGAGCGCAGCAAGGATGTGCTGGCCGATATGGAGGAGTTGCAGGCGATGTTCGCGCAGCAGCCCGGGTCGGCGGGCTTGAGCGGCCGCGTGCGGGTCGATATGAGCAGCAGCATCGCCCGCGATCTTGTCATCCCGCGCCTGCCCGAGCTCTTGCAGACTCACCCCTTGCTAAGCCTGGAGATCAGCAGCACCGAGCGACGGGTGGACCTGGTGCGCGAAGGCTTTGACTGCGTGCTGCGCATCGGCAGCGTGGTCGACACCAGCCTGATCGCGCGGCCGCTGGGCCTGATGCGCATGCTCAATTGCGCCAGCCCAGCCTATCTGGCCCGGCATGGTGTGCCCGCCTCATTGGCTGACCTGACGGACCCACAACAAGACCATCGCCTGGTGCATTTCGTCAACACGCTGGGCGCCAAGTCGGGTGGCTTTGACTACCTTGACGAGAGCGGCCAGGCGCGCAGTCTGGCGCTGCCGGGCGCTATCACCGTCAACAATGCCGAGGCCTATCAGGCCGCCTGTCTGGCCGGCCTGGGCCTGATCCAGGTGCCGGTGCTGGGCGAACGCGATGCGCTGCTGCGGGACGCGCTGCACAACGGCGCCTTGGTCGCCGTCTTGCCCGAGCTCGCCGCCCCGCCCATGCCTATCAATCTGCTCTACGCCAATCGCCGCAATCTATCCAGGCGTGTGCGCGTCGTGATGGATTGGCTGGCGGCCGTGATCGCCGAGGCGCAGTTGGCTGCGAACGCCTGATGCCGGCTCAGCGTTCGCTCACATAGGGGTTGCTACGCCGCTCCTCGCCAAAGCTGCTTTCGGGGCCATGGCCGGGAATGAACACTGTGGCGTCGCCCATGGGCCAGAGGCGCTGCTTGATCGACGCAATCAGCGTCGCATGGTCGCCACCGGGGAAATCGGTGCGGCCTACGCCGCCCGCAAACAATACATCGCCGACAAAGGCGCGCTGGATCTCGGGCGAATAGAACACCACATGGCCCGGCGTGTGGCCTGGGCAATGGCGCACCTGCAAGGTTTGCTTGCCGATGCTGACGCTGTCGCCATCAAGCAGCCAGCGCGTGGGCGTGAAGCTCTCGGCCGGCGGAAAGCCAAACATCTGGCTCTGCTTGGCCAGGCCGTCGATCCAGAACTGATCGCCCGGATGCGGGCCGATGATGGGCACCGCCAACTCGCGTGCAAGCTGGCCGCATCCGCCGGCATGGTCGATATGAGCATGGGTCAGCCAGATGGCTTTGAGCGTTAGCTTGCGCTGCTGAACAGTCGCCAGGATGCGCGGCAAATCGCCGCCCGGATCGATGACGGCAGCGTCCATGGTTTCGTCACACCAGACCAAGGAACAATTTTGCTGGAAGGCGGTGACCGCAATCGTGAGGTAGCGCAGCGTCATGGGGCAAGCAAGAAGTGAGAGCAGATAGTGCTGTGGATTATCGACAGCTTCGCGCCATGCGCGCCGCACGGCCAAAGTTTTGAAGCTGGGCCTGCGCGCTGCGACTGTGCTGCGGTAGCAAGTTTCAATACCGAACAGAGCGTCAGATTGGACAAGACGCATGCCGCTGGCACTGATGCCTGATCGAGGAAACACTGCAGGCCGTCGCACCCCGAATGCAGATCAAAGCCCAAACAAAGCCTAGATCTGCGAGCTTGGGGTTCGACACAAACCTAGGAGTTTTCTGATGTTGATTAAGCAAGTATCGTTTTCCAGTCTGATCGCTACATTGATCGCCACGATGTGTGCCGCCGCAAGCGGCACCGCGGCCGCCGCTGGCCCGCAGGCGAAACCCGAAACCTATATCGGCGCCAATGTCGGGCTTTACAACAAGTATGACTTCAGCTGCAGCGCCGGACAGAAATGCGACAAAACGGCCAGCTTCAGCGGCAAGCTCTATGGCGGCATGCAGTATGAGCAGTGGGGTGTGGAGGCGCTGGCATTCGGCACCGGCAAGGGCGAAGGCACGCTCAAGCTCGGCGGCAAAGACGCACAAGGCAGCGTCAAGATGGGCGGCCTCGGCGTCGTTGGCGTACTGCCGCTCAATTTTGGCGACTTCACGCTCAAGGGCAAGCTCGGCGCGGCCTACACCCACGGCACAGCCAACTACAAGAGCGGTGTCAGCGAAAGCAAGAATAGCTTCGCCCCGCTGCTGGGCGCCAGCTTCAGCTACACGCTGACCAAACAAGTGAGCTTGACGGCCGACGTCGACCACATCAGCGCCAAGTACAACAAGGCCGGAGACAAGGCTGCCGTCAATATGTTCTCGATCGGCGCCAGCTACAAGTTCTGATCACCCGCGCCAGGGAAGCTTGAGCCGGCAGGACTGCGGTCGCCCAGTTGCGGCACCCGTAGTCCTTGCCACCGGAGCCTCAGCCCTTTTTAGCGCTGAACTTGGCCTTGGCTTCCGCCAAGGACAGGCCGCCCATCGGCTTGCATTCGCCCTTAGGCACCAACTTCCACTCGCCGGCATCTCTGTCGAGTTTGGCTTGGCCGGCGCAGGAATGACTGCCGGCCAAGTTGGCACAGTCGTTTTGACCGGCTTTGGCGACGCCAAAACATTTTTCTTTGCTGGCGTCCGCCGCCTGGGCTGACTGCACCGCGCCTAAGGCCAAGGCGCAAGCCAGCGCGGCACTCACCGTATTTCGATAACGACTCATCGCAACATCCTTGCTTTCACGTTGGAGCCGGCACGGGTTCAAAGCCCCAGGCCGGCGAGCAGAACCAGGTGCGGACTGCACCTTCTCTTCGCGGCTGCGCGTCACAAATCCTTAGGCGCTTTGGCCTTGATCAGCGGCCAAGCGCTGCCAGCCTTGACGAGATTGCCTGGAATGTCTTCAGCCCACTTTTTCTGCACGTCTTTGTTGACATTCAGATAGAGCTTATCGTCAACGATTTTCCAGGCGGTCGGATCGCCATCAAGCTTTTTGTCCAAAGCCACGCCCATGGCGCAAAAGCCACCGAACTGCGGCGCGTACTTGGCCGGATTGGCTTTGAATGCATCGCGGTTAGCAGCGCTGCTGAAGTGGTAGACGGCGCCCTCATGCTTGGCCGCGAACTCGGCCTTGCCGGAGGTCGGGCTACCTGCGGTGAAATAGGCCACCACGTCATGCCCCTTGACTGCCACGTTATGGGCGTCGACGTTCAAGGCACTGCTCGACTTTTCGTCGTAGGCATAGGCGAGATTGGGCACGACTGCCAAGGCGGCGAGCGTCGAGATCATGGCGGCCAGCAAGGTGCGGCGGGCAAAAACAGCTTTCATAGTGAACTCCAAATTCGCTCATCAATCAATGAGCATGGCTAACAGTCGGTAGCGCAGATCAAGGGCCATCGTGAGGGCGCCGTCACTGCACTTTCGTCAAATCGCTCCGGTCAGAAGCGAGTGACTGAACTGTGCGCGAAAGGGCTTGTTTGGAGAATCACCGTCGGCCCCAAGACAGCATTGCAAAAACCGGAACAATCAGCCTGCAGGGAGTAGGAGTTAGAGACTCTCAGTCCGGCGAAAGCACGGGCCAGGCCGCCATGGCCAGCTTGGCCTGCCGTTTCAGCGTGGCCATCGTGGCGCCATCATGGGCTTGTACCGCCATGCCTTGGATCACCATGGCAAAGTAGCCCGCCAAACCGGCGGTATCCGTGCGTTTGGGCAGTTCGCCCTCGCTGAGCGCGCGCTCCAGACGCAGCAGGATGCCCGCTTGCGCGGCCTGGCGCAGGCCCGCCATCTGCGCCAGCAACTCCGCATTGGCGGGCCCGCCTTGCAGCGCGCCAGCGGCAATCAAGCAGCCCGGCGCATGGCTGGGGTCGGTGTATTGCTGCGCGAAATGAGCCAGCAGCGCGGCCAAGGTTTCTTTGGCGGCGGCTTTGGCATCCAGCAGCTGCTGCACGCGAGCTCCGTAGCGCAGCACATACAAGTCCACCGCTTCCCGATACAGCCCTTCTTTGGAACCGAAGGCCGCATACAAGCTGGGCTGGGAGATGCCCATGGCCGCCGTCAGCTCGGTGGTCGAGGTGCCCTCGAAACCACGCCGCCAGAACAAATCGAGTGCGATCTCCAGGGCCAGCTGCCGATCAAAGGCGCGGGGGCGGCCGGCCGTTCGCTTGACTTTCGGTGCTTCGGTACTCATCCAATTATTGTACAGATCAATAAATAATTGATTGACAAAGTTTCTTGCACCCAAATACCATACAGATCTGTACATAACTTTCAATTGATTCAATATGAACGCAAACACCCTTCGCTTGCCGTCAACTACTCAGACACAGCCGGGCACTGCAGACCGCAGCTACCGCCTGCAGTCCCGGGCCGCAAACCGCATATTGACCCGCGGCGTTGAGGCAAGAGCCGAAGTCGGCCCCGGCCAGGTGCTGGTTCGCATAGGCGCGGCGAGCCTCAACTACCGCGATTTATTGACCATGCAAGAGCCAGCCAGCGAGGGTTCGACGCTCGTGCCGCTTTCGGACGGCGCTGGCATGGTCGAAGCCGTCGGCGCCGGCGTCAGCCAATGGAAGCCAGGCGACCGTGTCAGCCCTAACTTCTTTCCAGAATGGACAAAGGGCCGCTTCTCGGCTGCCTACCTGGGCCGCGCGCTGGGCGGCGGGCAGACCGACGGCGTCTTACGCGAGCGTTTGGTGATCGAAGCCTCCGCCCTGGTGGCGGTGCCGGAGCATCTGAGCCTGGCCGAGGCGGCCACCCTGCCCTGCGCGGGCTTGACCGCTTGGCATGCGCTGTTCGAGCGCGGCCGCCTGAAAACTGGCGACACCGTGCTGGTGCAAGGCACCGGAGGCGTGGCGCTGTTCGGGCTGCAGCTGGCCAGCGCGGCCGGTGCGCGAGTGATCGTGACTTCCTCCAGCGATGAAAAGTTGGCCCGCGCCCGCGCGCTTGGCGCCTGGCAAACCATCAACTACCAGCGCACACCCGACTGGGACCGCCTCGCCCTGGACTTGACCGAGGGACGCGGGGTCGACCATATTTTGGAACTGGGCGGCCCCGACACCTACAGCCGCTCGATCAACGCGGTTGCGCCGGGCGGCCAGATCGCCCAAATCGGTGTCTTGACCGGCTTTGGCTCGCAGCCCAATCTCCTGCCTTTGCAGTTCAAGAACGCCAGCATCAACGGCATTTGCGTGGGCTCGGTGGAGCAATTCCAGCGCTTGAATCGCTTCATGACGGAGA
>CAUPEV010000038.1:0-29907 GCA_963510335.1 uncultured Roseateles sp.
CACCTTGGACAAGCTCTGCAAGACCTTACCCGGCATCGAGCCGATGTAGGTCCGGCGGTGCCCACGAATCTCGGCTTCGTCACGCACGCCACCCAAGGCCATGCGCACAAACTTGCGACCGGTGGCGCGCGCCACCGACTGACCCAGCGAGGTTTTGCCGACGCCCGGAGGGCCGACCAGGCAAAGAATCGGCGCCTTGACCTTGTCCACACGCTGCTGCACCGCGAGGTACTCAACAATGCGGTCTTTGACCTTGTCCAGGCCGTAATGGTCTTCGTTCAAGACATCAACAGCGTTGGCCAAATCAAACTTGATCTTGGTCTTCTTGCTCCATGGAAGATTGACCAGGGTTTCAATATAGTTGCGTACCACGGTCGCTTCAGCCGACATCGGCGACATCAGCTTGAGCTTCTTCAGCTCGCCGTCGGCCTTCTTCTTGGCCTCCTTGGGCATGCGCGCAGCCTGAATCTTTTTATCCAACTCTTCGAGGTCAGCACCCTCTTCACCATCGCCCAATTCCTTCTGGATGGCCTTGACCTGCTCGTTCAGGTAATACTCGCGCTGGCTCTTCTCCATCTGCCTTTTGACACGGCCACGGATGCGCTTTTCCACTTGAAGGATGTCCACCTCATGCTCAAGCAAATCAAGCAGGGTTTCCAAGCGCTTGCCAATCTCAGCCAGGTTGAGCACCGACTGCTTGGCGTCCAGCTTCAAAGGCAAATGAGCGGCAATGGTGTCCGCCAAGCGGCCCGCATCATCAATGCCGGCGATCGAAGTCAAAATCTCGGGCGGGATCTTCTTGTTCAGCTTGACGTACTGGTCGAACTGCTGCGTCACCGCACGCCGCAAGGCCTCGACTTCAGGCTTGGTATCGGCTTCAGGAGGAATCGGCATCACCTCGGCGATGAAATGCTCTTCCCCGTCTGTGATGCTGTGCGTGGTGGCGCGCTGCAGACCTTCGACCAGCACCTTGACGGTGCCATCAGGCAGTTTGAGCATCTGCAAAATGCTGGAGACGCAACCGACCTCAAACATATCGTCCGATTTGGGCTCGTCCTTGCCGGCGGCTTTTTGCGCCACCAGCATGATTTGGCGGCCAGCTTCCATCGCGGCTTCCAGAGCCTTGATGGACTTAGGGCGTCCCACAAACAGCGGAATCACCATATGCGGAAAAACAACCACATCACGCAGCGGCAACAGCGGCAGGGTGATGAGTTCTGCAGGCAAAACAGGATGACCGGACATGAAAACCTCTCTTTCTCAGACCTACTTGCGGCCTGAGGGGGTAAATGCAAGACGCCGCGATGAGTCAATCAGCCAGAGTAATCCGGCTAATTGACGCAAATCAGGCACTAGCCTTGGCCTGCTCGCGGTACACCAGCAAGGGCTTGGCGTTGTCATCGATGTTGTGCTCGTCGAGTACAACTTTCGCCACGCCCTCAAGGGCTGGCAATTCAAACATGGTATCGATCAGGGATAACTCCATGATCGAGCGCAGACCACGCGCGCCGATCTTGCGCGCCAGTGCCTTGCGGGCAATCGCCAACAGCGCCGAGGGGCGCACCTCCAATTCAACGCCGTCCATCGCGAACAATTGCTGATACTGCTTCAACAAGGCATTCTTGGGCTCGGTGAGGATCTGCACCAGCGCATCTTCAGTCAATTCGCCCAAGGTAGCTACCACCGGCAGACGACCCACCAGCTCAGGGATGATGCCGAACTTGATCAAATCGTCAGGCTCGACTTCCCTGAAAATTTCCGACACCCGGCGCTCGGACTTGGTCTTCACCGTCGCACCAAAACCGATGCCGGATTTCTCCGAACGGTTTTGAATGACTTTTTCAAGGCCATCAAATGCGCCGCCGCAGATGAACAAGATATTGGTGGTGTCGATTTGCAAGAAATCTTGATTCGGGTGCTTGCGCCCGCCTTGCGGCGGCACCGAAGCCATCGTGCCCTCGACCAACTTCAGCAAAGCCTGCTGAACGCCCTCGCCCGACACATCGCGGGTGATCGAAGGGTTGTCGGCCTTGCGTGAAATCTTGTCGATTTCATCGATATAGACAATGCCGCGCTGAGCCCGCTCAACATCGTAGTTACAGTTTTGCAGCAACTTCTGGATGATGTTCTCGACGTCCTCGCCCACATAACCGGCCTCGGTCAAGGTGGTGGCATCGGCGATCACAAACGGCACATTCAACAAACGCGCCAAAGTCTGCGCAAGCAAAGTCTTGCCCGAACCGGTGGGCCCGATCAACAAGATATTGCTCTTGGACAACTCAACCGAATCCTTGGTTCCGGCCATATGGCGCAGGCGCTTGTAGTGGTTGTACACCGCCACCGCCAAGGTCCGCTTGGCGACATCCTGCCCAATCACATATTGATCAAGGCTGGCCTTGATTTCGCTAGGCACCGGCAGGTCGGACTTGCTGGCGCGCCCCTGCGGCGTCTCCGCAGGCACTTCATCGCGCACGATGTCATTGCAGAGCTCTATGCACTCATCGCAAATAAAGACGGATGGGCCCGCGATAAGTTTCTTGACCTCATGCTGGCTCTTGCCGCAGAAGGAGCAATACAAAACTTTTTCGCTGGAATTGCCTTTTTTCTCGGCCATGGATCTGCTTGTCGGTTCAGGCGTTAATGCCTACTAGGATGATAGTTCAAACGCACAAGGGGACCTTCATTCAATAAGGCCCCCATTCCGCGCCCTGTTGGGCTGTGCCGCCGCCTTTGATACGGGGCGACTCAAAGGCCAGCGGATTTAACTCCGCTTCTCGACCACTTGGTCAATCAGGCCATATGACTGTGCCTCGGCGGCAGACATGTAGTAATCACGCTCGGTGTCGGCCTGGACTTTTTCCAAACTTTGCCCGCAACGCTCGGCCAAGATCCGGTTCAACTGTTCGCGCGTTTTGAGAATTTCGCGGGCATGAATCTCTATGTCCGTGGCCTGCCCTTGCGTGCCACCCAAGGGTTGATGAATCATGATCTTGGCATTCGGCAGGGCCAAGCGTTTGCCCTTGGCGCCAGCCGCCATCAAGAAAGCACCCATGCTGGCCGCCATGCCCATGCAAAGCGTAGACACCGGCGGCTTGATGAACTGCATCGTGTCAAAAATCGACATACCGGCTGATACGCTGCCACCTGGCGAGTTGATATAGAGATGGATGTCTTTCTCAGGATTCTCACTCTCCAGGAACAGCAATTGAGCGACCACCAAATTGGCCACCGCATCATTGACAGGCCCGACCAGGAAAACGATCCGCTCACGCAACAAGCGGCTGTAGATGTCATAGGCGCGCTCACCGCGGCCCGACTGCTCAATGACGATGGGTACCATACCCAAATTGTTGATTTCCAGCGCGCTCATGAAGAATCCTCTGAATGTATTCGCTAACCCGCCAAAAGAGCGGCCTCAGCTTCGCCCCATTTGCAGACCAATTCTGCAAACCCACTTCCGCAACGATTCCTCGCTGGCAGTACTAGGTATGGGGGCTGATTATGGCGTGTCAAGCCTGTGACACTTAAATAGAAAAGGCGCCGACCTTACGGCGCGGCGCCTTTGACTCGCGGCGACCCGAGGGATCAGCCAGCCGTCGCCATCAATTCGTCGAATGGCAAGGCCTTTTCGCTGACCTTTGCCTGAGCCAAGACGAAATCGGTGACGTTGTTTTCGACTACAACGGCCTCAACTTCAGCCAGGCGTGCGCGGTCGCTCAAATACCAACGCACCACTTCAGCCGGCTTCTCGTAGCTCTGCGCCAACTCTTCAATGTGCGCTTGCAATTGCTCAGGCTTGGCTTGCAGATTGTTGGCGCGAACCAACTCGGCAACAACCAGACCCAAGCGCACACGGCGCTCTGCCTGGGGCTTGAAAATTTCAGCCGGGATAGGCGCCTTGTCAGCATCCTTGACGCCACGCTTCTTCAAATCTTCGCGAGCGGCAGCGATCATGCGCTCGGACTCACCGTCCACCAATGCAGCCGGCACATCCAACTCGGCGCTAGCAACCAAGGCGTCCATCACTGCACCCTTGTTGCGAGCCAAGACACGGAATTTGACTTCTCGCTCAAGATTCTTCTTGATGTCGGCGCGCAGCCCGTCGATGCTTGCGTCTGGAATACCCAGGGACTTCGCAAAAGCCTCGTTGACCTCAGGCAAATGCTGAGCTTCGATCTTTTTCAAGGTCACCAAGAAGTCGGCTTCCTTACCGGCCACATCCTTGCCGTGGTAATCCTCAGGGAAAGCCAAGGGGAAAGTCTTGGAATCACCAGCCTTCATGCCACGCACGGCCTTCTCGAACGCTTCGAGCATCTGGCCTTCGCCAATGATGAACTGAAAGCCTTCGGCCTTGCCGCCCTGGAAGGGCTCGCCGTCCAGCTTGCCTTCGAAATCGATGGTCACGCGGTCGTCGTCTGCGGCCACTTCGGAGGCAGCACGTTGCGCGAAACTGCGACGTTGCTTGCGCAGAATTTCAACCGTCTTGTCGATGGCCACATCGGTTACTTCGCTGGCGACACGCTCAACATCGGCCGCCGAAAGATCACCGATCTTGACTTCGGGATACACCTCAAAAGTTGCGTCAAATGCCATCTGGCCTTCTGGCGACTCTTCCTTCTGAGCGATTTTCGGTGCACCGGCAACGCGCAATTTCGCTTCGTTGGCGGCACTGGAGAAGGCCTCACCCAACTTGTCGTTCATCACGTCGTACTGAACGGAATAGGCGTAGCGCTGGGCGACAACGCTCATGGGTACCTTGCCGGGGCGGAAGCCATCGGCCTTGACGGTACGGGCCAGCTTCTTGAGACGTGTCTCGACTTCGCTGTTGATATCAGCGGCCGCCAAAGTGAGCGTGATGCGGCGTTCGAGCTTTTCTAGGGTTTCGACGGTGACAGCCATTTTTGACTCAATACAAAGTTATCTGGTGCGCGGGGCCGGACTCGAACCGGCACGCCGGTGAAGGCGTCAGGACCTAAACCTGGTGCGTCTACCAATTTCGCCACCCGCGCTAAGTGGATCGGGCCTGTCTGGATGAATCCCAAGGGATCCGCCTCATTCAAGCCCGTGGTAATTAGGTGAACCGTGGATTGTAGCCACTTGGCAGGCAGAAAATTCGCAAAAAGGGAAAACCCCTGCTTAGATTCAATGCCCGCCGCCCGCATTCTAAGTGCTGGCTGCTTTGTTCCTTATCAGAACTAAGCCTGTCCTTCCGGACGTTTGATCCGGAACCAAGCGGCATACATGGCTGGCAGGGCAAGCAAGGTCAAAGCCGTCGCGACGATCAATCCACCCATGATGGCTACCGCCATTGGCCCCCAGAACATACTCCGCGACAAGGGGATCATCGCCAACACAGCAGCAGCAGCCGTCAAAACAATCGGCCTGAAGCGCCGAACCGCCGACTCGACAATTGCAGACCAAGCCGGCACACCGCGCGCACGGTCTTGCTCGATCTGGTCGATCAAGATGACCGAATTGCGCATGATCATGCCCATCAAGGCGACCACACCCAGCAAGGCAACAAAGCCAAACGGTCGGTTCATCAGCATCAGAGCCGCGGCAACACCAGCGATACCCAGGGGTCCGGTCAAAAACACCAGCATGGCGCGCGAAAAACTCTGCAGTTGCAGCATCAGCAATGTGAACGTAATGAACAACATCATCGGCAAGCCAGCGGCAATCGAACCCTGACCCTTGCTGCTTTCCTCGACAGCACCGGCCACTGAAATCGAGTAACCGGCTGGCATCTTGGCCTGCAAAGCCTGCAGCTGCGGCCACACCTGCGCGGTCACGGTTGCCCCCTGCAAGCCCTCGGCCACATCACCCTGCACAGTGACCGCATAGGCACGACCTTCACGCCACAACACGCCCGGCTCCCAGTCAAACGTCACCTTGGCCACCTGCGTCAGGGGCACCGAACGACCGGTCGAAGTGTTGACATAAGCGTTGCCGATATCGGTGATGGCATTGCGCTCGTCCAGTGGCTGGCGCAAGACAATGTCGATCAATTTGTCTGACTCGCGGTACTGGCCAATCGTGCTGCCAGACAGCAGCGTGCGCGAGGCCTGAGCGAGGCTTTGGCTGCTGACGCCCAAGGCGCGCGCCTTGTCCTGATCGACCTGGAGCTTGAGCACCTTGATCGGCTCATTCCAGTTGTCGTTGACGCCGCGCATATTCGCGTTGGCGCTCAAAATCGCCTTGGCCTGATCGGCCCAGCGCCGTACTTCTTCAGGCTTCTCGCCGGCCACACGGAACTGCACCGGATAAGGCACCGGCGGACCATTGGGCAAGAGCTTGATGCGGGCCCGAACTTCGGGAAACTCGGCCGCCATCAAGGCCGGCAGACGCTTGCGCAACGCCTCACGCTCGCTCAGATTCTTCGGCAAGACGATGGCTTGGCTGACTCCAGGCTGCGGAAAGACCACATCCAATGGCAAATAGAAACGCGGCACGCCGCTGCCTATCCAGGTGCTGACGGTCGACACCCCGCTCTCGGCCATCATGCGCGCCTCGAAACGCTTGGCAACTTCTGCGCTTTGCTGAATCGTCGAGCCTTCCGGCAACCACATATCGACCAAGATTTCTGGGCGGCTGGAGTCAGGGAAGAACTGCTGCTGCACACGCCCCATGCCGACCAAGCCCAACGCGAATATCAGCAAGGTCATCGCTATGGTCTTCCAACGATTCTCTACACACCAGCGCACCAAGCCACGAAAGCGGTTGTAGAACGGCGTGTCAAACAACTCATGCGCTTCGCCATCATTGGCCGCATGCGTGCGCAACAAGAGCGAACCCAGATAGGGCACAAAATAGACCGACACCACCCAAGAAATCATCAGCGCTGCCGCCGTCACCGCAAAAATTGCAAAGGTGTATTCGCCGGTGGCCGACTTGGCCATGCCGATCGGCAAAAAGCCCACTGCCGTGATCAAGGTGCCCGTCAGCATAGGCATGGCCGTAGCGTCGTAGGCGAAGGTGGCAGCATGCATCTTGTCATAGCCCTCCTCCAGCTTGCGCACCATCATCTCGACCGCAATGATGGCGTCGTCGACCAGCAGGCCCAGAGCAATGATCAATGAGCCCAGCGAAATCTTGTGCAGGCCGACACCCCAGTAAAACATGGTCACAAAGGTGATTGCCAGCACTAAAGGAATGGTGATGCCAACCACCAGACCCGGCCAAATGTCCAGGCGCAAGGGCCGCGTGTGCAGGCCCAAGGCAATGAAGCTGACCAGCAGCACGATCACGATCGCTTCGATCAAGACCTGCACAAACTCGTTCACCGAACGAGTCACTGCCTGCGGCTGATCCTGGATTTGCATCAACTCGAGCCCGGCTGGCAGATCAGCCCGGATCAGCGTGGCAGCCTTTTGCAGCGACTTGCCCATCGCCACAATATCGCCACCCTTGGTCATCGACACACCCAGCGCGATCACATCCTTGCCTTGATGGCGAACCATGATGGAGGGGGGGTCAACATAGTCGCGCTTGATGTCGGCAATATCCGACAGGCGCAGCGAACTTGCTACCCCTGTGACCGGATTGACGGCCCGCAGCGGGAAGTCCTTCAAGCCCTGCACCGAGTTGAACTGCCCTTGCACACGGACCTGCAGATTGCCGCTGCCAGCATTCATGACGCCGGCGCCCTCCACCGCGTTTTGAGCGCCGAGCTGATTGATCACTTGCGCAAAGTCCAGCCCCAACGTCGCCAGGCGCTTTTGCGAAATTTCAACAAAGAGCTTCTCGGCTTGCGCACCGAAGACTTCCACCTTGGCCACGTCGGGCAATTTGAGCAGCACGGAACGTGCACGCTCGGCATGCTCACGAAGCTCCTCGCGGCTGAAGCCGTCCGCCGACAAAGCGAAGATCGAGCCATAAACATCGCCGAACTGGTCATTGAAGACCGGGCCTATGACCCCCTGAGGCAAGGTCGCACGCATATCGCCGACACGCTTGCGGACCTGATACCAAACCTCGCCAACTTCTTTACCCGGTGTGCTGTCTTTCAACTGAAAGATCGTCAGCGACTCACCAGGCTTGGTGTAGCTGCGAATCTTGTCCGAATAGGGCACTTCCTGCAGCGTCTTTTCGATCTTGTCGGTGACCTGTTCGGCCATCTGCTGAGCCGTTGCGCCGGGCCAAAAGGCCTGCACCACCATCAAGCGAAACGTAAACGGCGGGTCCTCATCCTGACCCAGCTGGAAATAGGCGGCGAAGCCCATCAGCATCAGCACCACCATCAAATAGCGCGTCAGCGCCGGGTGCTCAAGCGCCCAGCGCGAAATATTGAAACGACTCCCCACATGGGGCTCGGACGACTGTGAAGGCTTGTTGAAGCTCATGCGTGCTGCTCCAAGCTCAACGGGATGCATCAGACGCGGGCGGCGTAGGCTGGTAGCGCTGCACTTTTTGCCCTGACTTCAGCACATGCACGCCCGCCACCACGACCTCTTGCCCTGGACTTAAACCGCCAGCAATTACCACCTCGTTGCCATCGGCGCCGGCAATCTGCACCGGCTGCGCCTTCAGCGTCATTTGCGCCGGATCAAGCACCCACACCGAGCTCTGACCTTGTTGCTGCAGCACTGCCGCCAGCGGCAGCTTGATCACTTGGGTCTGGCGCGGCGCTTCAATCCTCACTGTCGCGCTTTGTCCGAGCTTGGCCTCCAAGCCGGCGACTTCAGCCTTCACCAAAAACGTCCGCGTCACCGGATCGGCCGAAGCCGAGACTTCGCGCAACTTTGCGGGCATACCGACCTGCCCTGTCGCGGCGCCCCAAAGCCTGACCGTCAAGGCGCCGGGCTGCGCTGCATTCACTTGCAAACGACCCAGTTGATCTTCCGGCACCGAGAAGACCACGTCGCGCGGGCCGTCATGAGCGATGCGTACGACGGGCGTGCCCGCCGCCACCACCATGCCAGGCTCTGCTTCGACAGCGGTCACAACGCCGCCCACATCGGACTTCAGCTGCGCGTATGAAGACTGGTTGCCTTGGGAACTGGCTTGAGCCTTGCTTTGATCCAAGATGGCTTGCGAAGCCTTGAAAGCGTTATCGCGCCGCTCCAACTCGGCCGCACTGATAAAACCTTGCTCACGAAGTTCAATGAATCGCTTGTACTCATTGCCCAGTTGATCTCGATTGGCCCGCGCAGCCAAGACACCCGCGCTTGCCGCCTCTTGACCCAGGATCAAGTCCTGCGGATCCAGCTGGGCCAAGAGCTGGCCCGGCCGAACGGCGTCGCCCAGATTGACCTTGCGAGCCAAGATCTTGCCGCCAACTCGAAATGACAGGCGCGACTCAGTGCGGGCCTTGATCTCGCCCGCATACTCATGGCTTTGCCCAGCCGAATCGACACTCAAGACTTGCGTGCGCACCGCTCGAACCGGCTCCGGCGGCGGCTCTTGCCTGCCACAGGCGGTCAAAACAACAAGCAAAGGCATAAAGAGCGCGGCTCTGAAAAGGCTTGGAGGCATGAGACATCCTGAAAAACGACAGCCATGACAAGCGCTCGACGCGATTGCCAACTTAGAAATTGATCCGGCGCCAAATTAATGACCGGTTGGTCAGTAATGTAGTCAAGGCCTTGTCGGCTGTCAAACGCATAGAACCGCTCAAATCCTGAAATTCTCCAGCTCGGCAGTCACTGCAGTCAAAGGGCTGACAATCCCTCCTTGTGAGCATAGAACACTACGAAAATTTTCCCGTCGCCTCTTGGCTGTGCCCGAAACACCTGCGGCCAGCGGTGGCTGCCATCTACCATTTCGCACGGACAGCCGATGACCTGGCCGACGAGGGCGAGGCCGACACCTCGCAGCGGCAAGCCGACCTGCAAGCCTATCGCGCCGATCTATTGGCTTGCGCCACCGGCCGCCCCACTTCACCGCGCTGGGTGACGGCCGTGTTCAAGCCGCTCGCTGCCGTCTTGCTTCAATATCGACTGCCATTGCCGCTGCTGAATGACTTGATCAGTGCTTTCGAACAAGACCTGTTGAAAAACAGCTACCGCGATCGCACCGAACTGCTGGACTATTGCAGCCGCTCAGCCAATCCCGTCGGCCGCCTGCTGCTGCATCTCTACGGCATCGACGAGCCGTTGGCCCTGCAGCGCTCTGACGCGATTTGCAGCAGCCTGCAATTGATCAATTTCTGGCAAGACTTCAGCCGCGACGGCCCACTCGGTCGCGTCTATGCACCGCAGGCCGACTTGCAGCGCCACGGGCTCAGCAGCCAGGACCTGCTCGCCTGCCGCGACAGCCAGTCAGCCCGTGCCTTGATTGCCGACTTGTGTGCCTGGGCCGAAGACTTGATGCACGAAGGTGCGCCGCTCGTGCATCAAATTCCAGGCCGGGCCGGCTGGGAATTGCGGCTGGTGGTACAAGGCGGCCTGCGAATTCTTGCGAAAATTAAAGCGATGCACTATGCAAGCCTTGTTCACCGCCCAACACTGGGTCGCTTGGACGCGCCCGCCATGCTGTGGGGCGCGCTGCGCATGATCAAATCAATTAGCCCACCACCAACAACAGGCCAGACAGAGGAGAGTTTGTGAGTCCCGAGCAGTACGTGCAGGACAAGGCAGCCAAAAGCGGGTCGAGCTTTTATTACGCCTTCCTATTTCTGCCGGCGCCCAAGCGCGCCGCCATCACCGCCTTCTATGCCTTTTGTCGGGAAGTCGATGATGTGGTGGACGAGATCAGCGACCCCAGCGTTGCCGCCACCAAGCTGGCTTGGTGGCGAAAGGAAGTCACAAACGCCTTCGCCGGCCAAGCCCAGCATCCGGCCATGCGGGCTTTGATGCCGCATTGCGCAAGCTACGACATTCGCCTCGAGCATCTGACAGCGGTGATCGACGGCTGCCAGATGGATCTGGAACAAACCCGCTTTCTCGATTACCCGGGACTGCAGCGCTATTGCCATCTGGTGGCTGGCGTGGTCGGCGAAGTTGCCTCAGGCATCTTTGGCCGAACTCACATCGACAGCATTGCCTACGCCCACAAGCTGGGCTTGGCGATGCAGCTGACCAATATCATTCGCGACGTTGGCGACGACGCGCGCCGCGGCCGCATTTACCTGCCGATCTCTGAACTACAGCAGTTTGATGTCAAGGCGCATGAAATTTTGCAGCGCAAGAGCCCCTGGGGCTATAGCGATCGCTTCACGGCATTGATGCAGTTTCAGGCCGAGCGGGCGCATCGCCTGTACGACGAGGCTTTCGCCCTGTTGCCCAAGGCCGACCGCCGTGCCCAGAAGCCCGGCCTGATGATGGCCAATATCTACCGCGCCTTGCTGCGAGAAATAGAAGCCGAGAACTTCCGCGTGCTGGAGCAGCGCATCTCGCTGACACCGGTGAGAAAGCTCTGGATCGCGATGCGCACCAACTGGGCCGAACGTTGACGCCGATTCGGGTCGCCGTGCTTGGCGGCGGATGGGCGGGCCTTGCCGCTGCTGTCAGGGCCTGCCAACTCGGCCACCAAGTGACCTTGTTTGAAATGGCCTCGCATCTGGGTGGCCGGGCACGCAGCTTGGCTCAGCCCGAACACGGCCCACGACTGGACAACGGCCAACACATCCTGATCGGCGCCTACCGGCAAAGCCTCGCGCTGCTGGAGACGCTAGGCGTCGATCTGACGCAGAGTTTTCAGCGCCAGCCACTGCGTCTACGCTATCCGGGCCACGAGGGCCTACAACTGCCGCCGGGGCCTCCGCTGCTCAGCTTCGCGCGCGGCATCCTGGCCTACTACGCTTGGCCGCTCCGGGCTCGCTTGAGTTTGCTGCGGACTTCAACCGGCTGGCTGCTAAGACGTTTTGAATGCGCGCCAAAGCTCAGTGTGGCTCAGCTGAGCGCTGGCCTGCCGGCCATCGTGCAGCAGGAATTGATTGCCCCACTGTGCGTGGCCGCATTGAACACCCCGGCAGACCAAGCCAGCGCCCAAGTTTTTTTGCGCGTGCTGCGCGACGCCCTGTTCAGCGGCCGGGGCAGCGCTGATTTGATGCTCCCCAAAGTGCCTTTGAGCGCCTTGCTGGCCGAGCCGGCGAACGTTTGGCTGAGCGCACGAGGTGTCGAGATTCACCTGAACACAAGAGTTCAGACCATCTCCCATTGTCTGCAGGGCTGGCGCGTCGACGGACAAGTGTTTGACCAAGTCATTCTGGCCTGCACATCGGCCCAAGCGGCCAGCTTATGCGCCGAGATTGCACCCGCTTGGGCCAACACAGCCAGCGCCTTGCGCTATCAACCCATCGTGACGGTCTATTTGCTCAGCCCCGGCTCCCGGCTACCCGCCGCCATGGTGGCCTTGCAGGAGAGCGCCGAAGCACCAGCGCAGTTCGCGTTCGATCTCGGGCAACTCGGCCACGCGCCGGGCTTGTTTGCCTTCGTCATCAGTGGCGCAGCGCCATGGGTTGAGCGAGGCTTGCCCGAGACCGGCGAGGCAACGTTGCGGCAAGCCCTGGCCGAATTCACTTGGGACACTCCGCCACAAGTCCACCGCGTCTTGGCCGAAAAACGCGCCACTTTTGCCTGCACGCCGGACCTGCAACGCCCGCCAGCAAGCATCAAACCTGGGCTATGGGCGGCGGGTGACTATATTGACGGCCCCTATCCTGCAACCTTGGAAGGCGCGGTGCGCTCAGGCTTGCACGCGGCAGCCAGCCTTTGAGCGTTTTGGGCGCTTTTAGCGCTTCTAGCGCTACTAGTGTTTTCAACGCTGCATGAATTTCGGTGCAAACGGCGCCGCCAGCGGCTCGCCGACAAACACGCCCTGCCCCGGCCAGGCCACACTGTGCCAATACGCTTCCAGCGCGGTCACACCCTGCAGATAAAACAGCAATAGCAGCTGAGGGTGCGGGAACTTCTGCTTGTGGTTGCAGGGCTCGCTGACTGTGCCGTAGCTTGCCGTGGCCCCTGCCTGCAGCCAGTCCAACACATTCATCTGCCCGCCTGGCGAAAGATTGTCCAATTGCCCGCCATAGGAGGTCAAATGATCGGCCAAGGCGCCCGGCAACCACTCAACCGAGGCTAGACCCTCCACCCGCACCAAGCCCGTCATATAGAGCAAGGTTCGTTGCATAGGCGGCAATGCTTGGCTGGACTCTCGCTTCACTGCCACGCCCCATGGCCGCAGAAGCGTCGCCGGTGGGAACTGCGACGCTCGCACATTGCGGGCTGCATCTGGCGTACTGACGAAAAAAGCATTGGCGCTGGCAAATGAAGGCAGGCTTTGGTCAGCCTCGATGCCCCGCGCAATCAAAGCCTTGGCGTCCTCAACACTGCGCGAAGCCAACATCATCGCGGGCCGCATGCCAAGATCGCTAAATGGCCGTGCGCCTGTGTATGAAAAATACGGGCTGAGCTTGCTTGGCCCACAACTGTTTTTGCAAAGCTCGGGCTGAAAGCCCATCGCCAAAGCGCTGGTGATGGAGTTGCATTCGACCGCATAGGGCATGCTCCATGCCAAGGCCAAGGCCTGGACTTGCGGCCCCATTTTTTCCTGCACCTGCGCCTGCAAACTGGCAAATTCCACCGCATTCAAGCTCGCTTTCACCGGCAAGACAAGGCGTGCAATATTCGCTTCTGGAATACCGCGCTGGCTCGCATAGAACTCCCCGACGGCGACCGAATATGGGTCGGCCGTATTGATCAGCAAACCAAGGTCGGCGGCGCTTAAGCGGCCTTGCAGGCGCGGCACTCGCAGCCAAGTCGGCGCGGCAGGCGCAGAGGCGGCCGCCGCGACAGGCGCCGCAGTCACGCCAGCTTCTTGCGCCGTGGCGGACCCTGGAAACAGCATCAAGGTGGAAAGAAACCATATGCAAAAAAACCAATGCCCAAACCCGTCTACCGCCCAAGCTGTTGCGCCGCACAAACCATTTCGACCGGTGAATCTAATTTTCGCAATGCAAAACAAAAAAATCTCCAGCACAATCAAGGCATGAAAAACAAAGAGGACCAAACGCCGGCAATTCAGGTCTTGGAGCGAGTGTTTTCGCTCTTGGATGTGCTCGCCGGTCATCAAGACCCAGTTTCGCTGAAGGAAATCAGCGCCAGCACCGGCCTGCATCCTTCCACCGCACACCGCATTTTGAACGACTTGACACTGGGTCGATTCGTCGACCGCCCCGAAGCCGGCAGTTACCGACTTGGCATGCGCTTGTTGGAACTCGGAAATTTGGTCAAAGCCCGCCTGGACGTGCGTGATGCAGCGCTCGGGCCCATGCGCGAATTGCACAAATTCACCTTGCAGCCGGTCAATCTTTCGGTCCGTCAGGGTGATGAAATTGTCTATATCGAGCGCACGTACAGCGAACGTTCTGGCATGCAGGTGGTGCGTGCGGTTGGCGGCCGGGCACCCTTGCACCTGACCTCGGTCGGCAAGCTCTTCTTGGCCAGCGATGACCCGCAGCGCGTCCGTGCGTATGCCACCCGCACCGGGCTTGCGGGCCACACCCGCAACAGCCTGACCGACATCAATGCCTTGGAGCGCGAGATGGCCTTGGTGCGCCAACGCGGCGTGGCGCGCGATGATGAAGAGCTTGAATTGGGCGTGCGCTGTATGGCAGCGGGCATCTATGACGACCAGTCCAAACTGATCGCCGGTCTCTCTATTTCCGCGCCTGCAGACCGACTCGAAGAGTCTTGGCTGCAGCGACTCAAAGACACGGTGGCACAAATCTCGCAGGCGCTGGGCTACCGAGGCTGAAGTTCGCACCGTCTGCACAACAAAAAAGCGCTCATCGAGCGCTTTTTTATTGACCTGCCAAGCTTGGAATCAGAGCGCCGCCTTCAAGGGCTGGCTCAACTCCGCCGGATTGCTAAGGACCCATTTACGCACCCGCTCGGCGTCACCAATCCGCGAGTACTTGCCGGTGGAATCGAGCAGGACCATGATCACCTTGCGGCCAGCCATGCGCACTTGCATGACCAAGCAGCGCCCAGCCTCATTGATGAAACCGGTCTTTTGCAGACCAATATCCCAGGACTTGCTGCTGAGCAAGCCGTTCGTGCTGTGAAACTGGACCTGACGCCGGCCCAGTGCGACTTGGTGTTCACGGGAAGTGGACAACTCCCGCAGCAAAGGCACCTCATGCGCCACCTTGACCAGGGCCGCCAAATCGTTGGCGCTGGACTGGTTGCGGCTCGACAAACCGGTTGGCTCGACATAATGCGTGTCACGCATGCCCAAGGCTTGTGCTTTTTGATTCATGGCAGCCACAAAGACCTCCAAGCCACCTGGGTAGTGACGACCCAAGGCATTGGCGGCACGGTTCTCCGACGACATCAGGGCCAGATGCATCATTTCCCCGCGTGTCAGCGTCGTCCCCACCGTCAGGCGTGAGCGGGTGCCCTTCTCGGTGTCGATATCCTCATCGCTGATGGTCAGCTTCTCGTCCAAGGACTGCCCGGCCTCAACCACCACCAAAGCTGTCATCAACTTCGTGATCGAAGCAATCGGCAGCACTGCTTGAGAGTTCTTTGCGAACAAAACCTCATTGGTGTCTTGATCCATCACCAGCGCCACGCTGGACTTCAAGTCCAGCGGATCGGCCGCAGCATGCAAGCCATACAGCTGCCCAAAAGTCGGTTTGGCTGCTTCGATCTTCACCACCGAAACGGCTTTGCGAGGCGTGCGCGTGGCCGGCTTGGCCTTTCGGACGTCTTTGGCAACAGGCTTTTTAAGCGATTTCTTCACCGGCGCTGGCGCCGCCAAAGCCTCAGGAGCCGGCAAAGCCAAGCAAGCAAGAGTAAATGCGGTAAAAGCCGTCCGCATGGCGATGCTTGTCAAGTAATGCGATAAATTCTTCAATCCGGGCCCCAGCTACTGCTGCGCAGTTTAGGTGAAAGGAAAAATACTAGCAAGATCAAAAACTTACGCGCGGCTCTTCAAGCTCTGCATTGCGTTAAAAAAGGGCGAATTTGCCTTCCACCATGCTTCAGCCTTGCGCCGCAACGCGTTCGATCTTGCTGTGCAATTTATTCAAGGCACTCAAGTAAGCCTTGGCCGAGGCCACAACGATATCGGGGTCTGCCCCAACGCCGTTGACGACACGGCCGCCGAATTGCAGTCGCACCGTCACCTCGCCCTGCGATTCTGTGCTGCCGCTGGTGATCGCATTGACCGAATAGAGCAACATCTCGGCGCCACTTTGAGCGGCCAACTCGATCGCTCTTAGAACTGCATCGACGGGGCCATTGCCATCGCTCTCCATCCGATGCTCGACCGTGCCCGCCGCAAACACCACGCTGGCATGCGGGCGCTCGCCCATCTCTGAGTGCTGCGCCAAGGCGATCAAGCGGTAATGTTCATTCTCGGCAGTCACCGATTCGTCCATCACCAAAGCGATGATGTCCTCGTCGAAAATCTCGTTCTTGCGGTCGGCCAGATCCTTGAAGCGCACAAAAGCCGCATTCACCTCGGCCTCGGACTCAAGCGCAATGCCCAACTCTTGCAGCCGCTGCTTGAACGCGTTACGCCCGCTGAGCTTGCCCAGCACGATCTTGTTGGCGCTCCAGCCCACGTCTTCGGCACGCATGATCTCGTAGGTGTCGCGCGCCTTCAGCACGCCGTCCTGGTGAATGCCGGACGCGTGCGCAAAGGCGTTGGCGCCGACCACCGCCTTGTTCGGCTGCACCACAAAACCCGTGGTTTGCGACACCAAACGGGAGGCCGACAGAATCTGCGTCGCGTCGATATTGACGTCGAGCCCGAAATAGTCACGCCGCGTCTTGACGGCCATCACCACCTCTTCAAGCGAGCAGTTGCCGGCCCGCTCGCCCAGGCCGTTGATCGTGCACTCGATCTGGCGAGCGCCGCCAATCTGCACGCCGGCCAGCGAGTTGGCGACCGCCATGCCCAGATCGTTATGGCAATGCACGGACCAAATCGCCTGATCGGAATTCGGCACACGCTCACGCAAGGTCTTGATGAAATTGCCGTACAACTCGGGGATCGCGTAACCGACCGTGTCGGGGATGTTGATGGTGCGGGCGCCCTCCTTGATGACCGCCTCGACCACGCGGGCCAGAAAGTCCGGGTCCGAGCGGTAGCCATCCTCGGGCGAGAACTCGATATCGCCACTCAAGTTACGTGCAAAGCGCACGGCTTGAATCGCTTGCTCCAGCACCTGCTCGCGCGTCATGCGCAGCTTTTTCTCCATATGCAACTCGCTGGTTGCGATGAAGGTGTGAATGCGCGAACGCGCCGCGCCCTTCAGCGCCTCGGCGGCGCGGGCGATGTCGCGGTCATTGGCGCGGGCCAGCGAGCAAATCGTGCTTTCGCGCACCGCGTCGGCAATCGCCTTGACGGCTTCGAAATCACCATTGCTGGAGGCCGCAAAACCGGCCTCGATCACGTCGACTCGCAGGCGCTCCAACTGGCGCGCAATGCGCAGCTTTTCGTCCTTGGTCATCGAAGCGCCGGGGCTTTGCTCGCCGTCACGCAAGGTGGTGTCAAAGATGATCAGTTGCTCAGCCATGGTCGTTGCTCCAGATGAATCGGGGGATTTTAAGAAATTGTGTTGGTAGCAAGCGTCGCGAACACCAGCTTCGGCACCCGGCTCAGGCCGGAAACAATCGCCTGCAGCGAGGCTTGCACAATATTTGCGTCAAGCCCGACGCCGAAAAGAGTCTGCGACTCCGCGATGCGCAGTTCGAGAAAAGCGGCCGCGCGTGCATCGGCGCCACTGCCAATCGAATGCTCGTGATAGTCAAGCACCCGCAAGGACTGCCCGAGTTGCGCGCCCAGTCCATTGACGAAGGCCTCAATCGGCCCGGCGCCCAGCCCGTCGACAGGCAGCCGCCGGCCCGCCACAAAGACCTCGGCCCTCAATCGCACCAAGCCCGGCGCCTGAGCCTCGATCACGGGGGCGGTGACGGCCGCGCGCTGCGCATCGGCCAGTGCATATTCCTGCTCGAAGATGGCCCAGATATCGGCCGCCAGCAATTCCTTGCCTTCTTCGTCCATCGCAGCTTGCACGACCTGGCTGAACTCGATCTGCAGGCGGCGCGGCAGCTCCAGGCCATATTCGCTCTCCAGCAAATAGGCGATGCCGCCCTTGCCCGATTGGCTGTTGACGCGGATCACCGCGTCATAGCTGCGCCCCAGGTCCTTGGGGTCGATAGGCAGATAGGGCATTTCCCAGACATCACCGTCTTGCCTAACGGCGAAAGCCTTGCGGATCGCGTCCTGATGCGAGCCCGAGAAGGAGGTGTAGACCAAGTCGCCGACGTAGGGGTGACGGGGGTGTACCGGCATCTGATTGCAATGCTCGACGCAGCGCCTGACCTCATCGATATCCGAAAAATCAAGGCCCGGATGGATGCCCTGGGTGTAGAGATTCAGGGCGATATTGACCAGATCGACGTTGCCGGTGCGCTCGCCATTGCCGAACAGACAACCTTCGATGCGGTCGGCCCCGGCCATCAGCGCGAACTCTCCGGCCGCCGTGCCGGTGCCGCGGTCGTTATGAGGATGCACGGACAAAATAACGCAGTCGCGCCGCTCGATATGGCGGTGCATCCACTCGATCATGTCGGCAAAGATATTGGGCGTCGAATGCTCGACCGTGGCCGGCAGATTGATGATGCAGGTCCGCTCGGGCGTAGGTTGCCATACTTCGGTCACCGCATCGACCACGCGCTTGCTGAAGGCCAGCTCGGCGCCGGAAAACATCTCGGGCGAATACTCGAAGCGCCAGTCGGTGTCCGGCTGCTGGGCGGCAAACTGCTGGATCAAACGGGCTTGCGCGGTCGCCAGCGCGACGATGCCATCTTCGTCCAGGCCTAGCACCACCCGCCGCATCACCGGCGCCACTGCGTTGTAAAGGTGCACGATCACCCGCTTGGCGCCCTGCAGCGACTCGAAGGTGCGCGCAATCAGATGCTCGCGAGCCTGCGTCAGCACCTGAATTGTCACGTCATCGGGGATGTGGCCGCCTTCGATCAGCAAGCGCAGGAAGTCGAACTCGGTCTGCGACGCCGAGGGGAAACCGATCTCGATTTCCTTGAAACCGATCTTCACCAGCATCTGGAACATGCGCAGCTTGCGCGCCAAGTCCATGGGCTCGATCAGCGCCTGATTGCCATCGCGCAGATCGGTACTCAGCCAGATCGGCGCCTCCTGCAGCACGGCGTCGGGCCAGCGGCGGTCGCTCAAGCCGATTGGCGCGAAGGCGCGATATTTGGTGTTCGGTTGCTTCAACATAAGGGCTTCCATTTGTCTATGTTGCAAGCAGCGGGACAGCAAAAAGAAACGGCCCGTTGCTACTTGCATACGGGCCGAGGAGATCTGACGTTAGACGTGCGCGATCAGCGAACCCGTGGGGGTCCTAGTAGTAGCAGCGTGATCGTGTGGGCAGAGGTCATGAGTTAAATATAGCATGACAAATCAGCGGTGCAGCCCCTGCTCATCGGGATCATCGGTCGAGGTGGCAATCATGCTGACCGGCCGGCCCTTGGCCTTGCGCAAAAAATAGATCACATAACCCGACAGTCCATAGGCACAGAAGATCAAAAACAGACCCAGCGGCGGGTTCTGACTGATCAGCACGATGGCCAGGGCAATCGCGACCAGCACCACAAAAGGCACGGTACGCCGGGCCCCGACGACCTTGAAGCTGTAAAACGGCGCATTGGTGACCATCGACAGGCCGGCGAACAGGGTCAGGCCGAAGGTGGTCCAGACCACCCAAGGTATCCCCGTCACCTGCTTGAAGCCGTAGTCATCAAAGGCCCAGATCATGCCGATCACAATCGCCGCAGCGGCCGGACTGGGCAGGCCCTGGAAAAAGCGCTTGTCGACCACGCCGATATTGACGTTGAAACGCGCCAGCCGCAGTGCCGCCCCGGCGATATAGACAAAGCTCGGGATCCACCCCAGCTTACCCATGTCCTTGAAGGCCCAGATATAGACGATCAGCGCCGGCGCGGCGCCAAAGCTGACCATGTCCGAGAGGCTGTCCATCTGCTCACCGAAGGCGCTTTGCGCATTCGTCATGCGGGCCACGCGGCCGTCCAGGCTGTCCAGCACGGCGGAGCAGAAGATCGCGATGCAAGCCACCTCGAAGCGGCCATTCATCGCCATCACAATGGCGTAGAAGCCCGAGAACAGCGCCGCCAGCGTGATCGCGTTGGGCAGGACATAAATGCCTTTGCGGCGCGGTCGTGGCAACTCCGGCGTGCCGTCTTCGTCATCGTCCGGCAAGTCGGTCTGGGTCTTTTTCTTGAGATCAGTCATGGGCGAAAGGATACAGCAGACAGCCAACGGAAAAAGCCGCGCGGCACTCAGACAACGCGGCTTTCAAAACTCATATGGAGCAATCAGCCCACGCGCTTGCAGACGCGTGGTCCTTCGTCAGGCGTCAGACGGTGCGAAGGCACCGTCCTCGGTCCTGACTCAGTTCTTCGACTGATCAACCAGACGGTTTGCCTTGATCCAAGGCATCATCGCGCGCAGCTTCTCGCCGACTTGCTCGATCGGATGCTCAGCGGTCAGGCGACGGCGGCTCAACAGCGTTGGTGCGCCGGCCTTGTTCTCAAGGATGAAGCTCTTCGCGTATTCGCCGGTCTGGATGTCCTTCAGGCATTGGCGCATCGCGTCCTTGGTGGCGGAGGTGACGACCTTGGGGCCGGTCACATACTCACCATACTCGGCGTTATTGGAGATCGAGTAATTCATGTTGGCGATGCCGCCTTCATAGATCAGATCAACAATCAGCTTCAACTCATGCAAGCACTCGAAGTAAGCCATCTCGGGCGCGTAACCGGCTTCGGTCAGCGTCTCGAAACCGGCCTTGATCAGCTCCACCGCGCCGCCGCACAACACGGCCTGCTCGCCGAACAAGTCGGTTTCGGTTTCTTCACGGAAATTGGTTTCGATGATGCCGGCCTTGCCGCCGCCATTGGCCGAGGCGTAGCTCAGGGCCAGATCACGCGCCTTGCCCGACTTGTCGGCGTAGACGGCGATCAGGTGTGGCACGCCGCCGCCCTGGGCATAGGTGCCGCGCACGGTGTGGCCAGGGGCCTTGGGAGCAACCATCCAGACGTCCAGGTCGGCGCGCGGTGTGACTTGACCGTAATGGACATTGAAGCCGTGAGCGAAGGCCAGCGAAGCGCCTTGCTTGATATTGGGCTCGACTTCGTTTTTGTAGACCTCGGCGATTTGCTCGTCGGGCAGCAAGATCATCACCACGTCGGCGGCCTTGACGGCGTCGGCGATTTCGGCAACTTTCAAGCCGGCATTCTCGGCCTTGGCCCAGGACGCGCCGCTACGGCGCAGACCGACGGTCACTTTGCAGCCGCTGTCGTTCAGGTTCAGTGCGTGGGCATGGCCTTGTGAGCCGTAGCCGATGATGGTGACGTTCTTGCCCTTGATCAGGCTCAGGTCAGCGTCCTTGTCATAAAAAACGTTCATATCGTGCTCCAGGAAAAATTAGTAAATTGATCAGTCAATTTGTGCAGCCGCTTCGTCACGCTACACGGTCTATCCAAGCGGAACCCGTGGAACCGGCTTTGCCGGGCCGCTGGGTTCGCCCCCTCGAGGGGGAGCGCGAAGCGCTTCGGGGGAGGGTCATCAGACTCTGAGGATTCGCTCGCCGCGGCCGATGCCGCTGGTGCCGGTGCGCACCGTCTCCAAAATCGAAGCCCGGTCGATCGAATCGATGAAGGCATCCAGCTTGGATGAATCTCCGGTCAACTCGATGGTGTAGGTCTTCTCGGTCACATCGATGATGCGGCCGCGGAAGATATCGGCGGTGCGCTTCATTTCTTCGCGCTCCTTGCCGACGGCGCGAACCTTGATCAGCATCAGTTCGCGCTCGGTGTAATTGCCTTCGGTCAGATCAACCACCTTGACCACCTCAATCAGGCGGTTCAGATGCTTGGTGATCTGCTCGATCACTTCGTCCGAGCCGGTGGTGACGATGGTCATGCGCGACAGCGAGGGGTCCTCGGTCGGCGCCACGGTCAGGCTCTCGATGTTGTAGCCACGGGCCGAGAACAGCGCCACCACACGCGACAGCGCGCCCGGCTCGTTCTCGATCAGCAATGCAATGATGTGCTTCATTTTTCTCGTCCTTCGCGCTCTTCAAACCGGCAGCGGTAACTGACGGTTCTTGGCCACGCTATTCGATTTAAGGGAGTGGGTACGACTTCTTGCCGACTTCACAAGGCCACCGACCGCGCGCGGTAACGCAACGGCCCCGGCCATGCTTGGTCAACTCAAAGGTCTTCGGACCCCAGGCGCATTTCCGAGATGCCCTTGCCCGTCTGAACCATGGGCCAGACGTTCTCGGTCGGATCGGTGCGGATGTCCAGAAAGACCGTGCGGTCCTTCAGGCGGATCGCTTCGCGCAGCGCGCCTTCGACATCACCGGGCTGCTCGACCACCAGACCGATATGGCCATAGGCCTCGGCCAGCTTGACGAAATCGGGCAGCGCTTCCATATAGCTGTGCGAGTAGCGCTTGCCGTAGTCCAGCTCCTGCCACTGCCGCACCATGCCCAGATAGCGGTTGTTCAGCGACAAGATCTTCACCGGTGTCTCGTACTGCTTGCAGGTCGAGAGTTCCTGAATATTCATCTGGATCGAGCCGTCGCCGGTGATGCAAAACACATCTGCCTTGGGTCGCGCCATCTTGATGCCCATCGCGTAGGGCAAGCCCACGCCCATGGTGCCCAGACCGCCGGAGTTGATCCAGCGGCGCGGCTGCTCAAAGCGGTAGAACTGCGCGGCCCACATCTGGTGCTGGCCGACGTCCGATGTGATGTAGGCGTCGCTGTCCTTGGTCAACTTCCACAGGGTTTCGACCACCATCTGCGGCTTGATCACATCGCTTGAGGTCTTGTAGACCAGACACTCGCGGCGGCGCCATTCATTGATCTGGCTCCACCAGGCGTTGATGGATGCCGCATCCGGCTTGGCCTGTGCTTCCTTGATCTGGAAGATCAATTCCTGCAGCACGTCTTTCACATCGCCGACGATGGGGATATCGACCCGCACCCGCTTGGAGATCGACGAAGGGTCGATGTCCACATGGATGATCTTGCGCTCCACTTGGGCGAAATGCTTGGGGTTGCCGATCACACGGTCATCAAAACGCGCGCCCACGGCCAGCAGCACATCGCAGTGCTGCATGGTCATATTCGCCTCGTAAGTGCCGTGCATGCCCAGCATGCCGAGGAACTTGGGGTCGCTGGCGGCAATCGCGCCCAGGCCCATCAAGGTGTTGGTGCAGGGGTAGCCGAGCAGATTGGTCAACTCGCGCAGCTCGGCCGAGGCCTCGCCCAAGATGACGCCGCCGCCCGAATAGATGTAGGGCCGCTTGGCCTGCAAGAGCAATTGCACCGCCTTGCGGATCTGGCCGGTATGGCCCTTGCGCGCCGGGTTGTAGGAGCGCATTTCCACATGCTTGGGGTACTCGAACGTGCTGCCCAACTTGGCCATCGAGACATCCTTGGGGATGTCCACCACCACCGGGCCGGGGCGGCCGGTGCGGGCGATGTGGAAGGCCTTTTTCATCGTCATCGCCAGGTCGCGCACATCCTTGACCAGGAAGTTGTGCTTGACGATCGGGCGGGTGATGCCGACGGTATCGCATTCCTGGAAGGCGTCGAGGCCAATCGCCGGCGTGGGCACCTGCCCGGTCACGATCACCATCGGGATCGAGTCCATATAGGCGGTGGCGATGCCGGTGACGGCATTGGTGACGCCGGGTCCGGAGGTGACGAGGGCGACGCCTACATCACCTGTGGCGCGGGCGTAGCCGTCAGCGGCATGCACGGCGGCCTGCTCGTGACGCACCAGCACATGCTGAATGGTCTCTTGTTTGTACAGTGCGTCGTAGATATACAGCACCGCGCCACCCGGATAGCCCCAAAGGTATTGAACACCTTCGGCCTGCAGGCAGCGAACCAGAATCTCGGAGCCGTTCAGCTCGGAGGAAGAATTTTGTGTTTGGGAATTTAGCGGTGCCGAACCGGCACGCTTGACATCCGCGCTTGACATATCCATTTAGAACCTTTGTGAATTTCTCTAACGAAAAACCATTGGTGTTCCTACTCGTGCCCTCGTGAGGCGGACTCGGAACCTGCGCGATCAAAAAGGTGGTGCCCCGGTCGGGCTGCCAGCTGAAGACCAGAATTTTCTTTGTGCGAAGCAGCATTATGCACTGGACTTGAGGCCAAACCGACTCGGCGAATAGAGAACGCTCTCGCAATGCGATACTTCGCGCTGTTTTGCCAGCATCGGGTTCAGTCCCTCTCCTCTCCTTGGCCACCGACAAAGAACTCAATGATTTCCTGCGTGCCGTCGACCGGCGCGCCTTCAAGCGCACCGCTTATATGGTGCGCGACGATGACGCGGCCCTGGACATCGTGCAAGACGCCATGATCAAGCTGGCGGAAAAATATTTCGACCGGCCGGCGGCCGAGTTGCCGCTGTTGTTTCAGCGCATCTTGTCGAACGCGACGATGGATTATTTCCGTCGCAAGAAGACTCGCAATGCGGTCATGCAAAATATGTCGGACTTTGAGTCCAGCGATCCGGATGGCGATTTCAACCTGCTTGAGGTGCTTGAAGCGCAAGAAGGCACACTGGGCGCATTAAGTGCTGCCGATGAGGTTTCCAGGGGCCAAATCTTGCAAGCCATCGACGCCGAAGTGGCTGAATTGCCCGCACGTCAACGGGAAGCCTTCCTGCTGCGTTACTGGGAGGAAATGGATGTCGCTGAAACCGCGATCGTCATGGGTTGCTCGGAAGGCAGCGTGAAAACGCACTGCTCCCGCGCCACGCATGCATTGGCAAAATCGCTGAAGGCCAAGGGGATTACTTTATGAACAAGTCGCAATTCGGAATGGATCAAGCATCCAATGAGGACGCGCGCGTCGCCCGCTTTGGCCTGCGCGTCGCTGCCGGCTTGAACGAGCAGGCGCAGACCTTGCCCGCCAACGTTGCCGAGCGCCTCAGCTTTGCGCGCGAGCAAGCGCTGTTGAAAGCCCGCAGCGCCCGCGCAGCTCAGGCACAAACTGCGTCGTCAACTGCGGTCGTGCGCTCGGGCTCTGCCCTGAGTTTGGGGCGCGGCTCCGAATCCCCGCGCTGGTTGAAGCTGACTTCCCTGCTGCCGCTGATCCTGCTGGTCTTTGGCCTCGTGATGATTCAGCACAGTCAGTGGTACGAGCAGATTTTGGCCGCGGCTGAAGTTGACACCGGTCTGCTGTCAGACAAATTGCCACCAGCTGCCTATGGCGACCCCGGCTTCAAAGAATATTTGAGCGATGAGCAAGAAGAGCAATGACTTCATGCCTATGAAAAGATTGGTCGACTTGCCTTTTTCAAAATGCCGCAATTCACTGCGCCTCGGCTTGCTGATTGCGGCGTCTGCCTTGTTCGTCAGTGAACTGGCCTGCGCACAAACCCCAGCACCTGCAGACAGCACCGCCAGCAGTGCAGCGTTGGTGGCGAACAGTCCGGCTTCGGCGCCGACGGCTGTCGAATCACTGCAACGCCTTGCTCCGAGCAAGATCGCCGCGCCCAATGCCATGTTGCCCGCACCGACTTGGGCTCGGCTGAATCCTGCGCAAAAGGCGATTCTGCTGCCGCTGGAGCAAGACTGGGATTCGCTAGACGCCGCCCGCAAGAGTCAATGGCTGGAAGTAGCGACGCGTTTTTCCGCCCTACCAGCCGAGGAGCAGGCCCGTGCGCAGGAACGCATGCGTGAATGGGCCAGATTGAGCCCGGCCGAGCGTCAGCAAGCGCGCTTGAGTTTTCAGGGCGCCAAGAAAATCAACGCCGTTGAGCGCCAAGCCAAGTGGGAGGCCTATCAAGCGCTACCCCAGGAGCAGCGCCAGCAGCTCGCAGACAAGGCCGCCAAGAAGCTAGAAAAGCAGGCAAACAAAGCGGCAGGAAGCAGCGATGCCAGCAAAACCAGCAGCACGGCGCTGGCAAAGTCCAATCTAGTACCTGGCGCGGCATCGAACCTAGCCCCTCAAGCAGTGGCTCCGTCTTTGCTCCAGGCCAAACCAGGCGCAACTACAGTCCTGATGACCCAAAACAAGCTGGTGCCCGCGCACCAAAAGGCCGGCCACACCAAGGTGCTGGCCAACCCTGATTTGGTTGACAGCAAAACCTTGCTACCTAAACGCCCACAGCCCGGCGCTTCGGCGCCATGACGGAAGAGAGCCAAGAGCGGCCAAGTCTGAAACGGCGCATGGCCGCCTTTATCTACGAGGGCGTGGTGCTGTTCGGGGTCGTGTTTGCCACCGCCTTCTTGTTTGGCACTTTGACGCAGCAACGTCACGCGCTGAAGGGCCAACATGCCTTGCAAGCTGTTTTGTTCATCGTGCTGGGCATCTATTTCGCTTGGTTCTGGACGCGCGGTGGCCAGACCGTGGCCATGAAGGCCTGGCATATACGCCTCGTTGACCTGCATGGTCAGCCCTTGAGTCGCCCGCGAGCCTTGCTTCGCTACTGCCTGAGTTGGCTCTGGTTCGCGCCCGCATTGCTGAGCGTGTGGATGCTAGGCTTGCGCAGCACGGCAGCCACCTTTGTCATCTTGACTGCGGGCGTTGTTGCCTACGCCTTGCTGAGCCGCTTGCACCCTAGCCGGCAATTTCTGCACGATGTGCTCAGTGGCACGCAACTGATTACACAAAAACCGGTCAAACGATGAGCAACCCCTACAAAGGCAAAACCGGTCTGAGCCGCATCCTGCATGCGACCGGCTATTCCTTGGCCGGGCTGCGCGCAGCGTACACCGGAGAAAGCGCCTTCCGGCAAGAAGTTTGGCTGCTCATCGTTGCCACGCCGCTGGCCTTCTGGGTGGGTGAAGGCTGGGTGCAAACTGCGTTGCTGCTGGGATCTTTGATGCTCGTGCTGATTGTCGAGTTGCTGAACTCTGGCATTGAGGCTGCGATTGACCGGGTCTCATTCGAGTTGCACGATCTGTCCAAGCGCGCCAAGGACTTGGCCAGCGCGGCAGTATTGCTATCGCTGATACTGAGCGCCGGGATCTGGGCTGCGGCGCTGTGGCAGCGCCTGATGGTCTGAGCGCGAGCTTTTTTTCAAACCGCCTCTTCGTCGGTCTCGCCGGTGCGAATACGCACCACCTGCTCCACCGGCGTGACGAAAATCTTGCCGTCGCCAATTTTGCCGGTCTTGGCGGCCTTCAGGATCGCGTCGATGCAGCGCTCGACATCTTCATCCTTGACCACCACCTCAACCTTCACCTTGGGCAAGAAGTCGACCACATACTCGGCGCCACGGTAGAGCTCGGTATGGCCTTTTTGGCGACCAAAGCCCTTGACCTCAGTGACGGTCAAACCCGACGCACCCACCTCGGCCAGTGACTCGCGGACTTCGTCCAGCTTGAAGGGCTTGATGATGGCGGTGATTTGCTTCATGGTGTGGAGTTCCAAAACAGGTGAGGTTGACTTTATTTAAGCACGGAACTTGGAAGTAATCGGATAGCGCCAGTCGCGCCCGAAAGCGCGGTGCGTGATGCGTATGCCAATTGGCGCTTGGCGGCGCTTGTATTCATTGATTTTGATCAGGCGCGTAACCCGCTCAACATCGGCCGCATCAAAGCCGGCCGCCACGATCTCGGCCAAGGATTGATCCTCCTCCATATAGCGAGAAAGAATCGCGTCCAAGACCTCGTAAGGCGGCAGGCTGTCCTGGTCCTTCTGGTCCGGCCTCAGTTCGGCCGACGGGGGGCGCGTGATGATGCGCTCAGGAATGATGGGCGCTGTCGTCAGCACACTGCCGTCGAGCCGCATGGTGGCTTGCTCATTGCGCCACCGGGCCAGCTGAAAAACCAAGGTTTTGGCGACGTCCTTGATCACCGCAAAGCCGCCGGCCATATCGCCATACAGCGTGCAGTATCCGGTCGCCATCTCGCTCTTGTTGCCGGTGGTCAGCACGATAGAACCGAATTTATTGGACAAAGCCATCAGCAAGGTGCCACGGATGCGAGCCTGAATATTCTCTTCGGTCGCGTCCAGCGCCAAACCCTTGAACTCATCGGCCAAGGACGCATTGAACGCGTCGAACATCGGCGAGATCGACTTTTCGTCATAGCGCACACCCAGCCGTTCGGCCATGTCACGTGCATCGATCCAGGAGATGTCGGCCGTGTAGGGCGACGGCATCATCACCGTGCGCACTTTGTCTGCCCCCAAGGCGTCAACCGCGATCGCCAGCACCAAGGCCGAATCAATGCCGCCAGACAGGCCCAGCAAGACGCCAGGGAAACCGTTCTTGCCCACATAGTCGCGCACACCGGTGACCAGTGCTCCCCAAACCTGCGCCTCCAAACTCGGCAAGGGCAAGACCTGCCCCTTGACCTCACCCGCTGCGTCGAGTTCAAGCAGCGTCAGCGCTTCCTCAAAGAATGGCGCCCGCGCAGCTAACTCGCCGTTCGCGCTGAGTGCAAAAGACGCACCGTCAAACACCACCTCGTCTTGCCCGCCGACCAGATGGGCATAGAGCAGCGGCATCCCCACATCGCGCGCGCGCTCGGCCATGCGCTGCTCGCGCTCCTCGGCCTTGCCGACATGAAATGGCGAGGCGTTCAGCACGCACAAGACCTGCGCGCCCGCCGCTTTGGCCGCGCGCGCCGGTTCGTCAAACCAAGCGTCTTCACAAATATTCAAACCGAAACGCAGGCCGCCAACTTCAAACACCCCTGCCGCCTCGCCGGCATCGCGCCCTGAGACAAAGTAGCGGCGCTCGTCAAAGACTTGATAGTTGGGCAACTCGCGCTTGCAATAGGTTAGCAAGACTTGACCCCCTTGCAACACCGAGGCCGCATTGAAGCGCGCCGGCACGGATCGGCTCTTGGACCTAAGATCGCGCTGCCCAGATTGTTGAAACGGATGACCGACCACGACTGTGAATCCTTTGCAGTCAGCCAAATCCGTCGCAATGCGCTGTAAGGCTGCGTCGCAGGCCTGCATAAATGCGGGGCGCAAAAGCAGGTCTTCAGGCGGATAGCCGCACAAGCTCAGTTCGGGCGTCAGCAGCAGTTGGGCACCGGCGGCATGGGCGCGTCGCCCAAATTCGACGATCTTTTTTGCATTGCCTTCAAGATCACCCACGGTGACATTTATTTGCGCGAGCGCGACGATCACAGACATGGATTTCACAGATGAAATGCGGATGGAGTGCAGATGAAAACAGGGTCGGCTGATTATGTCATCCGCGTGCATGATGCCCCGAACCAGCTGCCGCTGGCAGAGTGGAACGCCTTGCTTGCAGTACAAGCGCAGGCAACGCCCTTTATGCGGCTGGAATACTTGAGCGCTTTGCAAGAGTCAGGAAGCGCCATCGCCGCCAGTGGCTGGCAAGCGCAATTTATCAGCCTATGGCAAAAAAACGGGCAGCAGGACCACCTGCTGGCAGCCTGCCCAGCCTATCTGAAGAGTCACTCCTATGGTGAATATGTGTTTGATTGGGCCTGGGCCGACGCCTACCAAAGACATGGCCTCAACTACTACCCCAAGCTGCTGGTGGCCGTGCCTTTCACACCGGTGCCCGGCAGCCGTTTGCTGGCCATCAATGCCGAGGCTCGCGGCTTGTTGATGCAGGGTCTGCAGGCTTTGGCGGAAAAGCAGGGGCTGAGTTCGGCCCATCTATTGTTTGGCGACTCTGCAGATTTGATTGCAGCGCAAGCACAGGGCTGGATGCAGCGCGATGGAGTTCAATTTCACTGGCAAAACCAATCCCCCCTGCCCTACACCTCGTTCGAGAACTTTCTCGCCTCCTTGCAGCGCGACAAACGCAAGAAGATTCAGCAAGAGCAGCGGCGCGTACGCGAGGCCGAGATCCAATTCGAGGTGCGCCAAGGAGAGCAAATTCTTGAGGCCGACTGGGATTTTTTCTACCACTGCTACCAGCTCACCTACCGCGCGCATCGCAGCACACC